>JBEEPE010000429.1:0-2666 GCA_041191265.1 Verrucomicrobiota bacterium | reverse complement strand
TCTGCGCAGCATCAGGCGGCGATTTTGACCACGTTTAACGAGTGTGATTTGAGTGCGGTCATGCGGTTGCGCTCGGAAATGCAGGATGCGTTTGTGAAGGAGCACGGGGTGAAACTGGGTTTCATGAGTTTCTTCATCAAGGCGGTTGTGTCTGCATTGCAGGCAGTACCGCAGATTAACTCACGCATCGAGGGGGATGATTTGATTCAAAATCATTTCTATGATGTGGGTGTTGCGGTTGGAACGGAACGCGGGCTCGTGGTTCCGGTGGTTCGCGATGCGGATCAGAAGTCTTTTGCGCAGTTGGAGAAAGAGTTGGTGGAGTTTGCGGGCAAGGCGCGCGACGGGAAAATCAAGATTGAGGATCTTCAAGGCGGGGTGTTCACCATCTCGAATGGCGGCGTTTATGGGTCGCTTCTTTCCACTCCGATTTTGAATCCGCCCCAGAGCGGGATTTTGGGAATGCATAAGATTCAGGAGCGCCCGATCGCGGTGAAGGGCGAGGTGGTGGTCCGTCCGATGATGTATCTAGCCCTGTCGTATGATCACCGCGTGGTGGATGGCAAGGAGGCGGTGACGTTCCTGATTCGGATTAAAGAATGCATCGAAAATCCGGTTCGATTGATGTTGGGAATCTAATCGGGATTCACCTCGTTAGTCGTGCATTTTGACGGGCGACGCGCAGTGGGTTGCGTCGTGGCGACCGCTTGCCACAAGGGTTTGGCGTGTCTTCTGCTAATCGGAATGAGGTGTCATTTACGTGACGCGTTCATCGATTTTGGTGGTTTTGAGTAGCCGCCGATTCCCCCAGAAATGAGTTCTGTAAATACCAATGCCGGCGCGTCGGAGGCTGGGGCGGAACAGGGACGGTTTCGTCATCTGGCCGCTCTTGTTGGGGCGTTTACGTTGGTTGCCTCTGCGTGTTGGGGGGGCTATGAGTGGACTCGAAGCCTTCAGGAGCGTTATTTGCACAGCGTGGTTGCTCCGGAGTTTAGCGACGCGAAGTTGCACGGGGTTGCCTTTCTCAGGGAGGCCTTTTCTCGTCCGGACACGTTGGTGGTGTTTGGGAGTTCGGAGCTTTTGCCGACCGAACCGTTGAACGGGATTGATTTTTTTCGCGATTTTCCGACGGGATTCGGTCTTTTTCCAGTGGGGAAACCAGGCACGACAGCGCTCTCGGTTTTGCAAAAAATCGGCAGTGTGGGGGACTCTGTGGGTGGGAAGAAGGTGGTGATTTCGCTTTCGCCGGCCTTCTTCATGTACCAGAGGGCGGAACCCAAATATTTCGAGGGAAATTTCTCGCAACTCCAGGCGAAGGAAATGTTGCACAGCCCGTACCTGAGCCATGGGTTGAAGCGGGATGCAGCGCGTCAGATGCTCGCGTATCCGCGGACTTACGAGAACGACATGGTGCTGCGGACCTTGGTTCGCCGGTTGGCGAAAGATCGTCCGAGAGATCGGGTGTTGTTGGCCTTGTTTGAGCCGGTGGTGTGGTTTGATCGCTGGGTGAGCCGGTTACAGGACTATGCGGAGGTGTTCGTCATGTTGCGTGAGCGGGAGGAGGCGGATGAGGAGGCGGCTGAGGCATCGGGCAAGCCCGTGGAGGTTCCGCGAGCGGCGGGAGCGCAGGTGCGCCGTCGAAAGCTGGATTGGGGGGAGCTGTTCCGCTTTGCGGACAAGCACGCGCGCGCGATGGCGGTGAAAGCGGCCGAGCAGGCGAAGGCGCTTCCTCCGCCGAAGCCGCGTGGGTCGGCGGACGAACAATGGTTGCGCGTGCTGCGGAGTTCGCAGGAGTGGGATGATTTTGAGTTAGTGCTTCGTGCGTTGAAGGAGTTGGGCGCGGAGGCGTTGGTGATGAGCATGCCCTTGCACGGGGATTTGTTGGAGCGGGACGGTGTTTCGGCGGAGGCGCGAAAGGAGTACGGGGAGCGGTTGCGCGAGTTGACGGGGCGGTACGACACTCCGCTGGTGTATTTCTCGTCTCACGAGGGGGATCCGGTCTTTTTCAAGGACAAGAATGACCATATCGGATCGAAAGGTTGGTGGTACTACAACAAGGTGATTGATGACTTTTTCCACGGCCGATTGAAGAGTTCAGACACTGCGGCGAAGGCGGACGGTCCGCCCGCAACGCCGCCGGTACCGACGGACGCCCCCTCGCAGCCTACGAGCCCTGCGCTGGAGGAGGGGAAGGATCGTTGAAGCCTCTGCATTTTCTGAGATCATTTTAATCCACCCAAAACCATGAAAGACCAAATCCTGTCCGTGTTGGCGAACGTTGCGGAGACTGAGGAAGTGAAGACGAATCCCGATCTTGCGCTTTACGATTTGCAGATTCTGGACTCGATGAAAACGGTCGAGCTGATTGTCGCGCTGGGGGGAGAGTTTGGGATTGAGATTTCGCCTGCGGAGTTTGAGCGCGAGGCGTGGGCGACGCCGGCCAAGTTGGTTTCTGACGTCGAGCAACGGGTGGCTGCGAAGTAAAGTTTGGCCATGTCGACTCTGGCTGAACGGTGGAAGATGCTGCTTCACGCACACCCGTATTTGCGGACGGTGCTGTTGTTTCTCTACTACGTGCTGGTGATTGTGACGCTGGCCTTTATGTACGGGCGGGGCGATTTTTCGACGCCGCCATTTGTGTACCAAGAGTTTTGATTTTAACCCCT
>JBEEPE010000428.1:0-13112 GCA_041191265.1 Verrucomicrobiota bacterium | reverse complement strand
CAACCACATCGTGTCGATTCACGGAATCATCAACGGAACGAGTAACTACATCCTCACGCGGATGACGGAGACGGGGATGGGTTTTGAGGATGCGTTGAAAGAGGCCCAAGCGGCGGGGTATGCGGAACCGGACCCGTCTTTTGACGTGAATGGGTGGGATGCGGCGCACAAGGCGATTATTTTGGCATCGCTGGCCTACGGATTCTGGGTGCCGCCGGATCGGGTTCATGTGGAGGGGATTGAGAGCATCACAGCTTCGGACATTTGTTTTGCGCGCAAGCTGGGTTACCGGATCAAGCTGTTGGGGGTGATTAAGGCGAGCAAGGATGGCATGGGCGGCGAGGTTGAGGTTCGCGTGCATCCGACGTTGATTCCGGAGAAGCATGTGCTGGCGAGCGTCAATGGGGTGTTCAACGCGGTTGCGGTGCATGGCGATCTTGTGGGGGAGACGCTGTTTTACGGACGGGGTGCAGGGCAGGACGCGACGTCGAGTTCGGTGTTGGGAGACATCGCAGAGGCGGCGGAGTCGTTGGTGCGTCCGCGGCGCGATGCGGGGTTTGTGACGCATGCGTTGTACGGGAACTGCCGTCCGATTGATGAGATTCGGTCTGCGTGTTACTTGCGGTTATCGGTTGAGGACCGGCCCGGGGTAATGGCGCGCGTTGCGGGGATTTTGGGCGAGTTGGGGGTGAGCATTGCTTCGATTTTACAACCGGAGTCAGAGGATGAAGGCGCGACGGTTCCATTGATTTTGATGACCCATGCGACGACGAATCGTCAGATTGGGGAGGCGATGTCGCGACTCGCGGCATTGGAGGCGGTGAAAAGAGCGCCGCGAATGATCCGAGTAGAGCACTTCGAATGAGCCAGAAACCTTTTTCCACACTGCATGACCGAGGCGTGATTGCGCGCTATCGATCGTATTTGCCTGTGAATGAGTTGACTCCGGTTGTCTCGTTGAATGAGGGCAGCACGCCGTTGATTCACTCTCCGAAGTTGAGTGAGAAGGTTGGACGAGGTGTTGAGGTTTATCTCAAGTACGAGGGATTGAATCCGACGGGTTCGTTTAAGGATCGCGGGATGACGGTGGCGTTGTCGAAAGCGGTGGAGGGCGGTGCAAGGGCGGTGATTTGTGCTTCGACGGGCAACACGAGTGCGGCGGCGGCGGCATACGCGGCGAGGGCAGGCATCGCGTCGGTTGTGTTATTGCCGAAAGGCAAGATTGCCTTTGGGAAGATGGCGCAGGCGTTTATGTACGGGTCTAAGGTGGTTGCGATTGAGGGGAACTTTGATGATGCGCTGCGGTTGGTTCGTGAGATTGGCGCGCTGGGTGGGATTGCCGTGGTGAACTCGGTGAATCCGGATCGGTTGCAGGGGCAAAAGACGGCGAGTTTCGAGATTATTGAGGAGCTGGGTGATGCGCCGGACGTGCACATCCTGCCGGTTGGTAACGCGGGCAATATTTCGGCTTACTGGATGGGCTACAAGGAGTTCCGCGAGGCAGGGCGGTCGTCACGGTTGCCGCGAATGACGGGTTTTCAGGCACTGGGTTCTGCTCCGCTGTACTTCAAGAAAGTGGTTGAGAATCCGGAAACGGTTGCGACGGCGATTCGGATTGGCAACCCCGCGAGCTGGGAGTTGGCGGAAGATGCGATTCGGAGCAGCGGCGGCTGCATTGATGTGGTGTCGGACGAGGAGATTCTGGCGGCGCAGGCTTGGTTGGCCGCGCACGAGGGTATTTTTGTGGAACCGGCGAGCGCGGCGAGTGTTGCTGGCTTGCTCAAATGTCAGAGCGCGTCGCGGTGTGCGACCTGTCCGATGGCAGGGATTGCGGAGGGCGCGCGCGTGGTTCTCACGGTTACAGGGCATGGGTTGAAGGATCCGGACGTTGCGAAGGACCAGATTGGTGGGGTGTTGAGTGCGGCGGCTCGGCGGGATGATGTTTTGCGGGTTATCGGCCTGTGAGTCGACACTGTGACGGTTGGTTAAAAAACTATTTCTTACAAATCTCTTATGTCGAACAACGTAGTCTGGGTTGAGAACACGTCGTGGGAACCGCTTTTTTATGGGTTGCCCGCCAAACTGCCATGGCCAGCTGAGGCTGATCCTGAAGGAGCGAAGCGGCAGCCGTTGGACCTCGAGACGTTGTGTGAAGCCATCGACCGTTTGGGCGTGGACGCGGGAGATCCTTGGGCGAGTTTCCGTGCGGCGACGGGTTTGTTCAGTGATTTGTCGGACGCATTGGAGGAGGGGGAGATTGTGAAGGCGTACGGGATTTTGGAAGAAGTGGAGCGGCTTCACCCTGGTACGCCCTTCATTAGTTTTCAGAAGGGTAGTTTGGCTCGGTTGGAGGGGAATGATGAGGAAGCGTTGGCGAACTTCGAAAAGACGGTGGAAGACTTGCCGTCCATGTCTCCGGCGTGGAGCAACTTGGGAACGATCAACGCGAGTGTTGGAAATCGGGATCGGGCGATTGAGTGCTTTCAGAAGGCGTTGGAAGTAAATCCGAACGACCAAGTTGCGTTGGACGGGTTGGTGCGGTTGAGGGTTTTGGTTCGTTTGGTGCAGCAGGGAGGGGATGCGTCGAAGCCGGAGGCGGTTGGGTACGTGGATGTGCCTTCCTTTCAACAGATGGTTGAGGGCCAGTTGGATGCATTAGCGGAGAAACCGGACGAGCTGTTGGGATTGGCGGATCGTCTCTTGCGCGATGGATTGATTCTCGCGACGGCGGTGAAGGCGTTGGAGAAGGCGAATGAGGTTCGTCCGGGGCATGGGCCGACGCTTGCGGCGTTGACGGGGGCCTACCGTTTATCGGGACGCAACGATTTGGCGAAAGCGACCGTTGAGCGTTACACCGCGATGAATCCGGAGGATGCGGCGGGATTCATGAACTTGGCGCAAGCGTGTAATGCGGTAGGTGACAGCGAGGGAGAGCAGAGTGCTCTCGAGCAGGTTTTGAGGCTGGATCCGAACTACCATGCGGCGATTGGAATTTCGTTTGGGTTGCGCGCTGGGGAGCATGATCCGGAGAAGGAAAATGCGGTGAGCGAGTGGGCGGTTTCTGCGGGCTCTTGGATGGGGCATTTGATTGCGAGTTCCGTTGCGCGCAAGCGGGGAGATGCGGCGTCCGCATTGCGTCACGCTGAGCGGGCTTATGGATTGAATGCGGATTCGGAGGAGGTGTTGCTGCACTACTCGGCGGTGTTGGGCGAGAACCGGGAACTGACGAAGCTCACGACGATTATTCGGCCCGCGGTGGAGTCCCGGAAGTTTTCCAACCGGTTGGATTGGAATTATGCCCAGACGTTGCATCAGTTGGGGTTACGCGATGAAGCGGCCGGTGTGTTACGTCGGGCATTATCGCAGGAAAATGCGGACGAGGAGTTTAAGGCGATGGCGGGTGGTACATTGGAACTTTGGATGGGTATTTTAGCGGTTTGCGGGGTGCAGGTGGCCGTTCACGGTTCTGGCTATGTCACTGCGCCGGTATTGATTACACTTCCGGACGGGGATGGAGGAGTGGTGGTGGGCGCTGGCAAGACGGCTCCTGCGGAGGGAAGGTTCCCTTGGAAAGTTACGGGCGACACGTTGTTCGTCGTGTTGCAACAGGGGGAAAGTGGGGGATCGAATCCGCCGGCAGGATTGGGCGCGTTTCGGATTCAGGGGGTTAATCCTGAGGAGCAAGGACCGGTGGAATGTCACGTGACCATCATGGCGGATGGTCAGATGCATTTCCGCGCGGCTCAGAAGGGGCGTCGTTTACCGGTGCAGTGGGGGCAGTTGCAGCGAGGGGATGCGTGAGTTGGGGCGTGCGGGTTTTTCCGCACGAAGTCTGCTCAGTCACGGCGTATGGGTTTTCGGTTCGTGACTTTGTGGATTGCCGCCTTTTTTTTGGGCGCGTTTTTCCGCTGCTCAGCGTCGGCTGAGAATGCGTTCAATGATTATGTTTTGAAGGCCGTTGAAGAGATGCCTCGGGGCGGGGGGTACTCGGTGGAAGACGCCGCGATGGAGCGTTTGTTTGGTTCGGTGACGGTAGGCAACGGAGAGGTCGTGGTGGATGCGAGGGCTGCGCAGCCGAGCTTCTGCTCCTCCGCGACGTACTTGGTGTTATTGAAGGCGTTGTCCTTGTGGGGGGGGGCGAAGGGAAATACGGCTGCAGAGGCGGTTTGGAAGGATTGGGTTCCGCGAAAGCTGGCGGATGGAGTGGGGGTTTGGGGCCGATGGAACGCCAACGGGCCGGGGGCAGCTGTGTTGTTGAGGGAGACAGGGATGGGAGTGTCTTTCATTCAAAAAGAGAAGGCATTGCCCGGAGATTTTTTGAAAATCTTTTGGAATGAGAAGTTTGGCTCGGTCGAGCGAGGGCACTTGGTGGTGTTTCTTGGGCTGAATGAGGATGCCGAGGGGCACTCGCAGGTGGTGTTCTGGTCGTCCAATCAAGGGATGGGGTATGGCGTGAAAGCTGTGGATTCGCGGCGGATTGCGCGAATGGTGTTTTCGAGAGTGACGGATCCACAGCGCATGGCAGCCGTGGCGAAGTTGTCGGCAAAGAATGGATTTTTGACTGAGATTGCGAAGCGGGGTGCTTCGGAGCGAGAGGTGGCCGGTCAGCTTGGTTTGAAAACGTTCCCCGTTGAAAAGGCTTATGACGCAGGATTCAAAGAAACTGTCGCCGTGCCAGATTCGGGTGGCAAAGGTGAATCGGAGATGCTCCCGCGAGCGGGTGTAACTGACTCTGGGATTCAAGTGGCCGAGGGTGAGTTCCCGCTGGCTGGGTTTGCCACGCTCTCGCTGAAGGTGTTGCGGCGTGGAGGTGAGGATGGAGAACCCGCGCTGCGCTGGTGTCCAGCCGTAGCGGTGGAGGGGAATGGGAGTGAGGGATTACGGGTGGCAGCCGTGGAGGATGGGATTTGGTTGGGCGAGCGGGAGGTTACGCAAGCGGAGTGGGAGCGGGTGATGGGGCGGGGGATTACAGATCAGGCGGCGTTGATGTTAGCGGACGATCAGAGCTATGGGGGGAAGCGGATGCGAGAGCTTTTGGGGTTTGGAAGTGCTGTGTCCGAGGAAGGGACGTTGCGTGGGAAGGGGGAGGCGGTGTCGATTTACTATGTCTGTGGTGATGAGGCGCGCGAGTATTGTGCGCGGTTGACGGAGATGGAGCGCTTGGCTGGACGATTGCCTGACGGGTACGAGTATCGGTTGCCGACCGAGACGGAGTGGGAGCGTGCTTTCCGCTTAAACGGGGGGGGAGTGGCTCGAGTCTCCGAGGGAGTGGATGATGGCGCGGTTGCGAATGCTGGTAGGCTTGGGATTCGAGATTTGGACGCGAATGTGAGTGAAATGTGCACCCCCGTGCATGCCTCGGGTGAGATTGAGGGGCTTGGTGAACTCGACGTGATGTCGTTTGGAAGAAACTGGAACCATCGCGGGGTCGTTCTCGGCGAAGGCTCCTCGCCCTTGGCTAGTCCGATGCCGAAAGGGTTTCGCCTGAGCAACGTGGGGTTCCGAGTGGCGATGGGAATGGTTCGAGGCGGCGTTGCTCCCCGGCGGTGAGCGCGGGGGTTATTTCTGGGATTTGTTCCGTGCCTCTTCCCAAGCCTTGCTTCGGGCTTCGCCCACGGACCAGACGATTCCGTTTCTGAGGAGACGCTGGAATCCTTGCTCTTTCCAGGTTCGATCATCGTGTCCGGAGGCGGTGTAGAACACTCTGCCTTTGCCTTGGGTGCGCACCCAAGTCCACGGTTCTCGGGTGTCTCCTTCGACGCGTTCCATGAGGATGGTTCGTCCGTCGGAGTTGTGGTCGCCATGGACGTAGGTTTCGTCCCATGACTCGAACTCGGCGAGGCCCTTCATGACGGGGTGTTGCGGGGCGATGATGGACGCGCGGAATACTCCGCTTTTGTGGCTCTTGAAGCGTGCGCCCACCAAGGAGACGAATCTGGGGAAGCGACCGAAGCACGCACTGGCGCAGTGCACGGGGACGAATCCTTTTCCGGCTTCGACGAATCCGATGAGTGCGTTCAGTTGCTCTTCGGAGATGAGGCCGTGGTTTGCGTAGAGCATGACGGCATCGAAGCGGGCGAGGTTTTGTTCGTTGAGCGAATCGACTTTGGTTGAATACTCGATGTCGATGTCATCAGGTGCGAGTGCAGCGGTGATGAGTGGGCAGTACTCATTGCTATTGTGGTGTTTGCTATCGTGCCCGAGGAAGAGGACTTTGAGTTTTCCCGGATTTTCCGCTGCGTCGAGATTGAGGAGGGACAGCAGGGTGAGAAGGACGGCAGCAATCGGGTGGAGGATGCGTTGCGACATGCCGAAGTTACTACACCGAGCAGCACGTTTTGGTGCGGCCATTTTTTGTGTGTAATCGGACAGAATGCCGACTCCGTGATTCAAACGAGTTCCGCGCTCTGCCGTAGTTGGAGACAGCGAGCGCGGATGGTGTGGCGACTATGCCGATGTTTCGTTCGGAGGTAGTTCGCAGGCGTCTGCTGGTGCGATTTCGCAGGCTTGGGCTGGGAGTTCGCAGGCGTCTGCTGGCGTGATTTCGCAGGCTTGGGCTGGGAGTTCGCAAGCGTCTGCTGGCGTGATTTCGCAGGTTTGGGCTGGAAGTTCGCAGGCGTCGGCTGGCGTGATTTCGCAGGTTTGGGCTGGAAGTTCGCAAGCGTCTGTTGGCGCGATTTCGCAACTTTCCGCAGGGGCGTCTGTTTCGGTTTGGGCGGGAGCGGATTCGGGTGAATCTTGAGGTTTGTCCTTCTCCGCGTCTCTCGGGGTGAGCGCGAGGTCCAGCGTTCCATCGGCAAACTCGATGACGGTTCCGGATTGGGAGAGGTAGTGGAGGTCGGCTGCGAGTTGCGCTTTCAGTGTGCTGCCGGTTTCGCCATCCAAGGCTTCACCATGGATCCGTTTTGCGAGGTCGGGCTTCGTGATGCGTGGGTTCTCACGAACTGTGGTGAGAATAGCCGCGGGGCCCTCCGCCATGCCTTCGGTTGAGGCCGCCACAACGGGGCGAATGGCTGACACGAACAGAACGCGTTTACGGTGCTTGAAAATCTGGAGATTTTGCGAGGCGAGTGCGGAACGCAGCCCGTTCACTAGTTGGTCGGGGTATGCGCGTTGCCGATCGAAGGTCTCGCGGATGCGCTGGACGAGCAAACGTTCTGGGGTGGAGCGTGCTGTGGCGCCACCGCATTCGAGGCGTTTTGCGGAACGGATGAGGTTGGGAAGGTAGGTTTTTCTGAAATGCGCCTCGACCTCGGCTGGCGTTTTAAATGAGACAGGCTCTTCCTCCGTTGTGGTGTGGTAAACCGTGATGAACTTGGCGGATTCTTTCCAGTCGTTGACGGCCTGTTCCCCGGTGACGATCTCAATCTCTTCGCGCAGATACGTCTGGTAGGACATTTGCCGACTGAAGCGCTCTTCATAGAGTTTCTTCACTGCGACTTGGTACCCGTGGTGGCTGGTTGGGCCGAGGATGGTGCCGGTCGAGCGGCACTTGGCGACGTTCGTGAAGTTTCCTTTTGGTGGTTCGATTTCGGTTTGTTCTTCGCGATAGAAGCGCGCCTTCATCAGGCGGAACGCATTCCTTTCGATGAGGTTGCGGTCAAAGCTGATGGGGCCGTCTTCGATTTGGTAGAGCGGATGTTCATCGCTTTTTGATGAGATTCGAACCTTGTGACGCTCGGGCTTGTCGAGGAACAGGCGTGCGGTGCTGTGAAGCGGATAGGCCTTGCCGCTGGTGCGGATTTGCTTGGCGATTGCCTCTGCGGCAGGTTCGGTCGGCAGGATTTCCACGTGCACTTCTGCAGGAAGAACTCTCGGAAGTTCAGGGCGTGGCGCAAAGGAGCGTTGGTCACGCCGATCACCGCCGCGTTGGTTGCGGTCACCGCGCGGACCGCCGTCTCGGCGAGGTCCGCCTGGGCCACCTTCGCGACGCGGGCCACGGTCGTCGTTGCGCGGTCCTTGTCGGAAGCCGCCACCTCCGCCCCCGTCGCGTCTCGCGAACCCTTGTCCGTCGCGTCTTGGGCCGCGCCGGTCGTCGCGCGGCGATTCGCCTTGGAACTTGGCGTAGGGATTTGCTCCGGGAGTTTCCTTGAGCCAGTCGGGGAGGAACTTCAGATCGAGTGGGAGAGAGGTTTCTTCGCTCATGATGCGGGATGGAAAGAGGGTGACGGGATGAAGGAACGGTTACCGGAGGGGCGAGAATCTTGGTTTGTGGAGTCGGTTCGGCAAGCCTGCAGTGTAGCTTAATCGCAGCTCTGGCCGCATTGATTTTCGTCAGGTTGGGTGCGTTAAACAACCGTGATGAGGGTTATTTCTGCGGGGGCGGCCGTTCTGAGTGGGAACCAGTTGCCGACCCCGTTCGAGACAATCACTGGGCGGCCGAGTTGGCGTGAGGTGTGGAGGCCGGACCAGTATCGGTAGAGCATAGGGCCGGGGCCTCGGGTCGAGGAGAGCATGAGTTGTCCGCCGTGGGTGTGTCCGGCGAGCGTCAGATCGGAGTGGGGGGCGTAGTCTGCGGCGTGAGGGTGGTGCGCGAGAAGAATCGTTGGGAGGTTGGCGTGTCCAGAGTCGAGGAGACGCGGAATGCGGTGGGCGAGATTAGATTCCATCGAGAGACGGTCCAAGTGCGCGGGACCGTCGTTCCCATTCCAAGTGGCGCCGCAGATTCTGAGAGCGGTCGAGCGAACTTGGATGACAGTGGACTCGTCGAGGAGGAGGGGGATGCCGGCGTTCGTCAGCGAGTTACGAAAGATTTTTGCGCTTTGAAAAAGGTCGTGATTTCCTTCGCAAACGAATGTGGGAGCGATGCGTTGAAGACCGAGAAGCAGCTCGATGCCTGCGGGCAAATCGTTGAGGTGGTGATTGATGAGGTCGCCAGTGAAGGCGATGAGGTCGGGTTGTAGGTCAGCTGAGGCTTGGACGATTCGTTCGAGAATTGCGCCGCGCGTGAAGCGTCCGACGTGCAGATCGCTGATATGGAGTATGTTGAGGTCCTTCGGCAACGGTTGTTTGTCAATAGTCAGATCTATTTTTGAAATCTGAAAATCTTCGAGTTGCCGGTGTGCGACGAGTGCCGAGCCAAGGCCGAGGAGGGCGGGTGCATTCCAGAGGCCGGCTTGCATGATCTGTCGGCGCGAGAGCGAGGTTTCGGGCTGACGTGGCGTTGCGTGCGGTTCGTCGGTCGGAGGTTTATTGAAACGGCGTTGAAGGGCGGTCCAGCCTCGGGCGCTGAGCGTGGGGAGAAGGGACAACAGGATGATCAGGCCGCCTGGCAGTCCGAGAGTTCCGGCGATTTTATCCAAGAACGCCGGTGGCGTGGGGAGGGTGGGGACTCCGGCGAGGATGAGCAGGAGAAGGGAGCTAACGACGGCGTAGACGTAGATTTTTGGTGTACGCCGAAGCCATTGCGGCCCTCCAGCGTTCTGAATCGCGCGACTGGCGCTGTTTGACCAGAGCACTCCGGAGAGGAGTACGAGGGTTGGGACTGCGATGAGAACGGTGAGGAAGCGGGCAGACATGCCTCGCAGTTATTTACCGGTGCCCGAGGCTCCTGACTTTGCGGTGTTCTTGCTGGCCCAAAGGTCTGAGTCATCGGTTGGCGCGTCCTTTGAGAAGTCGCTGAACTTCATGTCACGAACGCTTCCGTCGAGGAACAGCACACTGATACGCGACCGGCTGGCGTGCGTGCCACGGTTTTCTCCTTTACCGGGGATGAGGTCGGTGGGCGTATCGGCGGTGCCTTTGAAAGTGATGAGTTCGTCCTCTTCGGGCGCGGGAGCGAGGAGGATGGTGTTGGATGCGTCCTTGATGCGAGAGACGTTGACGGATTCCAAGTTCTTGTTGAGCCCGTAACTCACTGGTTGCGGGGATATTTCGGAATCTTTTCGGGTGTCGAACGGGGACCGGAATAGTTTCCAGTTGTCGAGGTACGCTTTTCCTTCGTCGACGTTTGGTTTGAGTTTTTTGGGCCAGAGCGTTGCGGAGGCAGGCATGATATCGTCCTGATCGTTCAAGTAGTTTTGGAGAGAGATGCCGAGTTGTCGCAGGTTGGCTTGGCACTTGAGGAGTTTGCCTCGTTCGATGAGGCGGGAGCCTCCGGAGAGGCCCATGGTGGCGAGGATGCCGATGATGGTGATGACGACGAGCAGCTCGATGAGGGTGAAGCCGCGGAGGTTGGGACGGGAGATACGCATGGGGGGAAGGGGTTTTGGGGGTTAGCGGACGGTGACGATGGTGCCGGTTTTTGCGCTTTCGTAACAGGCGAGTACGAGGGAGACGGCGCGGCGGGCTTCTTCGCCGGGAATCATGGGGCGGCGCCCTTCACGCAGCGCGTTGGCCAGATCCTCGACAAGGCGGCGATGTCCTTCGACGCTGATGGCTTTCGGGTCTGAGGTGCCTCCTCCGATTTTTCCGGCGGCCTCGTTTTTGAGGATTTCTTCGTCGCCTGGGAGTTGATCAGCGAAGTCCCAGCGGGTGATTTTGTCATTCACCAGTGCTGCGGAACCTCGGCTACCGGTGATTTCGATTCGGAGATCTGAGCCGGGGAAGCTTGAGGTGGATGCTTCAATGACGCCGAGCGCGCCAGAGGGGAAGAGGAGGGTAGCGGAGAGGGTGTCTTCGGCTTCGATGCTGGGGTGGGCTCGGCGCGCTTGGAATGCGGCGACTTTCTCGGGGAGGCCGACGAGCCATTGGAGCAGGTCGACGGCGTGGATGCCTTGATTCATCAGAGCGCCGCCGCCGTCGAGCTTGAGCGTGCCCTTCCAAGATGAGGAGGAATAGTACTCGGGGGTTCGCCACCATTTGATGTAGGCCGAGCAAAGGGAGAGGTTTCCGAATCGGCCGGCGAGGATGGCGTCTTTGATGATACCGGCAGCGCGTCCGAGTCGGTTTTGGAAAACGCCGGCGAGGACTCCGCCCCCTTGTTTTTCTGCGGCGAGGATGGCGTCAACTGCGGACAGGGAGACGTCGAGCGGTTTCTCGCAAAGGACGGCTTTCCCAGCGTTCAGGATGGGGATTGCGGACTCTGCGTGGGCGCCGCTGGGGGTGGTGATACAGAAGGCGTGGATGGTGGGGTCGGCAATCAGGGCTTCGAGGGAATCTGCGGCGCGGCAGTTGAACTTGGCTGCGAAGGATTCTCGCGCGGACGGGTTTCGTGAAAAGGCGGCAACCAGTTTCGCATGAGGAATTTGTGCGATAGCGGTTGCGTGGAACTCGGCGATCATGCCGGTTCCGATGATGGCGAATCCGATTTCTTTCATGGGTAACAATCCGTGTTCGGTTGGGAGGGTTTTAATTCAGGAAGGGGGCGCTGGTTGGGCGCCCCCTTTTGGAAGAATGAAACTGTCACTGCTGACAGCTGGAACCTGTTTTCGAGGCTTCGTTAGCGTGAGGCAATGGGCGTCACGGTTTTGCCGACTTCCGGACCGGTGTACTCGCTCAAGGGACGGTACAAGCGGTTGTCGGCGAGCTGCTCGAGGATGTGTGCCGTCCAACCGGATGTGCGCGAAATCGCGAAAATCGGGGTGAAGAGGTCCGTTGGGATTCCGAGGCTGTAGTAGACGGTGGCCGAGTAGAAATCGACGTTTGCGTTGAGGCTTTTGCGTTCGCGCATCACGGTGGCGATGCGTTCGCTCATCCGAATCCATTTTGGTTCACCGAGTTGTTCGGTGAGTTTGATGGCCATGCGTTGGAGATGCGGCGCGCGCGGGTCGAGCACTTTGTAGACGCGGTGACCGATGCCCATGATTTTCTTTTTCTCAGCCAGTTGTTGCTCGAGCCACGGATCCACGTTTTCTTCGCTGCCAATCTCTTGGAGCATGTGGATGACGCCCTCATTCGCGCCACCGTGGAGCGGACCCTTGAGGGTGCCGATGGCGGAGGTGACTGCGGAGAACATGTCGCTCAGCGTTGCCACGGTGACACGGGCGCTGAACGTACTGGCGTTCATGCCATGATCGGCATGGAGGACGTAAGCGACGTCAAGGGTCTGAGCTGCCTCTGCGGTGGGTTCTGTTCCGTTGATGAGGTACAGAAAATGAGCGGCCTCCGAGAGGTCTTGACGCACGGGAGGGAGGTCTTTGCCCTGACGGAGACGGTGGAAGTAAGCCGCAATCACGCCGATTTTCGCGGTGATATTGATGGCGCGGTGGTAGTTCGCTTCTGGGCCGGTTTCCTGGTCGTAGAGGCCGAGGAGGGACACTCCGGTGCGGATGACGTCCATCGGCGATGCGTCTTTGGGCGCGGCTTTGAGGAAATCGATGACGCCCTGGGGGAGGGGGCGTTGTGCGCGCAGTTTCGAGGTGAGTGCGTCCAGTTGTGACTGGGTGGGCAGTTCACCGTGCCAGAGGAGATGGATGATTTCCTCGAAGCTCGCTTTGCCGGCGAGTTCGTTGATGTCGTATCCGGCGTAGATCAGTTGCCCGATGTCTCCGCGCACATCTGAGATTGCGGTTGAGTTTGCGACGATGCCTTCAAGGCCTTTTGCGACGACTGCCATAGGACGGGATAGTTAGAGGGGTGGGGGTTCGTTGTGACCTGAAACTGGGAGAATCGTTAGATTTTGCCCCAGTGCTTCAGCAAGGTTTCGGCCATGACGGATGGCGTTTCTGCGACCGCGATGCCTGCGGCACGCATGGCGGCGATCTTGCCTTCTGCGGTGCCTTTGCCGCCGGAGACGATGGCTCCGGCGTGTCCCATGCGGCGTCCGGGAGGCGCGGTTGCACCCGCGATGAAACCTGCGACGGGTTTCTTACAGTTTTTGCCAACCCAATCGGCGGCTTCTTCTTCGTTGGTTCCTCCGATTTCGCCAATCATGATGATGGCTTCGGTCTCAGGATCTTCGTTAAACATCTTGAGGACATCGAGATGCGATGTTCCATTGACGGGATCGCCGCCGATCCCAACGCAGGTGGACTGGCCGAATCCTCGGGAAGTCAGCTGGAAGACGGCTTCGTAGGTGAGGGTTCCTGAGCGCGACACGACGCCGACGTTCCCTTTGCGGTGGATGTAGCCTGGGGCGATACCGATGCGGCAACCGCCCTTGGAGTTTTCGCCGGTGCCTGGGGTGACGATTCCGGGGCAGTTGGGGCCGACGAGGCGCGTTTTGCTGCCCT
>JBEEPE010000427.1:0-4064 GCA_041191265.1 Verrucomicrobiota bacterium | reverse complement strand
TAGGTCGGAGATTTTTTGAGGGGATAACCTGCCGAAACCAAGTGCTCGTGGATGACCGATTACGCGGCTTGGGTGGCCGCGTTCACGATGAATGCATGGATGATTTCGCAGAGGGATTCGGGGGCGACGTTGGTGGAGGCGGTGGGGATAATCAGCTGGAGATTGTCGCTAGCGGTTCCGAATCCGAGTCCGTGAATATGGACGCCATCCTGAGAGAGACTTTCGATGGTGGTTTTTGAGGCTTCGTGTGCGTTGGGTGGAAGTTCAGCGTCGGTGAGGATCCAGAGGTGGCGGTCTCTTTCAGTGCGAGGGGCGATGCAGTCGTTGCAGGACTGAAGGGCGGCAACGAGGTTGGTTCCTCCGTTGGGTCGTCCGATTGAGACGATGGATTGGCGGGCGTCTGGGGAGTCTGGGGTGTCCCAATCGATGAGGAGTGTGGGCTCCGCGTTGAAGGTTGTGATGGAATGTGCGATGCGGGTTCGCAGACAGACTTCGCGCATGACGATCATGGATTCGAGGCAGTTCCTTGCCCGGCCTTCTCGTTGCATGGATTCAGAGATATCAATGGCGAAGAGAAAGGCGGGTTCGGGGGTAGTGGGCCTGTTTCGGCGGGCCCAGAGGGAGTTGTACCGGCGACGGTCGGCAGCGAACTGGAGGGCTGCGGGCATGTGGACTCGATCTCCGTGAGAGAGATTTGTGACGTATTCGAGACTTCGGTTGAGTCGCATGTTTTCAATCAGCACGTTGCAGATGCGGTCAATCAGGGCGGAGTGCTGAGTGACGATTTCGGTATAGGAGTGTTGGAGGTCGGGAGCGCGGTGTTGAACGGGTGTGTGTTGGCCAGGTCTTTGATGGGGGGCGACTCGGGTTGGTCTTGAGGACGCACTGGCGGCGATTCCTGAAGAAGGCACAAAGTTCTTTGGCACGCATGGATGACCGTGTTCTTCGACGAGTCGGTAGTACACGGGCAAGATTTCCTTTTGAATGATGCGCCAAGCCTCGAGTTGGCTGAGGAGAGCTACGCGATCGAGTTGGGAGTTAAAGTTGGCGAGTTGGAGTTTGGTTTTTTCGACTAGGGAAAGGGGGGCTAGTTTTTTGAGTTGTTCCCGTGCTTGCGCGGTTCCGACGATTCCTCCTTGGGGTCGTGCCTCCGCGACTCGGTTGACGGCATCTTTGACGAGGGTGGCTGCGGCGAGTCCGGTTGGGTGGAGTCCTTCAGGAAGGGGAAGGTTTTGTCCGCAGAAATAGACGGCTTCGATGAAGGCATTGGCGGCGTTTGCTTTGGCTGTGGGGGTGCAAACGCGATTGTGGGCGTCTGCGTACGCGATGTTTCGCCATCCGGCGGAACCGGGGTAGCGATCAACGATCCATCGTTCGATGCGGATATCTTCGATGGCGTTGAGGAGAAAAAGGATGTCGTTTCTCTTCTTGTGGTGGTCTGCGGTGAGCAGGTGGTAGCGAGTGATGGCGACATGAGCGGCTTCGTGGAGGACGACCCAGACGTTATGTTCCCAAGGCTTTGAGATGAGATCTTGTTCGGGAATTTCGATGACTCGGTCGAGCCAGTTGAAGCACCAATGTTCTCCGAACTGAACGGTGAGATTGCTTTGTTGAGAAGCGATGCTCGCGAGCGAGAGCGCGTTTTGAACGTTGCGTCGGGCGGTCGCTGCGGTGAGGGATTCGGCCATGGCAGGAATGTCGTTTAGCGGTGATGGTTAGAGGGTGGCTGCTTTCAAGATGTTGACGATTGCCCGACGGTCTGCGGGGTCTGAAACTTTGTTGAGGTAGAATAGTCGGAGTCCCTGTTGGACGAGGGTGTCGTCTTTTGCTGCTCCGGGATTTTGCTCGAGAGAGGCGTTTACGAATGCCAGAAGGTTGAGGAGGGTGCGGCGGGTGAAGGTGTAGCGCTCTTTGCGATGGCGCCCGAGTGAGGGGACGGAGCCGTCAACGCCGGCAGCCTTTGCGATTCCGGCGTGGAAAGTAGCGATTCTCTCGAGTGTGGGGTTGAGTGAGGTGAGAGTTTGCCAGAGCGGGTAGGCGGGTTTTGAGGGAGGGGCTTGGTATGTTCGTTGGCCGATTGTGATTTCGGGTTGTTTACCCTGAGTTGCCGCCACGAGCATTTGATGGATTTCCTGTTCTTGGGGAAGGGCTGACTGGTGCCAGATACCGAATCGGTCGCGGAAGGCGGGGCTCAGAGTGTTTCTTCCGGAGTAGTCTGCAGGGTTCATGGTGGCGAAGATGTGAAACCCCGATTGGATTGGGGTTCCGTTCGCTCCGAGCACAGTTCCGTCCCCTTCGGTGAGCGCGAGCGAGGGCGGTGTTTCGAGTGCGCTGTTGAGTCGTTCGAGCACGTGTGATTCTGCGAGATTCACTTCGTCGAGGAGTAACCACCATCCGTTACGCATCGCGGTAGGCAGGAACCCTTCGTGAAATCTGAAGGAGGCGGATGCGAGGCCTTCGGCGGCGGCGATGACTGATTTCTCGAGGGGCGACAGGGGGCGCTTCATCTCTTTCGCCGTTTGAAGGATGGACTTCGATTTCTCGGTAAGCCATGCGGGGGCAGTCTCAAGAAGGGAGGAATCGAGGAGCGACGAGGCTTCGAGCGGTACGTAGCGGCCGACGATTTCGCCAGGGTCGCTTTGCCCGTTGAGATTTAATCGAAGAATGGGTTGGTTTAAGTGGTGGGCCAGGAATCTAACCGCGGTCGTTTTCGAGGCTGCGGTGTCGCCTTCCAGCGCGACGGGCATCCTGTGGAGGGCTCCGATGGCGACGGCGCGTAGGGTTTGTAGGAAGGGTTTATCTAGGCACAGGTGTGCAAACTCTTCCGCGGGGGGGACGAGCGCTTCACCGCGGGTGGAGGGGGCGGCGTACTTTGGAAGGGTGACATCCAGAACGCGAAGTCCTTCCGGCGTATCTCGGACGGGTGGAATCGGTTCTTGGGAAACAGGGGAGTCCAGATTGCTCGAACTAGTTGGTGCGTTGAGGGACAGTTTTTGGGACTTTTTCATGGAGTGAGTTGGTGAGGGAGGGGTGAAGCGGCTGGGGTGCGTGGGGAGGTCAGAGTTCCAGAGAGTCTTCTTCGTCGCCGAGTCCGTTGCCTGAGGGAGTAGTTATCCCTCCGTTGGCAATTTCTGTTTTGGAGATCAGAATGCGTTGGAGAAGATTGGGAGTGGATTTGACGATTTGATCGCGAATCTCGGCCTTGAGGGTGAGCCGATCGAGTCCGTCGAAGGCCGAGAGAATTTCGAGTGAGTCGTCGGGAAGCTGGGTTTTGAGCCACTCCCATCCGATTTCAGAACGGATGGGGCGAACGCGATCCCAAGACACCCACAGGAGTTCTCGGCCTGAGCTGTCCTCAGTTCCTTTGAGGGTGTTGTCACTGGGGTCGACTCGACACACGGTGTAGCTCTTGCCGGGTTCGTAATCTTCAACGTTTGAGGGGACATTGAATCGATCGCCGACTTTGGGAGTCCATTTTGCGCGCATAGTGAGGGATTTTGGGGTTGTGTTAGTTTTGGTTTTCCGGTGTTGTGTTTGGTTTTTTTTTCAACACGGGTTTGGGAGGTGCCATGCGGGAGTGTGTTTTTCAAGGGGCCTCCAGATGTTTTTTTAAGTTTTGTGTCTGTTTTTTTTCGACAGGGAGGGCAGATCCACTCAGGGGCCTTCTGAGATAATCTCCGTCTCTGATTTTGTTTCGTGGAGTTGGAAGTTGTCTCTGTGAGGTAGTTTCCGACTTCACAAACGTTGAGTCCGAGGGTATGCCTCCGCGATGATTTCGAGCGGTTTGCACGGACAAGTCATGTTTTGGAGCGGGGCGGTAGGCCTCTCCGTGTCTTCGACTGCAGGATTATTCGTCGCTTGGATTGTGGCTTTCGGGATTTGTCTGCCGCCCGGTCAGGTACTCGACAACGCCTATTGCGTCATCAATTTGGAGTGGATGGCGGTTGTGCCATTTGCTGCATGTGCAGCGCTCTCATTTGGTGCAATGTGGGCTGGCCGTATGATTTTGGCCAAGTGCCGCGAGCGCGTAGAGGAATCGATGGACTTCTAGAGTTGGTGGCCGC
>JBEEPE010000426.1:0-8153 GCA_041191265.1 Verrucomicrobiota bacterium | reverse complement strand
ACTGCAGACTGGTTTCCATCACCTGGCCACGACTCCACCCCAACACCTCACCCACCCAGTACAGCGATCCCGTCACCAACACCCGCTCCCCCGACGCGCCCCGATGCATCATCCTCTCCCACAAAGACACCCCATCCCGCTCCGCAAAACTAACCGGCACCCCGCGCCGCCTCAAAATCATCGACGCACGCCGCGCCAACTCCAACCCATCCATCGCACGTCCCCCCGGAGCCGTCACCGCAACAACCTCCGACAACGCCGGCGACAGCGCCTCGAGAAACCCCTCGCAATCCTTATCAGCCATCACCCCCACATATGCGACCGCCGATCGCGGACCGTACCGCTCAATCCACGCCTCCGCCAAAACGCGCCCTGCCGGCGGATTGTGCGCTCCATCCAAAACCACCCCAGACACCACCTCGTCGAAACGCCCCGGCCAACGCGCATCCGCAAATGCCCTCTCCAACGCTCCCTCATCCCCCAATCCACCCACCACGGACCGCAACACCCGCAACGCCAACGCCGCATTTTCGCGCTGATGCCCACCGACCAAACCCAAACGCCACCCCTCTGGAAACCAACACGATTCAACCGTCTCCAACCCGCCCCCCAACCCAGCCGCCACTGACTCCAACACCACACCCGCCTCCTCGTCCTGAACGACCGAAAAACTCGGCACCCCCCGCTTGAAAATCCCCGCTTTCTCCGAGGCAATCGCACCCAACGTCCCCCCCAAATAGGCCATGTGATCTAACCCAATCCGCGTCACCACTGCCGCATCCGGACGCACCACATTCGTTGCATCCAACCGCCCCCCCATCCCCGTCTCCAAAATCACCGCATCCAGTCCAGCCTCCGCGAAGTGCTTCAGAGCCAGCACCGTGACCAATTCAAAAAATGTCGGCGGCACCTCAAACCCCTCCGAAATCCGTCGCACCTCCGTCAATCCCCTCGCCACCGCCTCCTCCCCAATCTCCTCCCCATTCACCCGAATCCGCTCACGAAACCGAACCAAGTGCGGCGAAGTATAAAGCCCTGTACGCCAACCCAACGCTCGAAAACCCGCGTCCAACAACGCACACACCGAACCTTTTCCGTTCGTGCCCGCAACATGAATGATACGGGCGCTCCCCGTCGGACGCTCCACATCCAGCCCGCTCGCCGCCATCAAGCGGCGAACGTTATCCAACCCCAAATGGATTCCGTGCAACTGCGTGCCGTAAAGCCACCGAACCGCCTCCGCGTAATCCATACTAAACGGCCACACTGAACGGCAGAACCGACGGGCTAAGCCACCGCCTTGGTCAAATGTGACAGCAGGCTGTGAAGCGTATCGCGCATCTCTTTCCGATGCACAATCCGGTCAATCAACCCGTGCTCCTGCAAAAACTCCGACGTCTGAAAGCCCGCCGGCAAATCCTGATGCGTCGTCTCCCGAATCACCCGCGGCCCCGCAAATCCCACCATCGCCCGAGGCTCCGCCAAGTTAACATCACCCAACGTCGCAAAACTGGCACTCACCCCGCCCGTCGTCGGATGCGTCATCACCGAAATGTACGGCAACCGCGCCTGAGCGTGCCGAGCCAACGCTCCACACGTTTTCGCCATCTGCATCAACGAAACCGCTCCCTCGTACATCCGCGCCCCGCCCGACGCCGAAATAATCACCACCGGCACCCCAGCCGCCGTCGACGCCTCCACCACCCGAGTCAACTTCTCCCCAACCACAGCTCCCATCGTCGCCGCGATAAAGTTGAAATCCATCACCGCCAACCCCAACCGCAAACCCTTGATGGTCCCAAAACCCGAAACCACCGCATCACACATCCCCGTCTTCTTCTGGTACGTCCGCAACCGCTCCGTGTAACTCGCCTGACCCGTGAACTGCAACACGTCCACCGACGTCATCGCCGCGTCCATCTCCACAAAACTATCCTGATCCACCAACGTCGCCACCCGGTCCGCCGCACCCAACGTAAAATGATGATCACACTTCGGGCACACCCGCTGGTTCTGCTGCAACTCCAAGTTGTGAATCAGTTCCGAACACGCCGGACACGCCTGCCATAGCCCCTGCGGCAACTCGCGCTTCTTGTCGGAATAAAAGGACGGCCTGTTGAAAATCGACATCCCCTCACATTACCCACGACACAGAGTCAACGCACGCACGGAACACGCCCCAGCATCCCGAATCGCCCGAGCGCACGCGTCCAACGTCCCACCCGTCGTAAACACGTCATCCACCAACACCACCCGAGCCCCGCGCAGAACCGCTCCCTCCCGAACCTCAAACGCCCCGCGCAATCGCACCAAACGCTCCGACCGCCCCAATCCCACCTGCGCCCCAAGCTTCCCCCTCCGACTCAGCGCGTTCCAAACCGGAATCCCAGCCACCCTCCCAGCCGAACGCGCCAACACCTCCGCCTGATTGTACCCCCGCCATAACCAACGCCACCGCGATAACGGCACCGGAACCAGAAAATCCACCGACACCTCCCGAAAATACGCATCCTCCACCAACCGCCGCCCAAGCCAGTACCCCATCCGTCCCGCAATCGCCGCCGCCCCGCGATACTTCATCCGATGCACCTGCTCGCGAACTCCTCCCTCCAGCCGAAACACCGAAACATTCCGCTCAAACGCGTACCGCGTCTCCGCACAAACCGAACAAACCGCCCCGCCCACAAAACGCCCAAAGGCCGGCCGTGAACAACACCCGCAACATCCCTCCCCCACAAACGGCAACCCGCCCCGACACCCCTCACAGACCCAGTCCTCCCCCAAGGCCACTCCCCCGCAAAACAAACAGTGCGGAGGCATCAACAATCCCGAAACCCATTCAAAAACCTCCCGCCACATACCCCTGCATCGAAGCACCCAGCGATGGCAGAGGAAAAAACATCATCCCCCACCCTGCTGGCCTGCGCCCCATTTCGCTTTCTCACCCACCGCGCGCCGCGTACCGTCTCCCCCTCAATCCTCTTATCTCATGCTCTCCGCTGGTATTGTCGGTCTCCCCAACGTCGGTAAATCCACCCTTTTCAACGCCGTCACACGCACCCGAAAGGCGCAGGCCGCCAACTACCCCTTCTGCACCATCGATCCCAACGTCGGCGTCGTCACCGTACCCGACCACCGCCTCGAAGTGCTCTCCAACTTCTCCGGCTCAAAACGCATCATCCCCGCCGCCATCGAGTTCGTTGACATCGCCGGACTCGTCCGCGGCGCCAGCTCCGGCGAAGGACTCGGTAACCAGTTCCTCTCCCACATCCGAGAAGTCAACGCCATCGTCCAAGTCGTGCGCTGCTTCGAAGATGATGACATCCATCACGTCAGCGGATCCGTTGACCCTGTTCGCGACATCGAAGTCATCAACACCGAACTCATCCTCGCGGACATGGCCTCCCTCACCAAACGCCAGGAACGCCTCCAAAAACTCGTCCGCTCCGGCGATAAAGAAGCCAAAGCCGAATCCGCCGTCATCGACCGTCTCCTCCCTCCGCTCAACGACGGCAAACCCGCCAATACCGTCACCCTATCCGACGAAGAACAACGCATCGCCAAAGAGTTTTTCCTCCTCACCAACAAGCCAACCATCTTTGCGTGCAACGTGAGCGAAGCCGACCTCGCCGCTGCATCCGCTCTCGCCGGCACTCCCGACGCCCCTCTCCCCGCTGACGCCACACCCGCACTCCACCACGTGCGCGCCGTGCAAGTCTACGCCCGCGAACATCTCGGCACCTCCGCCGTGGTCATCAGCGCGCAAATCGAAAGCGAACTCATGGATCTGTCCGAAGCCGAATCACTCGAGTTTCTTCACGGCCTCGGAGTCAAAGAAAGCGGCGTCGGCAGCCTCATCCGAGCCGTGTACCACCTCCTCGGACTCAGAACCTACCTCACCACCGGTGAACAGGAAACCCGCGCGTGGACCATTCGTGCTGGCGACAAAGCCCCGCAAGCAGCAGGCGTCATCCACTCAGACTTCGAACGCGGCTTCATCGCCGCTGAAACCATCGCGTTTGACGATCTCGTCACGCTCGGCAGCTACGCCAAAGCACGCGAAGCCGGCAAACTCCGAATCGAAGGTAAAGAGTACGTAGTCAAAGACGGCGACGTCATGGAGTTCCGCTTCAACGTCTAACCGTTGCTGCCCCACAACGGTTCGCCGCACCTCAAACCAACGCCCACGCTCCTTCGCGCGGGCCCATCGGCCCCCCACCGAACGGACCTCCTCTTTCATCACACCCCGCCTGCAGCGAAAATCCGGATTGTCCCCGACCGCTCGCGTGCTTCGATTCCCTTTCGCAGTCCAAACAGCATTCCCCTTATGAAATACGCCGCTTCCGCGATTTTCGCGGCCTCCCTCCTCGGCCTCTCGGCCCAAGCTCAAATCCAACTCCAAAAAGGCGATCACATCGCCATCGTCGGTAGCGGCCTCGCCGACCGACAACAACACCACGGCTGGCTAGAAACCCTTCTCCATAAGGCCTTCCCAGAACACGAACTCACCGTTCGCAACCTCGGCTTCGCCGCCGATGAGGTCAACCTCCACCCCCGAAGCGACGAAGTCCCCACGACCGAGTACTTCCTCAACATGAAACCCGGTAGCCTGACGACCACCGTCGGAAAAACCGAGGTCACCTACCACGCCGGATCCGATTTCCACGCGAACGTCATCCTCGCTTATTGGGGCTTCAATGAATCGTTCAAAGGCGAAAGCGGTCTCGCCGACTTCAAAACCGCCCTCGACGAGTACCTCAAAAAGCATCTCGCCGCCGACTACGGCAAAGGCAAACCCCGCCTCGTTCTCCTCTCCCCCATCGCCCACGAAGATCTCAAAGACCCCACCAACTTCCCCAACGGCGCCGAGAACAACAAAAACCTCCAACTCTACACCGCCGCAATGGCGGAAGTGGCCAAAGCAAACAACGTCCATTTCGTCGACCTGTTCAGCGCATCCAAGGAACTCTTCAACAAAGCAGGAAAGCCGTTGACCATCAACGGAATCCACCTCAAGGAGGAAGGCGACAAAGCCCTAGCACCCATCCAGTTCAAAGCGCTCCTCGGAAAAGACGCGCCCGCAGTGACCGACCCAACACTGGCCAAACTCCACGACGCAGTGGTCGAAAAAAACACGGAGTGGCACCACCGCTACCGCACGGTCGACCAGTACAACATCTACGGACAACGCTCGCGCATCAAATACGCCGACGCCGTCACGAAAAAAGACGGCATCGACAACGCCACCGTTCTCGGCGCCGAAATGGCCCAGCGCGACGTCAAAACCGCCAACCGCGACAAGGCCGTCTGGGCCGCCGCAAAAGGCCAGTCCCTCGCCGTCAAAGACGACAACCTCCCGCCCGCCGTCAACGTCGCCCCCAACCGTCCGGAACCCGTTCCCTACCTTGACGGGCCCGAATCATTGAAACACCTCACCACTCCGGAAGGCGTTAAAGTCGATTACATCGCCTCCGAGAAAGAGTTCCCCGAACTGGTCAACCCCGTCCAGATGGCCTTCGACACCAAAGGACGCCTCTGGGTCGCCGCATGGCCCAGCTACCCCGAACTCACCCCGACCACCAAGGTGTTCGACAAACTCCTCGTGTTCGATATCGATCCAAAAACAGGGAACTTCACCAAATGCACCACATTCCTCGACGGACTCAACTGCCCGACCGGATTCCAGTTCTACAAGGACGGAGTCCTCGTCATGCAGTCGCCCGACATGTGGTTCGTCCGCGACACCGACGGTGACGGAAAAGCCGATTGGAAAGAGCGCATCGTTCACGGACTCGACGCCGCCGATTCCCATCACGAAACCAACTCCATCTGCTACGAACCCGGTGGCGCCGTCTATTTCAGCGATGGCGTGTTCCACCGCACCAACGTTGAAACGCTCCGAGGCCCTGTTCGCAACGTCAACGGCGCAATCTACCGGTTCGAACCGCGCACCAGTCGCTTCGACCGCTACGTGCCCTACGGCTTCGCCAACCCGCACGGCCGCGTTTTTGACTACTGGGGCAACGACATCATCACGGACGCAACCGGCAACGCGAACTACTTCGGCCCAGCCTTCAGCGGACACCTCGATTCCGGAGCGCATCCCGGCATGCGCCAGTTCTGGAACCGCCCGTCCCGCCCATGCCCCGGCACCGCGATTCTCAGCAGTCGCCATTTCCCCGACGACTGGCAGGGACTCTTCCTCAACACCAACGTCATCAGCTTTCAAGGAATCTTCCGTGCAAAGGTTTCCGAGGAAGGCTCCGGCCTCAAAGGCGAAACGCTCGAGCCCGCGCTTCTCCAAACTGACGTCAAAGAAAACCCGAACTTCCGACCCAGCGGCGTCGCCGTAGCCCCAGACGGTTCGCTGTACGTGATGGATTGGTCTCAGATGCTGATTGGCCACCTGCAACACCACTTGCGTGACCCAAATCGCGATCACCAACACGGACGAATCTACCGCCTGACCTATCCCTCGCGGCCCTTGCTCCAGCCGAAGAAAATCCACGGCGAGCCGGTCGAGAAGCTTCTCGATCTCCTCAAAGAACACGAAGACTCCACGCGCCAACTCGCGAAAATCGAACTGGATACCCACGACTCAAAAGCGGTCATCGCCGCGGTTCAAAAATGGGAAAAAGCCCTCGACCGCTCGGATAAGGCCTTCGAGCACCATCGCCTCGAAGCCCTCTGGGTCCATCAATGGCACAACGCCGTCAACGCCGA
This sequence comes from Verrucomicrobiota bacterium, assembly GCA_041191265.1. Taxonomy (GTDB): domain Bacteria; phylum Verrucomicrobiota; class Verrucomicrobiia; order Chthoniobacterales; family Chthoniobacteraceae; genus JBEEPE01. The sequence continues at coordinate 1,430 of JBEEPE010000426.1, read as the reverse complement.
GTTACTCGATGCCGTCCTGAAGTCGCCCGAACCGCGCGCCCGCGCGCAAGCCGTTCGCGTCGCCTGCTACTGGATGGACCGGTTACCAAACGCGATTGGCATCTTCGAAGCCGCCATCAAAGACGCCGCACCTCGCGTGCGCCTCGAAGCCGTGCGCGCCCTCAGCTTCATCAAGGGAGCGAACGTCAAGAAGGCCATCGAACTCGCAAAAACCGTCATGCCCGAGAAGGACTACTACATCGACTACTGCTTCCGCGAGACGATGAAACAACTCATCTCGCTCCCTGAAGGAAAAGATGCCGTCGCCGGTGACGCTCTCCTCGCCGCCCGGCTCCGCTCCACCCCCGACCAATCCTACGGCCCAACCAACAAGAAGCTCGCGGGAGCTGATCGCAAGGCCTACGACCTCGGAAAAGAAGTGTTCAACCGCGAAGCGCACTGCGTCACCTGCCACCAAGCGGACGGACGCGGCGTTGACAACGTCTACCCCGGACTCGCCAACAGCGAATGGCTGAAGGGCGACCAAGATCGCGTCATTAAAATCGTGTTGAAAGGTCTTTACGGACCACTCGACTTCCAAGGGAAAAAGTACGGACCCGACCGTGGAACGCCCCCGATGATGGGCTTCGGCCCACTCCTCAATGACGACGAACTAGCCGCGGTCATCACCTACGTGAACCAATCGTTCGGCAACGACTTGCCGGTCGTGAAAGCGGAGCAAGTGAAGAAGGTGCGCGAAGAAGTGAAGGATCGCGCCATCTTCTACATGGTGGACGAAATCCTCAAAGAGCATCCGATCAAGAAGTAGTCAGCGTCGGACACTTCACGTCGACCGCTCATTTCACCGCCCGATGCCATGCGCATCCGGGCGGTGTTTCGTTTTCGTTGGACACCGCGCGCCCCCCCCTTCAACCCTTCTGTGAACCCGCAACCACCAAGCGCATGTCCGCCCCCTCCTCCGCTCCTGAAGCCGCCGTGTCGGTACCCGCTCCTGAAACCTATCCCGGCTTCGACGCCTTCCGCCTCATCGCCGCCTGGGGCGTAGCCTTCTCGCACATTTACCCCATCACGGGAGGAGACGCAGCGCTCGACCCATTTCAGGAAGTTCTCGGAAGAGGGAACAGCATCGGTAACTACTCACTTTACTCGCTCTTCATTCTCAGCGGATTTCTCCTCAGCCAAAGCCTGAGCCACAGCACCGACCCCATCCGCTATCTGGTGAATCGCTTCATCCGAATCGTCCCTGGCTTCATCTTCGCCACCGTTATCTCCATGCTGTTCATCGTCCCGCTCCTCACTGGAAGAGCCTTTGGTGAGGTGCTCTTCGCGAAAGATGTATGGGGAGCCATCATTTGGTCCATCAACGGATTACGCGATGTCACCGGCAGCACGCTCTCCTTCTCGAAGCACCCTGAAATGGGGCATTTCCT
>JBEEPE010000425.1:0-18165 GCA_041191265.1 Verrucomicrobiota bacterium | reverse complement strand
CCTTGGTGGCCGTCGACCACAAACCGTCCAGCGGACTCGACCTCCGTGGATTGGGCCTCATGACTCCAAACCGGCATGAGGCCTTGGAGATGGCGGGCCTCGCTGAGCCCTGCCCGGGTGAGCCGTACCCACTCGAAGAAACCTGTCGGCGCATTCACGAAAAGGAAGGCCCGGATCTGCTCGTCATCACGCTGGGTGCAGATGGCCTCGCCATTTGCGGAGAGGGACGGGTCGAAAAGGTAATGCCCACTCAGGCGAGGGAGGTTTTTGACGTGTCGGGAGCAGGAGACACCGTCATCGCCACACTCACCGCCGCATTAGCCGCGGGCGCCAAACCAGCCGAAGCAGCCCACCTCGCGAATGTTGCCGCAGGCGTTGTCGTGGCAAAAATCGGAACCGCCACCGTATCACCCTCTGAACTGGCAATCGCCGAACGCATGGCCGAAAAACACTAACCCACCCCTGCGGCTGTCCTCGGATGAACCAGGCCGATTGAGCCCTCCGCTTCGTCATCCGCTCCGATGGAGCAACTCGGGCAACGTGTAACCGGCATTAATCCCTCGACAAGCCATGCGATTCCGTCATCATTCCCGACCCTCGGTCTCACTGTGGAAACTCGAATCTCTGAAATCACGTTGATTTCACTAGGGTTTCGCTCAGTAACCGACGGGAAACCACCTCGCACCTTCATCCATTTCCGAAATCTTTCCAGAAACCCCCAAAAACTTTTCACGGATCTAAAAAACTCTTAACTCTCTATGGCACGCGATTTTATCATCCTCGAATGCACGGAAGCGAAAGCAGAAGGCAAACCGGTTTCCCGCTACATTTCCACACGGAATAAAAAGAGCCCAAACACTCCAACCCGCTTGGAGAAAAAGAAATACAACCCAAACTTGAAGCGTCACACTCTCCACCGCGAGACGAAGTAAACCGCTCACAATCAACTTTTTCATCTCATGCAACCGAAAACACCTGCTCGTCGTACGGCGTTCCGCAAAGCAAACCGCCCGATGCCGCGCCGTCGCATCGATCTCCAAATCGAGGCAATCGACTGGAAGAACCCAGAAACCTTGAAGCGTTTCATCACGGAGAACGGCAAGATTTTGCCTCGCCGCACGACCGGTGTTCCCGCCCACTTCCACCGCAAAATCACGCGCGAAATCAAGCGCGCTCGGCAGGCGCTTCTGATGCGCTAGTGCGCGGATGCAGTGATGTCACGCAAACCGAACTAAGACTTTCGAGTTCTTCGGCTGATATTTCACGGGGCGGGTTAGCCCGCTCCGTTTTTTTGTGTACCCACGTCACGCGACCAAGTAGGCGTGCCATCCCTCTACTCACCGTTCTCCATGCGAAAATCCCCCCTTCTCGCCCTGCTCAGCACGCTCCCGCTGTCCCATCTCCTCGCAAACCCGACACAAAACCCCTCACTCACCACCCCAGTCACCGAGGTCGAACTCGCAAAACGCCCTGTGCGTCTCGATGAAATCGTGGTCGTCGGGAAATCCGCTGATCTCCTCGAACAGGCCTCCTCCGCGTCCTTCGGGATTGCCAGCAGCGCCGATCTCCTCGCCCGTCCCACGCTCCGCCGTAGCGAAATCCTCGAATCCATCCCCGGCGTCGTCGTCACCCAACACGCCGGAGGCGGCAAAGCCACCCAGTATTTCCTCCGCGGATTCAACCTCGACCACGGCACCGACTTTCTCATCTCCATCGATGGCATGCCCGTCAACATGCGAACCCACGCCCATGGCCAAGGTTACGCCGATTTGAACGGCCTCATCCCCGAACTCGTTGAACGCATCGACTATCGCAAAGGGACCTATTTCGCGGAGAACGGCGACCTCTCCAGCGCGGGGAGCGCCCATTTCCGCCTCTTCGACGTCCTCCCCAAGGGATTTGCATCCGTTGAAGCCGGTCAGTACGGATACGCACGCGTCGTCGCAGGCGACACCTTTTCCGTCGGAAAAGACGGTGACTCCGGGAAACTCACCCTCGCCGGAGAATACAACTACTACGAAGGCCCGTGGCAACTGCCCGAATACTTCAACCGCTCCAACGCTTTCGCCCGCTACTTCAAAGGCGACGAACAAAACCACCTCCTGCTCACCTTCATGAGCTATCGCGGACGCTGGCAAAGCTCCGATCAAATCCCCCTCGATCTCGTCCGCAACGGTACCCTCAACCGATTCGGAAACCTCGACCCTTCCAACGGGGGCAACAGCGAGCGCCAAAGCCTACAACTTCACATCCATCGCGAAGGCACCAACAGCATCACCACGGTCAACGCTTACGCCGTGCGTTACGGACTCAACCTCTTCTCAAACTTCACTTACGCGCTGGACAACGACACGGACGGCGACCAGTTCGAACAATCCGAGAAACGATGGATCATCGGCGGTGACATTGCACACACGCTCCAAAATCTGACCTTCGCAGGAAAGGAGGCGTCCCTCACCCTCGGCGTCCAAACGCGAACAGACCTGATTGACGGAATCGGACTCTACAGCACCGCCAACCGGCGTCGCCTTTCGACGACCAGTCTCAACGACGTCACGCAGTTCAGCATCGGCGTCTACGGGGAGCACACCGTCACTTGGACCCCGTGGTTGCGAACGATTTCCGGCGTCCGAGCCGACGGGTTCACTTTCGATGCGTCTTCAGGCGCTGGGCAAAGGAACTCGGGCATTGTCAGCCCCAAGTTCACCGCGATTGTCGGTCCATTCCACAAAACGGAGTTCTACGCGAACTTTGGCACTGGGTTCCACAGCAACGACGCGAGAGGCGTCACCGCCCAAGCCGACCCAGCCCATCCGCTCGTTCGCGCCATCGGGGGAGAGTTGGGTGTTCGAACGCAGTACATCCCAAACGTCACGACGAGCCTCGCTCTCTGGTACCTGCGAAGCGATAGCGAACTCATCTACGTTGGCGACGCTGGAACCAACGAGGCGGGACCGGGATCAAGCCGTCACGGCATCGAACTTTCGACCTATTGGAAACCCTGCGATTTTCTGTCCGTCGACGCCGAATGGTCTCTCACGACCTCAAAACTCCGCGACAACCCTGGCGGATCTCAGGTCACTAACAGCGTCCCATGGATGCTGAGCGGCGGGTTTGTTGCCGGAGCACAAGGTGACCGCCCAGGGTGGTTCGCCGGCACCCGCGTCCGCGCGTTCGGACGACGCCCCCTCACCGAGGACGGATCGGTCCGCGGACGCCCGACGTGCGGCGTGAACGCAAATGTGGGGTATCGCCTTGGCTCATGGGAGTTTGTGGTCGACTGCTTGAACGTCCTTGGCCGCGACGATCACGACATTGAATACTTCTACGAAAGCCGCACCAAAGCCGAGGCTGACGCCACTGAACGCACCCATTTCCACCCCGTGGAACCCCGCATGTTCCGCCTCCGAGTGACCCACAAGTGGTGAGAGCTTGTCGCCCAAACTCCTCACTTAGCCGGTAACACGCCCACTAGCTCGCCCGGCACGAGTCCAACCGCATCCTGCAACTCGATCAAAACCGGCAACCCACTCTCGAGCGTCTTATCAGAGTTCCGCGGCCCCGTGAGAACTCCAGCCGGAATGGCGTCGACCCATCCACCCACCCGAATCACTCGCCCTCCAACCGTCTTGCCCCCCTGACGGCGAGACTGGATTTGGACAGGATCTCCCACCGAAGGGATTTCACTCAATGGCTGCCGCCGGTAGGCTACAACGCGCTGTACCTTGTCCGAACTCAGTACCAGTAGGGGTTCCGCAGCCACAACCACCTCGCCAGGACGTTTTAAAATCAGCGAAACCACCCCCTCCATCGGCGCGCGCAACACGGTTGACTCTTCCAGCGCCTTCAACTCCGACTGTTGGGCTCGAATCGCTGAATCAACCGTCTTTTGAAGCACGCTCTCACCGGATTCAACAGGCCGAAGCCGCGCAATCTCAGGCTCAATCTCGCGAATCATGCGGGATAGCGTCGTCACTCGTTCACTCAAACTATCGCGGCGCGACTCGAGCAACTGAAACTCGGCCGTCGAAATCACATTCTGTTTCACAAGCCCCGCAGACCGCACCACGTTGGCTTGCGCCAACTCCAACTCCACTTTCGCCGCGCTCAACTCCACATTCTGACGCATCCACTCCAGTCGCAACTGCTGGTAGTTCAACGCGATCCGATCTTCATTTTGGATGAGCTGAGACCTCAAGGATTCGATTTCTGCCGCCAACCGTGCCGTCACAACCTCCAAATCCGATGGCCGCGTCACCGCCACGGGCGCTCCCGCTTCCACCCGATCAAACAACCCCACCTTCAATGTCACCACGGTCGCCTGCCGCACCGACGAAACGGACGCCTGAACCAACTCCACTCGGCCAACATAGTGCCCCCCCGAGACCTGGTGCCGCCAAAGCACAACCACCCCAAACGCAACCGCAGCGAATACCAACACCGACGCCCAACCCGAACGCAACGCTTTTTGAAAATCGCTCATGATTCCCCCTTAAACCCGGGACGCCTTGTCCGCCCTGAAACTGTTCAACCGCTGCACCCCATCCAACCCACCAAGCTCAGCAAGCAAAGCCTCCAACTTCGCCGAATCCCTCAAAAGAACGAGGTAAGCGACGTCACATCCCCCCGATTCTCGCGCCCTCAACGAGGTGCACTCCAAGTTTCGTCCGTACCGCAAAATCACCCCTCTTAACGCATCCAACTCCCCAACCGATCGCCCCCACTGCATCTGAATCACCAAATCGTGCGTCTCCTTTCGTCCCACCCCCGACCAACCAAGATAAATCAAAATCAACGCAGTCACCGCCCCTCCCACCAACGCTAGCGAAAACCGCTGCGTGCCCGTCGCAACGCCAATCATAATCGCCCCGAAAACGTACGTCGCGTCGTGCGTCTCCGTCAGTACGTTACGAAACCGGACCAGAGCGAAAATTCCCATGATTCCAAACGCCGTGATGAGGTTGTCCTGCAAAATCAACATCATCAGCGCCACCAATACCGGCATCACCACAATCGCATTCATCAAGGACCGCGCAGACGCAGCCCTCCCATGTGAGAAGTGGTAAATCCACGCCAACAACTGACCACCCAAAAAGGCCAACCCCAACGCAATTAACAGCGATCCCAAGTCCAGCGGGACTTGCGGATGATCGCGCGAAACCAACCATGAAGAAAAATCGTTCACAACGCCCTCAATCTACACCATCACCCCCGTCCCGTCCCCTCTCTCCCAGAAACAGTCGAAAACCGCTGCGCACGTTTCTCGTCAACCGAACGCAGCTCCCTTTCCCCGCAAGCCAACGGCGACATCCCGCCCTCCGGCGAAAAACGCTCAATCCCACGAGTCAAAATGCCGTCACAATACTTCGCAGCCGAAGTCCGCTCTAAACCAAGCACCCGTTCAATATCCGAAAACCAGCGCGGCTTTCCGTTCGAAAACTTCATCTCCAAAATCACGGTCTCCCCAAAAGGTCTCGCCGGATCAATCGACGTCATTCCGCCCCAACACAACCCAGACACAGGCCAAACGCACACCTCCCGATCCATGGTCAGTCGATCATCCCCCTCCTCGCCGCACCAAGCCTCACGCCGATACCGAACAAAGGCCGTCGGCACCGCGTGAATCTGTTCCACGGCGCGAACAAAATACTCGGCCGCCTCCATCTGCTCCCGAACTGGCTTCACCACATCCGCTTCCGCCGGCAACCGACCCCCAAGCAATCCTTCCACTCCACCCCGATGCACCAACGCACGGCTCTTTTCAATAAACCCGTCAACTCGCCGCTTCACCTCAAGAAAAGCCGTGTCACCCAACCCATCACCATACGTGCGAACCCGAAGTTTGAACCGATCACGACTCCCATTCACCGTGTGCCAAAACGTGTGCAAATCTTTCGAATCCAAATAGCAGCTGTTAACCGAGTATCCCGTCTCCGCCCCATCCACCCCATAGCGATCCAACTCAAGAAACCCTCTGACAAAACTCCGGACCTCCGCCGCCACTCTCTCATCAATCCGGTACTTGAACTCCAGCCTCCTCGCTAATCGCTGAAACATGCGCCCCCCCCTGCTTCCCGAAAAATCACGACGACAAAACCGTCCGTACACGAGGTTTGTTTGTTCATCGAATGGATCATCTCAACGCTTTCAACTGGCATGCTACACCGCCCTGCCACACCGTATTGCGTGAGAAGATTGCCTGTTCACGCAAAAAACTTCCACCGGTAACATCACGCCAAATCTGGGGCACCCGCCAAGCCCTGAACGCTGACTCAAACCGTCCTAAAACTCACATGCTCCCCTGCCGCCTGATCGGACAACTCGCTCTCGCCGTCGCCCTCGCAATCTCCACCACCCTCACTGTCCTTGCCCAGTTTTCCGAAGGCACCCTCATTCTATCGGTTGTCGGAGATGGTGTTGCCCCCTTGAACAGCGCCGCACACCGCATCTCGCTCGTCGAGTTCTTCCAAACCGGCATCACCACCGGTCGCCTCGTCACCCTCCCAGACGAAAATCCCGACGCACGAACGGACAGCGGTTCCGCCAAATCCTCCGGCCACATCCGCCCCTCACGAGACGGCCACGCAATCCTCGTCCCCGCATTCAACGCCGCCAAAGGAACTTCGAAAATCACCTCCACCAACGCGTCATCGGTTCCGCGAACCGTATCCCGTATTCAACGCGACGGCACCATCGCCCAAGTTGTCCAAACTCAGACCCAGTTGTCCGAGGAAGGGATCCGCTCCATCACTGAGTCTCAATCGGAAACCCTTTTTCTTGCCGCGCCCTCCGGTCTTTTCAAAACCAATCCCGCGTCGTCCCCCGTCACCTTTGAAAAATTCTCAAAAATCACTGAACCACGCCTTGTAGCGTCATTCAGCGACGCCTCTCAAAAATCTTACCTTTTCGTATCCACCTCAGCGGACATTCATCACCTCGGCACACTCGAGGAGCCGACGGAAAAACACCAATCGCTGGATTTAAACCTTCAAGATGCCCACGCATTTGTCTTCCTCGATCGCACCCCATCCGTCGGAGCAGAAAACCTCGGCGGTCTCGACACTCTCTACGTGGCCGACAGTTCCTCGACTTCCGATTTCGGAAGGGCCGTCCTCAAAAAGTTTGAATGGCAAGAGAGGCAATGGAAACCCGCAGGCGTCGCAACTCTGCCCCTCGATGGGTCGAAGCTGTTCGGACTCACCGCAACTCAGACCCCCTCCGGAGCCGTCATGCTCCACGCCACCACTTCAATCTCGCCAAATAACGCGCTCGTCACCATCACCGACCACTCCAACGACAACCGCTTCGGGGGCCGGCTCACAGGAACCCTCACTGTCCTAACACGCGCCGGTGAGAACCGAGCCTTCCGCGGAATCGCCTCCCTTCCCGAATCGCTGACCCTGCCCGACCTCACTGTCTCCCTGCCACCGCAACAGCCAGTCCCCGTCAAATCTCCCTTCCCACTGCGAATCAACATTCTCAATCGCGGCGCCGCTTCGTCAGCCCCCTGCACCCTTCGCATCCACCTCCCCCCAACGCTCACCCGCATCCCCGACACCTCCTCAAATCGCTTGTTTATAGAGGAATCCGACACACTCATCACCGAAGTCGAATCCCTGCCACCCAATAGCACTACCCAAGTCAACGTTCTCGTCGAGATTCCCTCGGAAGGCAGCACCACCATCCCTCAGGGAGCAATCGAAATCGACTCCACCCAGAACGTCCAAGAATCCGTTGAAACCAATAACGAGAACTCTCCCTTGCGACTCATCGCGGGCGTCCCGCGCCTGACTATTGCTGCCCGCCAATCCAACCTCTTTCAGCGCGGAGACGCTGACGCTCAAATACTCGTGAAACTGAAGAATGAGGGAATGGCGCCAACCCCCAGTAGCGTAGAACTCACCCCGTCGCTTCCCCTCGGCATCAGAATCCTAAGCTTCAGCGGCTCAGGCTGGAGCAGCGCAACGGATTCCAACAACTCCCCCATTCGCGCCATCCGCAACACACCCATCCCACCCGAAACTGAAACCGACGAACTGACTATCCACGTCGCAGTTGATTCAACGGCAGAAAACGGAATCGCCACTCTCTCAACGACCTTCGACGGAAACCCAATCTCTGATGAAAGCCCAACGCTCTCCGTACCACTGAAGGTTCAAGCCCCCAGCAACGGCGTCGCAGACTTCGCCTCCGAAACATTCACCTTCCAGGAATCGTCCGGCACCGTGCAACTAAACCTCGTCCGACAAGGCGGCCGTCGAGGCCCCCTAACCGTCTCAGCCGTTGCCGAATCAGGGACCGCAACCATCAATCGCGATTTCCTTCTCCCCACCACCTCCATCACGTTTCCTGACGGGTCAGACAGCGCCCAGCTTCCTCTCCAAATCCTCCAAAATCCCGCGGCAAAATCACACAGGACTTTTGCCATCACCCTGCGCTCAAGTGATCAGAACAATCCATCGCGGACGGCGCGCATAACCATCCTGAAACCCGATTCCACACCACCCACCATCAAAGTCTCCGCCCCCACCAGCGGATCCATCGTCAAAGGTCCTAACGTCGACGTCTCCGGAAAGGTGTCCGACAACTTCAACGGCATCAGCCTGCGATGGTCAGTGAATGACGGCCCCCTCCTTCCCAGCGTCAGTTTGCCCGCAAACGGCTTGTTCCGGATTCCCGTAGCCACCCGCCCCGGAATCAACCGATTAAGGCTCTCAGCCACCGACGCCGCAGGCAATGAAACCACCGTTCAACACACCTTTCTCCAAACCGGAACGACCAAGATTGCGCTGGAAACCGTCCCCCCAACCGGTGGTTCCATCGCGCTTTTGCCGAAACTCGATCCATCAAAAATCCAAATCGATGCGCCACTCACGCTCATCGCATCCCCCTCGACCGGTTACCTTTGGTCAGGTTGGGAAACCAGTTCCCGCCCCGGAGAACTGCTGAGAACGCCACGGATCACCCTCCAAGCGTCGCCCGGACTCGTTGTGCGCGCGATTTTTTCGTTATCCCCTTACACCGACGCTATCGGGTCTTACGCCGGAATCGTGCGCCCTCCCGCCAGCACACTGCCCCATCACGAAAATAGCGGCATCTCCACCGTTACACTCACCGCATCAGGTACTTTCTCCGGAAAACTGAGAATCGGGAACGAGGAAACCAGCCTTTCGGGATGGCTCGATGAAACAGGCACAGGCCGATTCGGCGATTCCGCTCAAGACACCCTCCCGTGGTACCGCAAAGACGGAAGAACTCTTCACCTCCGAATCAACGTCAATACTCTCAGCCCCGCGGAAATCATCGGTTCCATCTCCGATCCCGCCCGTCCCGAGGAATCACCCCTCGCAGAACTCAGACTCCTCCGCGCCGCCGTTTTCGCCTCAAATCCGAATCCCGGAACCTACAACGTCGCCGCACCCTCAAAAAAACAGAACAACGGAATCTCCACCGCGTTTTTTCCAGAGGGAGCCGCCATCGGCACCGTGGTCGTCCCAATCACAGGTCCGCCAAGCTTCGCCATCAAACTTCCCGATGGAACCAGCGTGAGCGGTTCTTCACCCCTCCGCGAAAATGGCTCCTTCGCCCTGTACACGCCTCTTTACAACGGCTTAGGACAACTCTCGGGGGACGTTTTCTTGGAGACCTCCTCCAGCAAACCGAGCGTCTCCGGCGAAAATCTCCTCTGGCTCATGCCCGCAGGCCTCAATCCCGCCTACCCGCTCGGATGGCCCGAAGGAGTCCGACTGGATCTCCAAGGAACCCTGTACCCAGCAACCGCCCCCACCCTCAGCAACCTGTTACCTGATCTCAATGACGCCCCCCCTCACGCACGGCTGTCATTCAGCTCTGAGGTCGCCACAACCAACCTGCGCGCAGACATCAGCATCTCATCCAACGGAACCATCAACGCAACCCACCCATCCCAATCCGTAAAAGCCAGCATCAACCTCAAAACCGGGTTCATCCGAGGAATCCTCGCCGCAGGAAAATCCACCACCATCCCCTTCTCCCTCGCATTGGTTCCCAAGAAAAAGGGAAGCGACGCGTTCGGTCAGTTCATTCTGCCCAACGGACACAGCGGCAAGGTCACCTTGTCACTACTCGGAGGCAACCAAGGCAGAATCATCCTTTCGGAAATCGCATCTAAAAACGTCAACGGCCCTTATGACGAGGATGGCGACGCCTCCGATTGGATTGAGCTTCACAATCCAAACACCTTCAAAGTCGACCTCGACGGTTGGTCTCTCAGCGACGATCCAAACGACCCCCGAAAATGGACGTTTCCAAAAACGGAAATCGGTCCACAAGGGTTTCTCCTCGTCTGGGCCTCTGGAAAGAACCGCCGGAAGTCTGACTCAACCCTCCACACCAATTTCAGCCTCAAATCCGATGGCGAATTTCTCTCGCTCATGCGCGCTGACGGAAGTGTCGAACAATCGTTTCCTCAGGGCATTCCGAAGCTCGCGTCGGGCGAAAGCTACGGCGTGGATTTTGGATCAGTCCAGTTCGTTGAGGCAGGAACAACCGTCAAGTATTTCACCGGCCTAGGAGCCCTACCCACCAACTGGACCTCACCCGACTTCGCCGACGCATCGTGGAAATCAGGAAGGCAACCCCTCGGCTTCGGTGTCGGATCCAAGGGACTCTCCGTCCGCCAAGTCCTCACCAACTACGACAAAGGTGGAGTGCCGACCCTCGCCCAAGCCGAAGCTCTCCTGAGCCTGCCACGCGGACACTCCGACATCGTCGCAGAACGAACATTCATCGTTCCCCAGCTTAATCTGCTAGGAGACGGAGGCGACGGACATTACGACGGAAACCTTCCTGTTCCGCTCTCAGGCGAACCCTATGTGATTCGAGCCACCGGCACTCTCCTCATCCCAGAATCAGGAGTTTACACATTCGGACTCAACTCTGACGACGGCGGCAGCATTCGCATCGATGGAATCCCCGTCATGATCGACGATTCTAATCACGGGCCTGAGGACCATCTCTCCGGCGGCGTTTCACTTTCAGCCGGTCCACATGCCATCGAGGTCATCATGTGGGAGCAAGGCGGGGGCGATGAAGTCGAACTCTTCGCTGCGCGAGGAACCCACGACGCATGGAATGAAAACTTCCGCCTTGTCGGAGCGGCAGACGGACTTCCCGTCATCACCCTCGGCACTGGCGGAGACGACTCTCCCGCCATCGGAACCAACATTCAGGCCAGCGTGAAAGCGACGCGCACAGACTTTGGTGCCCGATACGCGTTCACCTGCGCGGATCCCACAACCATCGAACGCCTCACCCTCACCCTCGCCGCAAACGATGGGGTCATCGTCCACTTAAACGGAACAGAAGTTCTCCGGACCAACGCCGGTCTCGCTGGCTCCTTGGTGAGTCGCGCCACAACGGCTCTCGACCCCATTCACGCGCTCGCTCCAAAAGTTTGGGACCTTTCCCGCTTCAAACCATTGCTTCGGAAAGGTCAAAACATACTCGCAGCGCGATGCTTATCCTCTCAGCTGAATGACGAATCCATGTTCCTATCCGCCACCCTCTCTGGGCACGCCGCCGCTGGATCAACCTACGGGGTTTTCAGCCCGTCCGATTCGGGCCTGACCTCGACGCCAAATGCAATCAACAGCGGCGCTTTCACCACCGGAACCTTGGGCGAAGTTCGCAGCAGCCACTCCCGAGGCATCTACACCGCAGCGTTCCAACTCACATTGGTTGCCCCAACCCCAGGCGCAACCGTGCGATACACACTCGATGGATCAACTCCATCCATCACGAATGGAGAGCCTTACACCAAACCGCTCACCATCTCGAAAACGACTGTCCTCCGGTTCGCAGCCGTCCAAACGGGCTTCAAATCGGGGCCTGTCTCAACCGCTACCTTCCTGTTTCCAAACGACATCATCCGCCAATCCGCGAACGGCTCCGCTCCTGCGGGCTGGCCCACAGGGCGCATAAATGGACAAGCCATGGACTTCGGCATGGATCCGCGCGTCGTGAATAGCGGGGATCCTGAAGTGGGAGGCGCAGATTCCGTTAAAGCGGCTCTGGAAGCCATTCCCTCTCTCTCCATCGTCACTGAACTCGGAAATCTGTTCGATCCCGTTCGAGGTATTTGGGTCAACCCTTACAACCGCGGACTCGCATGGGAACGGACTGCTTCCGTTGAGTTTATCAATGACGCCACCCATCCCGCCCGAGGATTCCAAACCGACTGCGGCATTCGCATTCGCGGGGGATTCAGTCGGAGCACCGACAATCCGAAACACGCTCTCAAACTGTACTTTCGGGACGACTACTCCGGCCCACTGAAGTACCCAATCTTCGGGGCCAGCGGCGCATCGAGCTTCGAACAAATCGATGTCCGGACCGCGCAAAACTATTCGTGGTCCTTCGGCGGCGATTCAAACAACACATTCCTTCGTGAAGAAATCTCCCGCGAACTCCAAGGCGCAATGGGGCACCCCTATGCGCGTGGACGCGACTTTCACTTGTTCCTCAACGGGCAATATTGGGGACTCTACAACTTTGACGAACGCACCGAGGCAAGCTTCGGGTCAGCCTACCTCGGTGGGAAAAAATCGGACTACGATGCCATCAAGGGTGAACAGGACGCCGGCTACACAACGGGCGTAAACGACGGGAACCTCGCGGCTTGGACGAACTTCTTTGAGTTGACCAAATCATTCAGAGAAAACCCCACCAACGAAGCCTATTTCGCCCTCCAAGGATTGTCGCCCGACGGCGCGCAACGCACGGAATCGCCTGCGTACCTCGACGCCGATAACCTCATCGATTACATGCTCCTCACCTTTTGGTCGGGCAACCTCGACGGCTGCACGTCTGCGTTCCTCGGAGAAACAGCGGCAAATAACTGGTCCGCCATCCGCCGGCGCAACGGGACCCGTGGCTTTGTGTACTTCGCTCATGATTTCGAACACTCCTTTTTCGACGTCAACCAAGACCGCACCGGCCCATTCGAAACAGAGAACAAGGACAACCTCTCGTACAGCAATCCGATGTTTATCCATCACAACCTGCGCGCAAACGCGGAATACCGCATGCGCTGGGCTGACCGCATCCAACAGCACTGCTTCGGAGATGGCGTGTTAACGGCGAACTCGCTCCATCAACGAATCTCCGCACGCGCAGCAATCATCGATCGTGTGATTGTCGCAGAGTCTGCCCGATGGGGCGATGCCCAGACCGGAGAACCGCTCACACGCCGCGAATGGAGAGGCGCACGAGACCAACTGCTGAACGAGTACCTCCCAAACCGTGGAGACATCGTCATTCGACAACTCCGAGAGGACGGACTTTACCCGACCATCAGCGCACCAGTCAGCGAACCAGCAGGAGGGGCCATCTCTTTCGGTTCCCCCGTCCGTGTCTCGACCAGCAAGGGCGTCGTCTACTACACGTGGAACGAGGCTGACCCCCGCGAGGTTGGGGGAGCAATCAATCCCAGCGCCAACACTCTCTCGGGCACGTCTCCATCGACAGATCTTCTCGACCTCGAAAGCACTTGGCGCTTCTTGCCTGTCTCGGCGGACCTCGGTGCGGACTGGACCTCGCTCGACTTCGATGACTCCGCATGGAGCACGGGCCACGGTGAAATGGGTTTCGGAGACGGTGACGAAACCACCACTGTCCCAACGATTTCCAACCCAACTCCAGAACTTTCCAGAAACGTAACAACCTACTTCCGAACCACTTTCTCGCTCCCAGAAACCAACCTAAAACCCTCCCTTACCGCGAAAATCAAGTTCGATGACGGTATCGCGATCTACCTGAACGGCCATGAAGTGTTCCGATCTGACAATCTCGCAAAAACCGCAGGCTTCGCAGACGTAACAAGCGCCCCCGTGGACGACGAAACAGCGGTCACAACCATCAATATCCCGTCCGAGTTTCTCACAAGCGGACGAAACATCCTCGCCGCCGAGGTGCATCAAAGCTCTCCGGATAGCAGTGACATATCGTTCCGCTGCGAACTGTCCGCTCGAGCCGCAACGGACGCCCTCATCCAAATTCCGGACGGTAAAAACATCCTCAAGATGAGGGCACTTCACAACGGCGAATGGAGCGCACTCGTCACGCATCAGTTTGTCACTAGCAACTCTCCCACCCTGTCCGTAAATGCCTCGGTGTCAGGACTTGAGGCTGGAACGAGCGGTCAACTTTCACTGACGATTCAGAATGACAGTCCGGGATCTACCAAGGGCCCCATCCGGTTAGAATGCGACATGCCATCTGGCTTCCAGCTCACGTCTGCAGCCGGTGCCGGTTGGCAAATCTTGTCAATCTCCCCTTCCCGCCTCATCGCCACTCTCCTCCAAATCATCAGCGCGCGTTCCGTGTCCGCGCCACTCACCCTTTCTGGAACCGTCGCCACAGGTGCGGAGCCGTCCCTCGTGCTCAAACCCTTCCTCGAGTTCGAGGGTGCTCGATTTGAGCCTGCAATCCCACCCGCACCCATTTCCGTGACGCGCACCGGACCAACATCCACCTCACTTGAAACGGATGTAGTGACCGTTCCATCGGACGCGACAACGGCCACGGTGGCAGTAGTCCGCACGGGTGACATTTCAAAATCATCCTCCGTCACGATCAGCACGTCCGACGGCACCGCAACCAAGGAGCGTGACTTTCTTCCGCTGATTCAGTCCGTGAGCTTTGCTCCCGGTGAGTTCAAAAAACAGGTCTCCATACAACTCCTGCCGCCCTCGACCGGCGAACGCGCAGAGTCTTTCAAAGTCACTCTCAGCAAACCCGAAGCGTCCGTTATCGGCACTCCCTCGACCACCACATGCTTCATCGCGGGTGAAGACACCCAGCCACCGAGCCTCCAACTCGTGACCAAAGACTTCCCGCCCCTGACAGTCCCTTCATTGCTCCTCAGTGGAAACGCCGCAGACGATCAAGCCGTCACCTCGATCGAGATGAGCATCAATGGCTCGCCTTGGCAGAAGTGCGCTACACCGCAACCCCAAGCAGCCAAGAGAACAACATTCACTACCGTTATCGAACCTCCGCTCGGCGTCTCCACCGTGGCGTTGCGTGCCATCGACCTCACAGGCAACCCTTCGACTCCTGCCTTCCTTAACATCAACCGCCTCCCCTCCGTTCCGGTGTCGGTCACCTGTAGCCCAGCAGAGGGTGGAAGCGTCGCAATAAAACCGGCAGAGCTTGGCAACTGGTTGCCTCAGAACGTTCCCGCAGAGTTTCGCGCAGTACCATCCTCAGGATGGTTCTTCTCCCACTGGAATCTCGACTCACCCGCAAAAGAGACACCGTCCAACCCGCTCACCTTCACGCCCGTTGAACCGACCCGTCTTGTCGCAGTGTTCAAACCCTCCCCGTACGATTCAAAACGATCCGGCACCTTCATTGGCACAATCCAAACGGTAGACGGCAACGCCGCAAGTGCCTCGTCAGAGGGTCTCCTCAAAATTAACGTCACAGGCACCGGCGCTTTCTCCGGCACCGCGACCCTCGGCAACAGCACTCTTCCATTTGCTGGAAAACTCGGTCTGTCAGGCGACTCAACGACGGATGCCAGTCCAGAAATCAATATCCCGAGGAGAGGTGACGCCCCGTTGCGACTTCGCGTCAAAATGGACTTAGACGCGAGTCCCGCCTCGATGACGGCATTTATCGAAAACGTTGAAAGAACATTCCTCCGCCCAATCGCCTGCAGTTCCCTCAAACGCACGGTGACAACCTCCGTCGCCCAAAACTTCGCCCTCAAACTAAAGCCACGAGTGTCGGCAGACACTGCCCGCTTCATCCTCCCAGACTCGGCGCTTAAACTAACCCTCACAAAAACTGCGAATGGTCTCATCGCAGGAAAACTACCGGACGGATCCGCCGTCACAGGGTCTTTCCCTGTGTGCGAGGACGGATCAAGTCCGCTCTTCGTGACCTACGGCGTCAACAAGCAACACCTCCTTCGATCAGAAGCCTCTCTCACTGCGCCCTCCTCAGAACCTAGAGTCCTCTGGATCCGAAATGCCGACCCCAACTACCCCAGCCCCGAGGGCTGGCCCTCAGGGATCAAAATGTACTGGGAAAGAGAACGCTAAACCTTTCCCTGCTTTCGCTTTCCCTCATGCTGCGGCGTCCCCAACAGCGCCCTCAGAAACGGTGCTGTTCGGCTCTCAGTGCTCTTGCACACCGCATCTACGTCGCCCGAAACCACCACACGTCCGCCACCGCTACCCGCCTCCGGACCCATGTCGATGAGATAGTCTGCCTCGGCCATCACCCCCGTGTGATGTTCTACCACCACCACCGTGTGACCCTCATCCACCAACCGATGCAAAACCTGGATCAACCGCGCCACGTCCTCGGTGTGCAACCCAATCGTAGGTTCCTCAAGAATATACAAACCCGATTTGAATCGCCCGCCACCTGCCATCCGTACGCCTTCCAAACGCCCAACCCCGCGCGCCAACTCGGTCACCAACTTCAGTCGCTGCGCCTCTCCCCCACTCAGGGTCGGACTCGCCTGACCCAACGTCAAATATCCCAGCCCCGAATCACACAACAGCTTCAACGGACGCTGAATCGACGGATGCGCTGAAAAATATTCCACCGCTTCCTCCATCGACATCGCCAAAACCTCGGCCAGATTCCGGCCCTGATACGTCACCTCCAAGGTCGCTGAGTTAAACCGCGCACCATCGCACACAGGACACCGGACGCGCGCTGACGGGAGGAAGTTCATTTCAATCTTCTTCTCTCCCTGTCCACCACACTCGCTGCAACGTCCCTCCTCCGTGTTGAACGAAAACCGAGCAGCCTGATAACCGCGCATCCTCGATAACGGCGCTGCAGCAAACAGCTTGCGGATATCATCAAAAATCCCCAAGTACGTGGCAGGCGTCGACCGCGGCGTTTTCCCAATCGGCGACTGATCCACCTCGTAAACCGCTGAAATCCCCTCCAACCCCTTCAGCGAGGTCCACTGCGCACCCGCGTCCGTCACGGCCTCCTTCGCCGTGTCACGCACCTTTTTCCCTTCCGCAGCCAACCCAGCGGCAATCGCTGGACGAATGACCCCGCGGACCAACGTGCTCTTCCCCGATCCAGAAACGCCTGTCACCACCGTCAAACGTGCCTTCGGAATCTTCACGGAAACATTCCGTAAGTTTCTCAAATGAATCCCCTTAATCTCAATGTAGTCCGCCCCCTTCAATGGACGCCACCCTCCCTTCACCGGATGCCGCAATGGAGCCTTCAAAACCCGGCCCGTCGCCGACTCCTTCACACGCGCGATTTGCGCAACCGTTCCCTCCGCAACCACCGTCCCTCCAAACCGTCCCGCTCCAGGCCCCAAATCCAACACGTGATCCGCCCTGCGCAACGCCTCCTCATCATGCTCAACGACCACCAACGAGTTCCCCCGCTTCACCAACCCCTCCAACGTGTCCAGCAACGCGACGTTATCCCGTGGATGCAACCCAATCGTCGGCTCATCCAGAATGTACAGCACTCCTCGCAGATTCGACCCCAGCTGGGACGCCAAGCGAATACGCTGTGACTCGCCACCGCTCAACGTTCGCGCCGAACGCCCAAGCCCCAAGTAACCGAGCCCAACCCTCTCCATAAACTCCAAGCGCTGTGATATTTCCGGGAGAATGTCGCGCGCCACCTCCGCGTCCCGCCCCTTCAAGCGAATGCCTCGGGCCCAATGCAGCGCCTCCACCGAAGTCATACGCATGATTCCTCCAATCCGACGCCCGCCCACTTCCACCCCGCGCGCTATGCCGTTCACTCGCGCGCCATCGCACTCCGGACAACATTCCAACTCCCCTTCTTCCAGCGCCTCAAACTGACGCTCCTCATCCATCTCAATCTCAAGCGCTCCATCCAAACGAGAGTTGGTTCGCGGACTCCACACCTCCCCATAGCCGCGACACGTCTCGCACCGACCGTGTGGCGAGTTGAACGAAAAGAGTCTGGGATCCAGCGGCTCAAACGACGCGTCACAGTTAGGGCACGCCAAAACGGTACTCAAGGTGGTCCATTCCCCCGCGTCATCCAGTAACGAAATAAATCCCCGACCAAACTCCAATGCTTTCCGAACCAGACGCGTAACGTCCGCCTCCGATTCGGGTCGGCCCATCTCCGCCTCAATCGTGTGCTCGCGAAACCGAT
>JBEEPE010000424.1:0-4025 GCA_041191265.1 Verrucomicrobiota bacterium | reverse complement strand
GCCGGTCGTGCCGATGGCAAGAAAGAGGGCCGCGATTCCCGAAACCCACGCGGAGGCGAGGTTGGCGAGGGAATCCTGAACGGGCCGGATCATACGGGGGTTCGATGGGAATGCAGTGGGGACGAAAAGACAAGGCTCCCGGCGGTCCTTGGGTGAGGACGGCCGGGAGCGGGGGCGGTTTGGTTTAGAACTGGAGCGAGAATCCGGCGTACACGTTCCGACCGTAGCTTGGATCGATGCCAGCGGACGTGATGCGGGAGTAGTACTGTTTGTCGAAGACGTTGTTTACGCCCGCCATTACAGACACCCGTTTCGTGACAGGGATTTCTGCGGTGAGGTCCCAAGTGATGTAAGAGGGAATTTTCCGGTCTGCTGCGGCATCGTCTGCGGCGTTGTGATCGGCCATGAGTGTGCCGAGGAATGACACTTTGGCTTTTTCGATGCCGTAAATGAGGCCGGTGCGGATCATGTATTTTGGGGCAAATGCGGGGGTTTTGCCATCATTAGGACCTCCATAGAGCTGGGCTTCGAGCAGTGTGACGCTGGTGTAGAGGTTCAGGTTGCCAAGTTTTTCATTGAGATTGCGTCCGGTCATTTGTCCGGCAACGCCGATGAGGTCGACCTGCGTGGAGGCGTCCCATCCGTAGTTGATGCTTCGTCCGACGCTGGTGAGTTTGTTGGCGACGATGCCGAAGCGGTTGTCGAGATCCACGACGAAGAGGCTGGTGTCGTAGATGAGCCAAGGGAGTGGACGACCGCGACTGCCGATTTCGTAGCTCCAGCCGATGCAGGGGCTGGCGTCGGTGGCGGTGGTTCCTGGGGCGGCGACCATCGATTGGGAGAAGATCGTGGGTCGGTAGCTTTGGGAGATATTGGCGTAGAGTTGCTGTTGACGGGGCAGTTCGTAGGCGATGCCGAGCCCGAGGAGGGGTTGGTGGTCTGTCTTGGTGACGGAGGAGTTTCTGATGCTGGAGGTTGATCGCACCCACTTTTCTGAATCCACGGACTGCCGGATGCGTTCGAATCGGATGCCTGGGGTGATGCTGAGGTCTCCCCAAGTGAACTTATTTTCTGCGAAGACGGAGGCGTAGGTAACATCTCGGTGGGTGTCCTCTGCATCGAAGCTGTTTGAGCCTCTCAGGATTCCAGCCAGAGCGGTGGGGGTTTGGCCTTCTCTGTCTTCTCGGGGCGAGTGGAGTTTGTAGATTTGAAACCCTGCGGCGAGGGTATGGTTCCCTCCGAGCGCCTCCCAATCGTGGCGAATTCTCGGTTCAAATCCGAAACTGTAAAAACGTTGGTCTTCGATCTTGTTGTAGGCGCTATTATCACCTGTCGGAAGGGTTCCGAAGCCGCCGCCTTGTTGTCGCCAGCTTTTGCGGGACATGTAGGCGAACCATGTTTTTACCGAGAGATCGGTCCCGGTTTGGATGTGGTGTTGCAGGTCGGCCGAGATGGCGTAGCGGGAGAGGGCGAAGTGATCGTTGGGTCGGGAGATTTGGTTGGGGTTTTTGCGCCAGTTGGCGAGGGTGAGGCCGCCGGGTTCGCCGTGCGTTTCCTCGTAGAGATCGACGGAGAGCACGAGGCGGGTGTCTTTGGAGAAGGCTTGGGCTAGTTTGATGAGTCCGCCGTCGAGTCGGTATTGGCTGTTTGCGTCGCGGAAGCCATCGGATTGGCGATGGTTGTAGTATCCGTAGTAGCCGGTATTGCCGCTGGTTCCGGAGAAGCTGGTGTAGTTGGAGTAAAGGCCGAAGGAGCCGAAGATGTTTTGGGTTCGGAATGCGGCGGGACGGTCTGCCACGGGCATGTGGGTGACGTAGTTGAGTACGCCGGCGGGTTGTGCGCCGTACATGAGGGCTCCGCCTCCGCGGATGAATTCGATGCGATCGACGACATCGAGCGGCGGGGTGTAATAGGCTTCGGGGTAGCCGAACGGGTCGCAGTGGATGGGGATACCGTCTTTGAGGACTTGGAGGAACTGGGCGCGGTCGGGGGTACCGATTCCGCGGAAGCCGAGGCTGACGAGCGGGGTGGTTTCCTCGGAGTAGAGGAGGCCGGGGGTCATGGCGAGGGCTTGCCGATAGTTGTTGGCTTGGACTTTCGGGAGCGCGTCGAGATCGATGACGGTGGCGCGCTTTCCGGCGAAGATGTTTTGTCCTTCGACGGCTTCTGGGAACGGGTTTTGGATGATGCCATCGTTTTCGGATTCTCCGTAGACGGTGAGGGTGTCGAGGGTCCGCGGGGCGCTGCTTTGAGGTGCCTGCGCGAAGACGAGGGCAGGGAGAATCGCTGCGCAGAGGAGGACTTGTGAGAGGGAGGATTTGGAATGCTTCATGGCCAAAATGGGATTGAGACTCTTTCTCAAGACGACCGCGAGAATGGGATGTTCGAGTGAAACGCGCAAGCGTTAATTGCGAATGAGTCGCAATTGCAGGAGGTGATGTGTGGCGGGGGGGACCGAGTGTGGTGTAAGGGAAGGGTGAGGGGCTTCGCGAGTTGCGATGATCTGAGCGGATTGGTTTTTGGGTTTATTCAACTGAGGGTGAGGTGGTTGTCGTGATGGTTGGTCTGGGGTGCGTGAGGTCCGTGTCGCGAGTGTTGGCACGAAAAAGCCCCGCCGGTCGGGCGGGGCTGAAGCGTCGGAGGCGTGGGTGGGGTGATCTGTGGTGCGCGCGGCGGCCCCGAGGTTGGGGTTAGCGGAGTTCTTTGATGCGCAGGTTTTTCCAGCGGATTTCGTCGCCAGGGGGCTTGTTGCCGATTCCGTGGACTTGGAGGGCGATGATGCCGGAGGGCGTTGCGGAGTCTTTTAGATCGGCGGCTTTGACGCCGTTGATGAAGGTTTGGAGGTGGTCGCCTTTGCACTCGATGCGCGCGGAGTTCCACTCGCCGCCCTTGAAAGCCTTGCGTGCTGCTTCGTTTTCCTTGAGGTCGAAAATCCAGCCTCGGCGAGCTTCGTCATAAATGCCTGCGGTGTAGGCGCGAGCGGAAGGGTCGATCTCGTATTGATATCCGAACACTCGATCGGCCTTCATTTTGTAGGTTTTTCCAAGTAGCTCGAAGGAGGTGTCTTCCGCGAAGAACTGGCTCCGAAACTGGACGCCTGAGTTCATCCCTTGGGCGACTTTGAACTCGAACTCGAACACGAAATCTCCGTACTGGCGTTTTGTGCAGAGGAAGGAGTTTCCGGTGTTCGAAACGGTGCGGCCGACAATGGCACCTTCCTCAACGCGGTATTCCGCTTTGCCCGAGTGCTGTTCCCATCCTTCCAGCGAAGTGCCGTTGAATAAGGGGACGAAGCCTTCCTCTGCGGCGAACAGGTGCGCGGTCGCAGTGAGGATGGTTAGGGCGGAAACGATGAATGTTTTCATGGGGATTGGGGTGTTTTGGGTGAGGGGTTCAGGGGTGGGCGTGGTGAAAGCCGTGTTATCGACCGGCGGCGGCGAGTTCCTCTTTCACCAGCGTTTCGAGGCGTCGTCCGTATTCGATGAAGTTGTTGCATACCTCATCGTCGTTACTGGCTTTTGAGTCCGCGTCGTGGAAGACAACGACCATGTGCGGCTCGATGCTGATGCCTGCGTTGTAGCCGCGTGAGAAGGCGTCGCGCAGGATGCGCCGGACTTGGCCTTGTCCTTCGCCGGGCCAGTTGTAGTCGGCGTCGTTTTTTGCGGGGTTCCACGTTGCATCCTTCACGTGGATATGGGCGACGTGGTCGCGGACGGTGGTCCAAAACTCCCAAGCGTTTTGGCGGGGCCAGGGTTGCGGCAGTTGTCGATCAGGATTGAAAATGGGGTTCGCGGTGTCGAAAACCCATTTGAGTCCGGGGCATTTTTCAAGGATTTCGAGTGCGTGGGCGGAGCTCATGCCGCCGTAGTTCATGCAGTTTTCGTGGACTGGTTGGAGGCCGGCGTCGAGGAACATGCGGGTGACTTCGCGGACGCGTTCGAACACGACGGGCGGTGTGGCGGACTCCGATTCGCTGGGTTTGAAGCTCATGACGCGGACGAATTTGGTGCCCAGTTTCTGCATGC
>JBEEPE010000423.1:0-2649 GCA_041191265.1 Verrucomicrobiota bacterium | reverse complement strand
TTTTGGCTGGCGCTCCCCCCCCCTCCGGTGTGAGGAGGAGTTATGCAACTCCCCTCACGCCGCCGTTTCATTGCGCAGATATCGTGGATCGCAGCTACCGCGATTCCGCTCACAGCCGCCGAGCCGGTTTGGGAAACGCTTTTTGACGGGAAAACCCTCGTCAACTGGAAGCGCACCGACTTCGGCGGCGGCAGCGATCCCTCCGTAGAGGACGGAGTTTTATTAATCGAACGAGGCGAGGAGCTCGCAGGCGTAACTTACAAGGGGAAGCCGCCAACAATGAATTACGAACTCGAACTGGAGGCGCAGAGACGCACCGGGCTGGATTTCTTCTGCGGCCTCACTTTCCCCGTCAACCAAAGGCACCTGACCCTCGTGGTCGGCGGATGGGGCGGTTCGACCGTTGGAATTTCAAGCATCGATCGTGAAGATGCTTCGCAGAACGAAACCACGCTCACACGCCACTTCAAGGATAACCAGTGGTACAAAATCCGACTCAAGGTCGAGCCCTCGAGAATCCAGGCTTGGATCGACGCCGAGCAAATCGCAAATGTGGACACAACGAACAAGGATCTTGATCTTCGTCCTGGCGAAATCGACCTTTCGACTCCACTCGGGATCGCGACTTTCCGCACCACGGCCGCATTTCGCAATATCCGCTTGCGCAAACTACAGCCCTGAGCGCAGTCTGCGCCCTCTTAATGCCCCGCGAATACAACATCCGACCCTCGCAGCCCGCGGGACCACGAATTGGTTACGCGGCGGAGCTGAACTCTCAACAGTACTCGGCAGTCACCGCGCCGCCGGGACCGTCGCTGATCCTAGCCGGGGCGGGCTCCGGAAAGACGCGGACCCTCACCTACCGAGTGGCGTACCTCTTGGAAAACGGAGTCCACCCCTCGCAAATTCTACTGCTGACCTTCACCAACAAAGCCGCCCGCGAGATGCTCGAGCGCGTCAGCGCACTTGTCTCCTCTGACTTGTCCGAACTCTGGGGCGGGACCTTTCATTCAGTGGGGAACAAAATCCTGCGCCGGCATCCGCTTGAAGCTGGTTTCAGCGACGGATTCACGGTCTTGGACCGCGAGGACGCTGATGAGCTTCTACAGGCAGCGCTCTTGGAGATGCAGGGCGGCAAGATATCGGAGCTCCCAGTGAAGCCGTCGGTGGTCGGCGAAGTGATCAGTTACGCGGTCAATGTTTGCAGATCGATCAAGGAGATTTTACCCGAGCGTTTTGCGCATATCGACGAGTGGGACGAGCTGATGGAAGGCGCTTCCAAGCGCTATGCAAAGCGCAAGATCGATACAAACGCCGCAGACTTTGATGATCTTCTTTCAAAGACTGTCGATCTTCTCACCAACCACCCGTTGATTGCGCAGAAGTACCAGAAGCAATTCCAGTTTGTGTTAGTGGACGAATATCAGGACACCAACCCACTGCAGTCGCGTCTGATTGATCTCTTCAGCGCGTACCATAAAAATCTGATGGTGGTCGGCGATGATGCTCAGGCGATTTACTCATGGCGGGGGGCAGATCATCGCAACATCCTGAGTTTTCCGGAGCGTTATCCGGGCGCGAATGTTTACAAGGTCGAAACCAACTACCGCTCAACCCCTGAAATTCTCGAACTCGCGAACGCAACCCTGACGGGATTGAAAAACGCCTACCGCAAGGAACTCGTTGCGGCGCGCAAAAGCGGTGAGCTTCCAAAAGTCATTCCGGTGCAAACCGGCATACAGCAGGCAAAGTTTATCGTGTCCCGCATGCAGGAGTTGTACGACGAGGGCTCGCTCTGGAAGCAAATGGCGGTCCTCTATCGGGCACACTACCACTCGATGGAAATTCAGATGGAGATGACGCGTGCAGGGATTCCGTTCAAGATCACAAGCGGCCTGCGCTTCTTTGAGCAAGCACATGTAAAGGACGTCGGGGCTTTTCTAAAGTTCATCGTCAACCCGCGTGACGAAATCGCCTTCAAGCGGATGGTGAAGCTTCTCCCGGGTATCGGCACCCGTTCCGCAGACAATCTTTGGAAGTCCGTAGCCGCAATCGGCCAACAGGCGCTCGACGCGCGCGCCAATCCGCTCGAGAGCTTTTCGTTCAGCGCGTCATTTTCCTCCTTGAAAGTTCCTTCTCGCTCCATGAACGCGTGGAAGCAACTCGGGCACACCCTCGAGGAGATCGCCCCGCATGGAAAGCCAACCAGCCCTTCGCGGATGATTCAAAGTGTTCGCGAAGCCGTATACGATGACTACGCGCGCACGCAGTTTCCTGACTACGACGCCCGCCGTGAAGACCTCAACACGCTCTCTCAATTTGCTTCACAATACGCAAGCACCGACGAGTTCCTCGATCAAATGGCACTCATGACGAATGCCGATCAAAACGCGCCCGCCGACGGTTTCGTTGAAGACGCAGTAACGCTTTCAAGCATCCATCAGGCCAAGGGACTCGAGTGGAAAAACGTGTTTCTCATTTGGCTCACCGAAGGGATGTTTCCCTCGCAGCGCTCGATGGGCAACTCGGACGCACTCGAGGAGGAGCGCCGCCTTTTCTATGTCGCTCTCACCCGCGCCGAGGATGACCTTTACCTGAGTTGGCCGCTGATCCGGCGCAATCTCGGGTCAGAGGACACCTTCCAACGCG
>JBEEPE010000422.1:0-4082 GCA_041191265.1 Verrucomicrobiota bacterium | reverse complement strand
CGAACCTCCAACTCCGCATCAAACTTACCCTTGCGGTCCAACGTGCAAATCAACTGATCTTTGTTGATTACCTCGCACTGCGCCGACTCCTGAATGTCTGCTGCCGTCACCGCCCCCTCTTTGTTCACCGAAATCGTCAGATTGCGAATTTCATGGTCGTGCGCCCGGAACTTGACCTTCTTCAGGTTAAGAATGATTTCTGTGACGTCCTCAACCACGTTCGGAAGCGTCTGAAACTCATGATTGGCTCCCTCAATCTTCACCGCAGTCACCGCCGCACCTTCCAACGAGGACAAAAGAACTCGGCGCAACGAGTTGCCGACCGTGTGCCCGTACCCAGCCTCAAACGGCTCAGCGATAAACTTGGCATACGTGGGTGTTGCAGTGGATTCGTCCTTTGAAAGGGACGATGGCATTTCAAAACGACCTAAACGAACTGGCATAACGATTTGGATATTTCCCGAACAACAACTCAAAAACTGTTACTCAGGAATAACTTACATTTGCGGCCGGGTTTCCCCTGGCGCTCTTAATCCTCCCGCCTTCGCAGTGGACTCAGGGACCAACGGCCACGATTGACTTTTGCGCTGAACCGACGATTTAACGGACAAAGAAGCCTCCGCTCAAGCAGGAACCTCTTCTTTTATGCTAAAGCGCTATTCGAAATCGTAGACCAATGCGCGCGCGCAGCACGGCTTGAAGACCTGCTCCACAAAATCAATGTGCAACGGGTGCACCTGATAGGCGTCCTGTTCTTCTTTCGTGTCGAACACCAAGTTCAAGGCCACTTGATAGCTCTGGTCCACCACGGGGCGGTGACTGCCCACCATTCGGCCCATGTGAAACGAGCGAACGCCAGGAATCGGTTTGAGGTATTTCTCGCCGCCCGCCAGTAACTGATCCGCCGCATCCGCAACCTCTGGGCGAGTCCAAAAAATAACGACATGTGAAAACATAGGCTTAAGGTCTTTCCAGGAAACCAGCCAACCCACAGGCCGCCCAAGAGGCAAGCCCACTCTCCCCACCATGCGCATCATTCTTAACGGAACCCCTCACGAGATCCCTGATCACCTGACGGTTGAACTTCTCGTCGAACACCTCCAACTGCCCGCACCCGCGCTCCTCATCGAGTTGAATGAAATCGCCTTGCGACGGTCCGATTGGCCCCAATGCCCGCTGAGTCCCGACGACCGTGTTGAGTTCATTCGCATCGCTGCAGGGGGGTAACTGACGCTCCGTTGAACACGCTCGAGTCCCCAAACCCAGCCGACCTCAGTTCGAGGACGTCCTCCGACAAGCCCGCAGGGAGCGGAAGAAATTGAGAACGCCTCTCCAGATCGAGTCTGGAGAGGCGCTCTCGTTTGTCCCAGGGGGGTCTTGGGGGTGACCAGAGACTTACCCCTTCACCACGAATCACTCAACGAGAATCTTCAACTTTTCCGCAGTCTCTGAGAGAAAAAGAAAAGCCGCCCTCTCGGACGGCTTCCCATCAGGCATCCCACCCGCTCTCCCGCTTCACATCGAGCGGTCAATAGCAGCCAACACCTCACCCAAGGATTCGACCGTCTCATCCCCCATGTTCGAAATCCGGAACGTCTTCCCCTTCAGCTTCCCATAACCGCCATCAATGATGAAACCTTGCTCCTTGAGTTTCACTAACATCGCCGCCACGTCGACTCCTCGGTTGTTGGCAACGCACGTTAGTGACTTGGACCGGTAGCCCTCCGGAGCAAAAAACTCGAATCCGTTACTCCGAACCCAGTCATGCACCAACGAGTTCGTCGCCGCATGTCTTGCGTGCCTGTTCATAATCCCCTCGTTGAAAATATCTTCCAGTTTCGACTCCAACGCGTAGATATGCGAAATCGAGGGCGTCGAAGGCGTCATATCCTCCGCCTGATTCTTCTGAAACTCGATAAAGTCAAAATAATACCCGCGACCCGCCGTCTTCGAGGCCCGCTCCAAGCCTTTCTGACTCACCGAGAAAAGAGCCAGACCCGGAGGCATAGCCAGCGCTTTCTGGGACCCCGTCAACAGCACGTCAATACCCAGCTCATCCATCGGAAGCGGCACAACCGAAAAGGAACTCACGCTGTCCACAATCAGCTGAACCTCCGGAAACTCACGCACCGCTTCTGCAATCTCGGCAATCGGAGACATCACCCCCGTCGACGTCTCGTTGTGAATCACCGTCACCGCCTCGAAACCGCCCTGCTTCAAATGCTCCCGAATCTGCTCGCCGCGAATCGGCTGTCCCCACTCCACCTGCAACCCCACAGCTTCCTTCCCGCATCGCTTCGAGACATCCAACCACTTGTCTGAAAACGCACCGCACATGCAGTTCAACACCTTCCCCGACCCAACCACATTGCGGATCGCCCCTTCCATGACCCCCCATGCTGACGACGTACTCAGGAAAACCGGCTGCTTCGTCATGAACAACTCCTGCAGACGAGGCTGAATACGCCCGTAAAGCTTTTTAAAGTCACCACTTCGGTGACCCATCATCGGCTTGGAAAACGCGGCGAATGTCTTTGCGGAGACCTCAACAGGCCCAGGGATAAAAAGTTTCATGGAAGTTTCATCCTACTATCGCGAGCCCCCACTAAGGCAACCTCCGACACACCGAAGACTCACGCCCCGATTCCCCCCCCTGCCCGAAACTCAACGCCCAAGCGCCTTGCGCAGCACTGGCTCAAAAATGTCCGCCTGCCGCATAAATCCCAAATCACTCGCGTGCGATGCGTCCGTCGCCCCCTCCGTGTCATCCCCATACAAGTGGTCTCCCCCGATGTAGTGCAGCCCCGTCACCCCGCCCGCATTAAGTCGCTCGAACGCTCCCTTGAGCGCGGCATGATTGTCGTCGTGAAACTTGGACTTGGCCGGCGTAATCCACGAGTTCGTGAACCGTCGGTCTTCCACCAACACAATCGGAACCGTCGGTCGCGCCACACGCAACTGCTTCACCAACGCCTCACACCGAGCCGTCACATCCGCCGGACCCATGTTCGGTAAACAATCAATCACGTAGGCCGAAGCATCCAAGCGCGCCAAAAACTCGCCCACGCTCACGTCCATCCGACCGTTCCCCGAGAAACCCAGATTCGCCACAGGAACGTCCAACCGCCGCCCAAGAATCGCCGTATGAACCATTCCCGGCCGACTCGCACAAGCGCCGTGGGTAATCGAAGTCCCATAAAAAACCACCGGCTTTGCCCTCGGCTTCAGTCCCTCAAACGAGGCCCCCTTCCGGACTCCGACCTTCAAAAACTCCACCCCGTTGTACAATGGCAGATAAACTGCGTACTCCCTCGAACCCGACGCCAACCCCTTAATCAACTCCACTCGAACCTCCTGCGCCTGCGGACGACTCACCGACACCCACCCCCACTTGCCCTCCGCATTCCGCGCGTACAAATCCACCCCGCTCACTCCCGTCGCCGGCATGTGCGGCATACCCAGACCCGGCTTCGTCAGTTTGTAATGAACATGGATTTCGGAAGAGTCCGTCTTAAATCGAAACATCATCCCCGCTGAGTCGCGGCTCAAACTCCATACCGGCCCTGGAACCTTTCCCTCCGCTGCCGCAGGTAACCGATCATAGAAACGCGCCCGCTCCTCGTTGGCCCATTCACGTCCCTCCAATCCGAACGCCGCCGCATCATGCCAGTCGACCGCTGCATCAGTCGCCTTGCTGGCCGCCATCGCCGGGTCCAGCTTCGATGTCTCGGAAGCCTTTGCCGCCGCCGCGTTACCTTGCGCCACCGTCGAAAAAGTGAACAAAAAGCCGCTTAGCCCCAGGGTAATAAGAAAAGGTCTCATTCCCGACGCACTAGCCAGTCCCATTCCACCATGACACCTTCAACGCGCCGCACCCCTTCGCAACGCCGAACTCGGTAACAACCGCCGAACCCCAGCGATGATTCGCTCCTCAACGTCCCACGCGAACTTTGTCGGCCGGTCATAATACACCATCGCCCCGCCCCCCTCGTACCCACCCTCTTCCAGTACTCGTCGCGACGGGATGTAACAGGCGCTCTCGTTCGAGTAAGCGTTCACCCACAACCGGTCCCGATCAAACT
>JBEEPE010000421.1:0-5426 GCA_041191265.1 Verrucomicrobiota bacterium | reverse complement strand
AAGCCTGAGCCCAAGCAGGAGGATCGTGCGTTGATTCGTTTGAATCTGTTTAACTCAAAGGGGCGCACTGACGCAGTTTCGGCGATTCGGGTGGGTGACAAGGTGGTGATTGCGGAAGGGCAGGAGAAGAAGGATGAGCGGGCTGCGGCGGTTGCAGAGGCGAAGAGTGCGGCGGCGGCATCTCCCGTTCCCGCCGCAGCGCCTGCTGCTCCGAAAGCGGACGGGGCTGACCCATTGTTAGCGATTCCGGGGCTGCCGGGGCTACCTGCGGACGATAAGCCGGCGGAAAAGCCCGCAGGTGGCGATTCGAAAGACGCGGCTCCGGACCCGTTTAAGCTGAACTTCAACTGACGTAATCATGTCTGATCGTTTTAGTTCCTTTTCGGTGCGGATTGTTTTGAAGCTGATTCTCGCGGTGGTTGCGACGTCCGTTCTGGTGGGGTGCGCCGTGGAGGAGTCGGAGGGGGTGTCGAATCTGCCGTGGAATCGTCCTCAGCGATGGGAGGGTCAGGGGATGATGGGGCCGATGATGCAGAATCAGTAGTTCTGTGCGCCTTGATTCGGGGGGGAGTCCAAGATTGAACGGGGTATGGTCCGAGCGGCGAGCGGGTCGATTTTGGTGATTCGTGGCGGGGCTCTGGGGGATTTTATTTTGACGCTGCCAGCGATTGGCGCGTTGAGGAGTGCGTTTCCGGAGAGTCGGTTGGAGATTTTGGGTTATCCGCGGATTGCGGGGTTGGTGGCGGGGCGGTTTTATGCGGAGGCGGTGCGTTCGATTGAGTATGGTCCGATGGCGGGATTTTTTGCGAGGAACGGGACCTTGGATCCCGCTTTGTCCGAGTACTTTTCGAGGTTTGGTCAGGTGGTGAGTTATCTGTTTGATCCGGATGGGATTTTTGAAGCGAATCTGCGTCGTTCGGGGGTGAAAAACTTTCTCTCAGCGTATCGGCGGCCGGAGGCGGGAGGTGGGCATGCGGCGGAGGTTTGGAGTGAGGCGCTCGCGGCGTTGGCGGTTTGGCCGGAGGATTTTTCGGCACGGTTGCAGGTGACGGATGAGGACGTCGCTGCGGCGGGGCGAAGTGTGCGATCGTTTGAGGGACGGGAGTATTGGGGGATTCATCCGGGGAGCGGGGGTGCTCGGAAAAACTGGGCGCTGGAGCGTTGGCGGGAGGTGGTCTTGGGGCTGCGCGAAATACGGGGTGACATTGGCTTTGCGGTGACGGTGGGCGAGGCGGAGTTGGAGCATTTTGACCGTATCGAGGCCGCGTTTTCGGGGGTGCCGGTTGTCTGGTTGCGGGACGAAGATTTACCGACGATTGCGGCGGTGTTTCGGGGGGCGCGCGGGTTTATTGGGAACGATTCTGGGATTACGCATCTTGCGGCGGCGAGTGGCGTTGCGACGACGGCACTGTTTGGGCCAACCGATCCGAGTGTATGGGCACCGAGGGGCGGTCACGTGCGCGTGGTGTGCTCGGTGGACGCAACGATGGAAGGTGTTGCGACGGAGGCGGTGCTTCGTGTGGCGCTTCGTTCTGACAGGGCGTCTTAGCCGCAGTTGCAGGTGCCGCACGGGCGCGACTTTGCGGCGGTGAGGCGGGCCTCGATGGCGCGGGACGTTGGGGTGGCGGCGAGGCCTCCGAGGCTGGTGCAACGGTGTTCGCGGGGCATCCGACTGGACACTTCCTTTGCGGCGTCGATGACTTCGTCGAGGGGGATGAGCGGGTCAAAACCGGCCAGCGCGATGTTTGCGCAGGTGAGGGCGTTTGAGGCGGCCATGAGGTTTTTTCCGAGGCAGGGCGCTTCGACGCGGTTTGCGATGGGGTCGCAAATGAGGCCGAGCGTGTTTTGGAGGGCCATGGACGCAGCGGCAAGCGCTTGATTTCTGCTGCCTTTTGCGAGGGTTACGAGTGCAGCGGCGGCCATTGCGGAAGCGGATCCCCCTTCGGCTTGGCAACCACCGACTTCGGCGGCGAAAGTCCAGCGGGTTGCGATGAAAACGCCGATGAGACCGGCTGCGAGAAATGCGTCAATCTTGGCTTCGATGTCCTGTCCCATCCAATCGGCCATGCCGATGACGGCGCCT
The DNA here is from genome assembly GCA_041191265.1 of Verrucomicrobiota bacterium. Taxonomy (GTDB): domain Bacteria; phylum Verrucomicrobiota; class Verrucomicrobiia; order Chthoniobacterales; family Chthoniobacteraceae; genus JBEEPE01. Next base: position 3,343 of record JBEEPE010000421.1, on the reverse strand, counting down.
GGCAGCGCGGCACAGGCACCGGCGGTTGGGGCGGCGACGATTACGCCCATGCTGCTTTTCACCTCCATCATCGCGCTGACGTTGAGGATGATGGAGTTGAGGGCACCACCGTCTAGGAGGCGTCCTTGTTGGAGTGCTACGTTGAAGAGCGGGCTTTGCGCGTGGAGCACGCGGTCTGGGTACGAGGTGCCGGCGATGCCGGAGCGGAGGGAGGTTTCGAGGATGTCGACGATGTGCCGCATTTTGGATCGCACGTCATCGCGGGAGAGGGCGCCGCGATCGCATTCGTAGCGGATGGCGAGTTCGTGGAGGGGGGTGTGCCGGTTACCGTCCCAAGCCAGCATGCTATTGGCGTCGCAGAAGGGGAGCGTGATGTCGGGACGCGACGGGACGGGGAGCACGGGTGCGAGGTGGCGCGTGGCGAGGGGTTTTGGCTCGGGAGGTTCGTGGAAGTGGTCGTCTTTGAGGTGAACCAACCAACCGTGGCCGAGGTCGTGTATTTGAACCACGGCGGCTTGGAAGTTGGGTAGTTGGATTTTTGGATACCAGAGCAGGGTCTCGTGATAGCCGCCGTCCATTGAAAGTGGGATTCCATCGATGGAGAGAACCTCGATCATTCCTCCGCCGGTTGAGATGGCGATGAGCGTGTGTTGCGAATGGGCGTTTCGGAGGGTGAGGCGGTAGGTGTTGGGGTGGGGGTCGCCTGCAGCGATGGTGACGATGTTCAGCGCGATTCCCGCATCCTTGAGTGCGGCAGCGGATTCCGGGAGGCGGGGGTCGTCCGCATTCCAGCCGAGCAAACCACCGAAGAGTCCCATGTCACTGCCCTGACTTTCGTGGGTGGCGGGTAGCGAACCATTTTCGTCAAACTCGACGAGGACGTTTTGGATTTCGCCCTGCATGAGGTCGCGGGCGAGTCGGCCGATTCGGAGAGCAGCGGCGCAGTGGGAACTGGACGGGCCGCGCATGACCGGTCCGATGACATCGTTGAAGAGAGAGACAGGGTTCATCGCGGGACGGTTGGCGTTTGGGCGAGGATAGGGTGAAGGACGCAACCGTGTACATCGGTGATCCGGCGTCTGATGCCGTTGTGGTAGAAGGCGATTTGTTCGTGATGGATTCCCAGAGGGTGCAATGCGGTGGCGTGGAGGTCGTGGCAGTAGGTTGGTTTTTCTGCTGCGCGCGCGCCGAGCGAATCGGTGGTAAGAAAGTGCGTTTTCCTCCTCTTCTGTCTTTCGTGCGCGCGGGATTTCACGGGGCGCACTAAAACGGTTGGTGAGCGGAGTGGGGTCGTCCAGCTCACCGGATAGCGTACTCTGGGCATCTGCCGGGGAGTGCTGCCCCCACTTGACTGCGCGGTGAAAATGCCGCTTTGAGCAAGTCCGGATTCGTCGTTTGGAAAGTGTCGAGCGGCTGTTCGGTGGGCGTGGAAAACATTACGCCAAGGCTACCCGCGCCGAGAACGCGGCGGGGCGCCTGGTGCGAGGCGAGCAGTCGCCACGACGCGGGCTCTGTGTCGGGTGCAGCGACTTGTTAGTTTAACGTGGGGTACACAACAGAGATGCAATGACGAGACCCTTGCGGTCCTTGAAGGAGCCCAGGGTAGGCCACCGTGACGGGGGGCAGCTGATTCTCAAGGTGGACGGCGAGAGTTTCGGAGGAGCACACGCGTAAAATGGCGTCCTTGATGACGAACCGCGCCTCCGCAAATGGCATCCCAATCGGCACAAGCGCAGCCTGACATGAAAAAGGCTACAGAAGAAAAGTCCCAGTCTCTCGTGGGGGTAAGGGTTTAAAATGTACTCCGTTCCCGCTTTTCAAGAAGAGAGCAGAGTGCGAATCCTCAGCGCATAAGCCTGACGAGCCCTCACATTGGATCGATGCTTTTGAAGCCGACCTGAAAATGGCAGAACAGGAGGCGAAAGAGCGTGTGGCTTCCTACCAACCCAGCCCGCACCTCAATGCATTGCAATGCCCCCCAAGCTCGGGCTAAAGTACGATGCGAGATGAATTTAAAAACGGTACTTTTGGAAATAAACGCAATGGAGGCGGATGGCGTCATCGACCGCTATGCCATTGGAGGTGCCGTCGGTGCGACCTTTTACCTCGAACCAGTTGCCACGCTAGACGTGGACATCTTCATCTCGTTCCACGCGCAGCCAGAAAGTTTACTGATCAGCCCGCAGCCCGTGTTCGATTATCTCACAGGGCGCGGCGCGCGAACTGAGGGGGAGTACCTGATCATCGCGGATTGGCCCGTTCAATTCCTCCCCCCCACCGGACCGCTTGTGGAGGAGGCGCTTGTAGAGGCAGTGGAAGTTGAAGTTGAGGAGGTGAAAACCAGGGTTTTTACTGCAGAACATCTTGCCGCGATAGCCCTCCAAACAGGCCGTCCAAAAGATAAGACGCGGCTCCTACAGTTTATAGAGTCGGGAACGTTGTCTGCCGATCGATTCCAGAATATTCTTGAACGGCATGCTCTTGCTGGCAGTTGGAGAAAATTTGAGCAACAGTTTCATGAGTCATGACCTTTGAAGTCGCCCAAATCGTCAAAAGTAAAGAGGCCTACAGGGCACAGTTGGCGAAACGCCCGATAGCTGAAAAGCTGCGGTTACTAGAAGAGTTACGCAAGCGGGCCTCAGCGATTGCAGCCTTTCGCAGGAAATGAATGCGCAGTGACAGCACTGGATTCTCGAGGTCGAAGTAGTTGCGGTGATCTGGGGGCAAGATTTGGCGGGCAAGGGTGGTTTTACCGCATTGGCGTGGGCCCAAGAGGGCGACGACCGGATTGCGCCAAGAGGCCCAGAGCAATCACCACAAGGACCAGCCCGAGGAAAATCCGCACGATGATCGACGTGCGATACTTGATGTGCGGCGTCTGCCGGATGACCTCCTGATACTCATCGGAGAAAACCATCGTCCCCTTCCGCGAGAAGACGAGGTAGAGGATGTAGGCATTGATGATGGTGCCGATGGGAATTCCCAGGAGGCCGATGCCGGAGAGAATCCCCGTGGGAATGCGCGCCCATTTCCTCAGCCGCCGCAACCCGGTGCCGACCCAGAAGTGCCCAGCGCCTAGCGCCAGCAGGGCCAGGCCCCTCAGCACGGGCACGGCCTCGGATTGCGTCAGGCCTTCGATGGCATAGGCCGCCCCCGGCAGCACAACGACGATTGCGCCCAGATAGTAGAGCACGCCGATCGATTTCACCGAGGCCTCGTGCTTGAGATATTCCTTGCGAGTTTCCTCCGCGGTGCCGGCCGTGCCGACGCCTTCGCGCATCCGCTGCAGGGCGACAGGTTTGCATCCCGCGCAATAGAATCCGTTCGCGAGCGGAATGACCTC
>JBEEPE010000420.1:0-16538 GCA_041191265.1 Verrucomicrobiota bacterium | reverse complement strand
AACCACCTTCCCTGCGACCGTGTCTTCCGATGATTTATAAATCACCAACTGAGCAGCCAACGCCATCGGGAGAGCCATGGGCGCAGAGACGGTCGCCGGCTTGGTTGCAGCGGTGTTGGTATATGAGGTATATGAAAGACTGTACTTCCCAACTACGCCCACCGCGAGCACTGGAATCGAACCGTCCATGAGCACGTTGCATGAGCCGGTCAGTTTACCGAGCGCTCCGTTTTGGAACGTGTAAGTTGCGACAGAAGCGCCCGCGTAATCTATGACGTGAGAATGATTGCCAAGCGCCGCCCCCGCTTGGCCACTCCACGAGGCCGTCGTGAACTTACCCTTCGCGAGGGCCGGAGTTAGGGAACTGCCATCGCCGAGCTTGCCGGCAACTCCAGACACTGCAGGCATCCCAGAGCCAACGTAGACAGCGCCATTCTCTCCCTCACTCGAGTCAGGGCTAAAAGTCGCTTTCAACTCAAGCGCGGTCGAAGCTGGTTGGAGAGTTTTCGCCGGCAAAGCAGGAAACCCAAATACCGATTCAGGCAACTCTTCATCCTTCAAAACCAACTGCAACGAGTGCCCAGGAGCATTCTTGACGGAAGGAATAGTGACCGATGCAATGAGGTCACTCGGAGACTCCGGATTCGTGCCGTCAACTAACTGCCCTTTCAGAGGGAGCGTCTTCAGGGTTGGAATATAACCATCCTGGAGGTTCCCATCCACGTCGCGCACCTGAGTCAAGGAGACCCACTGCAAGCTACCACTCCATGAGCCCGTCGCAGTCGTTGTGACCGTAAGTCGCCCTTGGTAGGGGAGACCATTCCGAGCGGTCTCGCCCTCGGACGGCCCGAGCAAGGCCTGATAGGTGTAGGGTGGCAGAGCCTTCGTACTCACCGAAAACTGCTCTGAAGGTTCAGACTCAAGAGAGCCAGTGATGACTTCTCGGAGCACCTTGACGCTGTAGTCACCACCCGCGACAAGACCTTTAGACGGGATTCTCGCAACCCCTTCAGGAGTCACGACCGCTCGCCCCACCTCCTTCTGTCCTTTATATAGAACCAAGGTCGTGAGGTTCAACGCATCCGGCATGTCTGAAAGCGTGAATGACAAACTACCCCCTGCGAAACCGGTCCACACCACCGGCGGTTGAACCGGAACGGCAGGAGCAACCGGCGTAGGCACATCACTAGTGAAGTTTGAACTAACCACCACCGGAGCGGAGACTGTCGCACTCGCAACCAGCGAGCCGAAACCCTTCACCTCGGTACCCGAATCCCCCTCAACCTTCATAAACACACCCGAATAGGGAGAGGGTTTTGCGGTGCCCGAATCAAAGGGATAAACTCCCGAGAAAAGTGGAGCGACCGTCAGCGAAGGCGTTAGCGTAAAGGTCGCCCCCTTACGCGCCACCAGTAACCGATTCACCTTGTTGGCATTCGAAACCAGCGCGCCGAATCCGTTGGTCGGACCAGCCCCATTCTCCTCACCAAACGAAACCACAACCGTGGTCGCGGCTTTAGGATCCAAACTCACAACGCTGTCCTCATCCAACGGCCCCCCAAAAATATTTATGGCCCGACCGTTGTCCGGTCGATCGGCATCCAAAACTTTCGGGGGAAAGAGTGCGGACCCGACGATTTGACTTCCCGTCAATCCAGCCCAAAAAGCCTGTGTTTCAGCTTGTTGCACAGCTGAGCCCGTCTTCGATTCGCCATCAACACTGTACCCCACCTCGAGGACCAGAGGGTTCTTTCCGGCCAAGCCATTCACATGGAATACGCCGTTCAAATCCTCCGAAAGGTTCGCCCGAAGCTTCGAACTCGAGGAAAACTTCTGGCCATCCGGCGTTGTCCCAGCCATCGCAGCAACCACCGGGATGGGCGCCTTCGCATTGTACTTCGCTCCAGTCACCGCCCCCGAAAACGTTCCGTACCCAGCAAATCCCGACAGTTGCTTCGCTGCCGTGAGCATCGCCCTTGAACTAACGAACGCGGCCTTTGTAGCCTCGTAACCCGCGATTTCGTCATTTAAAGCCGCCAACGCCTGCTTAGCCTGCGCCGCCTCTTCGGTTCTCTGATCCACAATCGAATTCGCCTCGACCAGAGCGTCAAGAACGCTGGGGCCGCTCGGATCCTTCGAATCAGCAGGCGTCGACTGAAGCGTTTCCTCAATCTTTAACACGCTCCCTTCGGCCGTTTGCAAAGCCTGATACGCAGTGTTCAGCGGACCAACCTGCCCAGAAACAGTTTTCCAAAAACTCTTGGTCACCGAAAGTCGCTGCGTATCACCCAGTCCGGTGAAATCCGTCATGCTAATAAACCCGAATCGCGCCTCCGAGATTTTTTCGTCCAGCACAGTCAGGTTGGCCGCATTCGCTATGGCCGCAATGTCATCCACCACCTGCTTCAGTGCCACAGGATTGGAGTCCCCCTCTCCCATCCGCTGATTCACGTAATCCTTCAGTGCGGACAACAGTGCTTGCCCAGGTGTCTCGCCAAACTCCGAAAGACCGGTTAACTCGTCAGGCGTCAATACTCCAGCAGCAACAATCGCCTTATCAAGGGCCGCCGCACTCGAAACCAAGAGCTTGTCGAGGCTATCCTCTGCCTTGTCGTAACTCGCGTAAGCTGCTGTCAATGCCGAAGCCTTAGTCCGAATCCCAGATGCTGCCTTAACAGCCGCCGCCAGGGTTGCTTCCGCAGATTTCGATTCCGCAGTCAGCGCAGCAACATCAACCTTGGCAGAAGATATTTGCGAGTCGATATCCGAAAGCCTCCCAACAACTGCCTCGATTTTCGCATCCAACTCGTCAAACGCAGTCGGATTCGTTTGGATTGCGCCCGCAATCGCGTGTTTCAACTCCCAGGCTTTACCATCCGCATCATTGTCCAAAAAAACGGCCGGCTTCGCATAGACCTCATCCCCAGCAACTCCCCCAATCACCAACCGCACAGAAAGAGCGTCTGGGAAACCCGGACCGCCCTCCTCCGTCTCGGGAATCGGCTGGGAGTAAACCAAATCAAACCCAGGAACTCCCTTCAAACCGCGCACTGAAGCCGTCCAGTAACCGTCCTCACCTTGCGCGAATGAACCCGCAATGGGCAATGAAACACTCCCCGAAACCACCCGCCCCGAAAACTTGGGAGCAGTAGTGGCCGACGCCACAACAACGGTGACCGAAACAGGCACCGCCGGAATCCCATCCTGCTCGATTGAAAGCTTCGCCTCGAAATCCTGTCCGATGTTTCGCACTCCCGCATGCACCCAAGGTGCCGAAGCGAGAACGAGAGACGCCAGTGAACTGCTGATGATATTTTTAGAGCTCTGGTTCATGTTGTGATTCAACTGATAATAAAACGCCAGTCAAAGGAATGTTTGTGACACTTGAGTCACGCAAATTTGTCTTTTCAATCATCACCGTCCCTCATCTCGGGACCACCAAACGGCACTCCGCCCATAGGACCCATAGGACCCACTCAAGGCCGGAGTCCCACCTGCGACGAATACCTCACGAATCCAAGCCGCCGTCAACGCTGCAATCAAAACCGCGATGCACTCCACCAAAACACTCCGCCAACCAGTCCACCTCATCATCCAATCGTCTCGCGAAGCCCTAACAAATGCCCCTCATCGGCAAAGTTGAACTGAAACACTGAAAAGCCCGACCGCTCCGCTGCCTCAATATTCTCAGCGAGATCATCGATGAAAAGAGATTCACTCGGACTTACCCCAAACTTGTTCGCAAGGTGGCTGTAAATCGCAGGATTCGGCTTCGCCAAACCCGCCTCATGAGACACCACGTAACCATCAAACTTTTGAAACACTGGATAGGTCAACCGCAAGTAGTCCCAGTGAAGCTCGTTGGTGTTCGAGAGAATCAATAGCCTCACCTTGCCCGCCAATTCGTCCACCAATGCATGAGTGCCCGCGATCTTGTCGAAAATCTCCACCCATCCCCGCTTGAAATCCGCCTCGCTACCCGTGAATCCAAGCGCTGACATGGTTCCCACGACAAACTCCTGCGTTCCCATCGCCCCGCTCTCCACACGCTCCTTGAGCGGAGGAACCACCCGCTTGATACGCTCCACCCCGTCCGGCACAAACGGCAACCATGCACGCAGTGTTCGCGACAAATCAAAGGAACACAGCACGTTCCCAATATCGAACACCACTGTGCTGTACCGCATAGGCCGACCTTAGACAGGCTTCGAAGCCTTCACGATTTCGGCAAACCCACGAGGATCCAAACTCGCTCCCCCAACCAGCGCCCCGTCAATGTCAGCCTGCCCCATCAACTCCGCCGCATTCGCTGGCTTCACACTCCCCCCATACTGAATGCGCACCTTAGCCGCCGTCGCCTCATCCCAACCAACCGACACGCGCGAACGAATAAATGCATGCGCTTCCTGCGCTTGTTGAGGCGTCGCCGTGCGCCCAGTCCCAATCGCCCAAACCGGTTCGTAGGCCAGAACCGTCTCTGAAATTTCCCGAGCACTCAACCCCGCCAAACCCTCCCTAACCTGCCGCTCCAAAACCTCCTCAACACGCCCGCCATCACGCTCTTCCAACGTCTCGCCTACACAAAAAATCGGACGCAACGATGCCTCATGCGCCGAACGCACCTTTCGATTCACCACCGCGTCCGTCTCCCCAAACAACGTGCGCCGCTCGCTGTGCCCTATCACCACATAGCGAACAAACAAATCCCGAAGCATCGCCGCACTCACCTCACCCGTGAATGCCCCCGATTTCTCATGGTGCATGTTCTGCGCACCCAAACGAATCGCCTGAATCGCACTGATTTTTTCGGACACTTTGGCAATCGCCGTGAACGGCGGAATGATTACCACCTCAACTCCCGGATCCGCTCCAATCTCCAACTGAAACACGTCCACAAAAGCCGCAGCTTCCGCAACCGTCATGTTCATCTTCCAGTTTGCCGCAACAATCTTTTTTCTCATAACAACACCTCGCTACACACTTTTTAACCCATTCACTCACGCACCGTTACGCCTCTGAAAGCGCGGCAACACCCGGCAGCACTTTACCCTCTATCAGCTCCAGCGACGCCCCGCCGCCCGTCGAACAAAATGACATCCGATCCGCCAACCCAAACTGCTTCACCGCAGTCACCGAATCACCCCCACCAATAATCGTAACAGCCCCAGAAACCGCCACCGCCTCAGCCACCGAACGCGTTCCCGCCGCAAACGGAGGCAACTCAAATATTCCCAACGGTCCATTCCACAAAACCGTCTTCGCCGACGCAATCTCCGTTCGGTAAAGCGCTACCGTCTCCGGCCCAATATCCACAGCCTCCCATCCCTCACTCACCCCCTTCACCCCACCATGAACCCCCGTCGATCGGGGTTGAGCCGTCGCACTAATCTCCTGCGTTTCCAAGTTGTCCACCGGCAATAGGAACCGAACCCCCTTGCTCTCAGCCAACGCTAAAATCTCCCGCGCCAAATCCAACTTGTCCGCCTCAACCCGACTGTTCCCCGTCGGTATCCCCTGCGCCTTAAAAAACGTGTACGCCATCGCACCCCCAATCAGGAACGTATTCGCCTTCTCCATCAACGCCTTAATCACCCCAATCTTATCGGAAACCTTCGACCCTCCCAAAATCACAACAAACGGACGCGCCGGTTCGCTCAACTCACCCTGCAAATACTGCAACTCCTTCTCCATCAGCAAACCCATCGCCGCCTTTCCCACATGCGCCGCAATCCCCGCCGTCGATGCATGCGCACGGTGCGCCGCTCCAAACGCGTCATTCACATACAAATCACCCAACGACGCCAATGCCGCCGCAAACCCCGCCTCATTCAACTCCTCCTCCGCATGGAAACGCACGTTTTCCAGCAGCAACACATCACCATCCTGCATCCCCGCAATCAGACCCCTCGGCACATCCCCCACAACCTCCGGCGAAAACAAGACCGACTTCCCAAGCAACGTCGACAAATGCTCCGCAACCGGACGCAACGTGTACTTCAAGTTCACCGCACCCTTGGGCCGACCAAAATGCGCCATCAGCACCACCCGCGCCCCACCCGCCACCAAATGCTTCAACGTCGGCAAACTCTCGCGAATCCGCGTGTCATCTGTAATGCAGGTTTTCCCGTCCCTCTCCTCCGTCGGCACATTAAAATCCACCCGCAACAGAACCCGCTGCCCCTTTACTGCCAATGAACGAACCGAAAGCTTTGCCATAATAACTTTGTTAAAACTTTAAAATATAGACCAACTTAACCAAAACATTGTACGGATCCTCGGACCCTTAAGCCTTTAAGCAGCGAGACCCGCGGATCGCTCCGCGGGTCTCAAACAAACTACCGACCGGAGATGTGCCGGACAAGGTCCACACAACGATTCGAGTACCCCCACTCGTTGTCATACCAACTCACCAACTTGAAGAAACGCGAGTTCAACTCAATCCCAGACCCCGCGTCGAAAATCGACGAATGCCGGTCATGAATGAAATCACTCGAAACCACTTCGTCCGTCGTGTACCCGAGAATCCCCTTCAAGTACGTCTCACTCGCGCGCTTCATCGCCTCGCAGATTTCCTTGTAGGACGTCTCCTTCACGGTGCGAACCGTTAAATCCACCACCGAAACCGTCGGCGTCGGCACGCGGAAAGCCATCCCCGTCAGTTTCCCCTTCACTTCGGGAATCGCCAAGCCCACTGCCTTCGCCGCGCCCGTCGCACTCGGGATGATGTTAATTGCGGCAGAACGCCCGCCCTTCCAGTCCTTCTTGGAGGGACCGTCAACCGTCTTCTGCGTCGCAGTGTACGAGTGCACCGTCGTCATCAACCCCTCCTCAATCCCAAATCCTTCCTTCAACAGCACATGAACCACCGGGGCCAAACAGTTCGTCGTGCAACTCGCATTCGAAATAATCGAGTGCTTCGTCGTGTCGTACTTCTCATGGTTAACCCCCATCACAACCGTGATGTCCTCACCCTTCGCAGGGGCCGAAATGACCACCTTCTTCGCCCCAGCCTCCAAATGACCCTTCGCCCTGTCCGCTTCCGTGAACAACCCCGTGCTCTCAATCACCACATCAACCCCCAACGCTTTCCACGGTAACGCAGCAGGACCCTCCTTCACCGCAAGACACTTGATTTTGTGTCCGTCCACCACCAACACGTCATCCTCCGCCACGTCAGCCGAACTCTTCTCGCTTCTCACCTCACCGTGGTAGCGTCCTTGCACCGAATCGTATTTCACTAGGTACGCCAAATTGTCAGCGGGTACCAAATCGTTCACCGCAACCACCTCTATCTCCTTCCCCAAGAGGCCTTGGTCACAAATTGCCCTGAAAACAAGACGCCCAATGCGCCCGAACCCGTTGATGCCAATCTTAATCATGAATGTGTAATAGGTAAGCCCGTTCCTTGCGCCGCTGGTCTCTTTCCGAACGGACACAAACTCTGACTTATCGGGCATCCAACCACACAGGTCAAGCCAGACACCAAGCCTAACCCAAGTCCACCGACTCGCCCGGCGCCGGCAATAACAACTCAACCCCCGCCTCCTCAAACACCCGCCCCGCCTCCTCCCGATCCAAGACAATCGGCGCCCAAGTGTCGTAATGCACCCCAATCACCCGCAAACATCTCAACCAGCGCGCCGCCACTGCCGCCTCACTCGGCCCCATCGTAAAACGATCCCCCATACAAAGCGCCGCAACGTCAATCCGATACAACTCCCCCAACGTCCGAAACTCCCGAGTCAGCGCGCTATCCCCTGAGTAAAAAAACGTCCCCTCCGCGTTCTCCACCAAAAAACCTCCCGCCACTCCGCCCGAAGTGCCATCCGGCAACGTGCTCGAATGCTCCGCAACCGTGTAACGCACCCGCCCAAAAGGAGTGCGAATCGCCCCCCCCACATTCATCGGCTCCAAACACCCCTCCGACACCCCCCGAGCCTTCATCCACTCCGTCACCTCATAACACGCCGCCACCCGCGCCCCCGTCCGTACCGCAATCCCCACCGCATCCGCAATGTGGTCAAAATGCCCGTGCGACACCAAAATCCAATCGGCCCTCACCCCCTCAGCCGTCAATCCCGCCGCCAATGCCGCTGGGTTATTCGAAAAAAAAGGGTCAACCAAAACCCTCACTCCAGCCGTCTCCAGCAGAAAACAAGAGTGCCCGTAAAACGTAAAACGCATCCTTCCCTTGTATGCCAAAACCCTCCCAAGTCCATCCCGTCCAACAGCGAAGCACTCCATCCCCCGCCCCTCCAAGCATTCCTCATTTCCTTTAACCAACCAACCCAGCAACCTCGTCAAAAAACCATGAGCACCCCAACCCTCCTCGTCACCGGCGGCGCCGGATTCATCGGCTCCAACTTCGTCCTCGATTGGATCAGTCTCGGGCAAGGCCGCATCCTCAACCTAGATGCCCTCACCTATGCAGGAAACCCCGAGAACCTTCTCGCCCTCCAAGGCAACCCAAACCACCTCTTTTTCCACGGCAATATCGGCGACCGCCCCCTCCTCGATGACCTCCTCGCAACCCACAAACCTAACGCCATCGTTAACTTTGCCGCAGAATCACACGTCGACCGTTCCATCCACGGCCCAAGCGAGTTCATCCAAACCAACGTCGTCGGCACTTTCCACCTCCTCGAAGCAACCCGCTCCTACTGGCAACAACTCGACTCCCCAGAAAAATCCGCTTTCCGATTCCTTCACGTCTCCACCGACGAAGTCTACGGATCTCTCGCCCCACACGACGCCCCCTTCTCCGAGTCAAACCGCTACATGCCGAACAGCCCGTACTCAGCCAGTAAAGCGGCCAGCGACCACCTCGTTCGCGCCTACCACCACACATACGGACTCCCCGTCCTCACCACCAACTGTTCCAACAACTACGGCCCCTTCCACTTCCCCGAAAAGCTGATCCCCCTCATCATTCATAACGCTCTCGCAGGAAAACCCTTGCCCATATACGGGGACGGACAACAAATCCGCGATTGGCTGTTCGTAAAGGATCACTGCTCAGCCATCCGCCGCGTGCTTGCCGCAGGCCGAGTCGGAGAGGTCTACAACATCGGCGGAAACAACGAGATGGCCAACCTAGACGTCGTTCACCACATCTGTGATCTCCTCGATTCTCTCAAACCAAGAACCGACGCCGTCTCCTACCGGTCTCAAATCACGTTCGTCAAAGATCGACCCGGACACGACAAACGCTACGCCATCGACGCTTCAAAAATCTCCGGAGAACTCGGTTGGGAACCCTCCGAGACTTTCGCCTCCGGCATCCGAAAGACCGTGGAGTGGTACCTCGAGAATCAAGCTTGGGTGCTCAATATCACCAGCGGCGCTTACCGCGATTGGGTCGCCAAACAATACGACAACCACTGATGCAGACCGCGGCCTAACCGCCTCCATCAGAGCACTCGTCCGCGCCGGATACCTACCATCACCCCACATACCTGAGGTAAGCCACCGAAAGCACATCCGGCTACCCCTGCACATCAAGTACGAAAACCGCTCTTGATGGTGCCCTCCCACCGCTCGGTCGCCATGCGCTCCTTCGCCCTTCTTTTCCTCACCTCAGGTCTCCTTGCCCTCCCATCCTCCGCAGCCGAAACCCAGCTTAACGGACATCGGTTCAAACTCCCCGACGGCTTCTCCATCGAACTCGCAGCTCCCTCCACCCTCGCAGATCGCCCCATCAACGCTTCCCTCAGCCCCGACGGACGCCTTTTCGTCACCGTCTCGTCCGGATCAACCGTCCGCCCCGTCGAAGCCCAAAACAAAGATCCCAAAAACCGCATCCTTTGCCTCGAAGACACCACCAGGACAGGGGTCTACGACAAAGCCACTGTCTTCGCTGAAAATGTCCCGTTCCCTGAGGGCATCCTCTGGTACGACAACGCCGTCTTCGTCGCCGCACCGCCAGCCATCTGGAAGTTCACCGACCCAAACAACGACAACGTTAGCGACGAACGAACCGTCTGGTTCGACGGCAAAACCATCACCGGCTGCGCCAACGACCTTCACGGACCGTACGCGGGCCCCGATGGATTTCTCTACTGGACGAAAGGTGCCTTCGCCGAACAGGAAATCCCCCATTTCCATACACGAACCCCTCGCAAGGACCGCGCAGCCCACATCCTCCGCGCAAAACCCGACGGATCCCAACTCGAAGCCGTGATGTCCGGGGGAATGGACAACCCCGTAGGACTCGATTTCACCGCCACAGGTGACCCCATCTTCTCCTCCACCTTTATCGACCTTTCCGGAGAAGGAAAACGGGACGGTCTCGGCCATGCCGTGCGAGGCGGAGTTTTTCCAAAAATCAATGACGTCACTAACGACGTTCCCCGCACCGGTCCGCTCCTCCCAGCTCTCACCCACTTCGGCGCCGGAGCCCCCAGCGGCACCACTCGCCTCAAATCAGCCAGCCTCGGGGGCGAGTACCGCGACAACTTCCTAACCGCACTCTTCAACCTTCGCAAAGTCGTCCGCCACCGATTGGAACCCTTTGGCTCCACCTTCCGAAGTCTCGATTCCGATTTCGTCGTTTCCGACAACCACGACTTCCACCCGACCGACGTAATCGAAGACTCAGACGGAAGCATCCTCATCGTCGATACAGGTGGTTGGTACAAAGTCTGTTGCCCAACCTCGCAACTCGCAAAACCCGAAATCCTCGGAGCCATCTATCGAGTCAAAAAATCCGGAACACAGCGCCCCATCGACCCCTACGGAAGCCGTCTCAACTTTAAATCAATTTCTCACGGCAGGCTGGTTGACCTACTGGGCGACCAACGCACGTTTGTCGTTGAATCCGCAACCCGCGAAATCGTGAAGAGAGGCAGAGAAGTCTTGCCTGAACTCCAACTCCTCTTTCGGCAGAAGGCACTAGACCCCCAACTGTCCAAACCAATCCTCAACGCCTTGTCCAAAAACGGCACCAAAACCGCCCTGTCTCTCGTCCGAGAAGCCGTGAACCACCGTCAGGAAATCATCCGAGTGGCCGCAATCAATCAAGTAGGCGCCTCTCGCGACCAGCAATCATTCCTCCCGCTCACCGCCACCCTGCATCCCGACCGATCACCGTGGTCCGAACACATCCGCCGCGCCGGCATGTCAGCCCTCGGCCAACTCGGGTTGCCAAAAGCAATCGAACCCCTCTTCCAATCCTATCAATCCGACCCCGGCGATCCCTTCCTCGAACACGCCTTCATCTACGCCCTCATTGAAATCAACCACCCTCAAGAAGTGCGCGACACCATGAAAAAGTTTCCCGGCACACTCACCCAACGTGCCGGCCTCATCGCCCTCAGCGAAATGCCAGCAGGAGATTTGTCCGCCGAAGACATCCTTCCCCACCTGCTCACTCAAGACGCAATCCTCCGAGAGGCAGCCACTTTCATCGCAGGACGTCACCCCGAATGGGCGGCCGACATCACCCAACACCTCCGAGGACTGCTCTCACACCCCGAACCGCAAATCGCCACAAACGCCCTCCAAGATCTCCTAGTCCGCTTCATCAAAGATCCTTCTGTGCAGGACCTTATTGACACCATGCTTCAATCACCATCGGAGTGGAGCATCCTCACTGCACTCAACACAGTCGCGACATCCGGACTCAAAACGCCGCCGCCCGCTTGGACTGCCAGCCTCGTCTCGCTCCTCAATCAGGGCCCAGGCCTGCCTCAAACGCGACCCCTCCTGATTGCCGCCACAAAGTCGCTCCTCGCTCACCCTGCCTCCCGCGAAACCCTCCTGCCCGCCCTCAAATCCTACTCAGACCTTCCAACACTCTCCCCGAAACACCGCGTGTCAGCCGCCCTCGCCATGCCAGAAACCACTCCTTTCTCGGACGCTCTCTTCCAATCAATCCTCCAATCCCTTTCTTCAGAACGCACGCTAGACGAACGTGTTTCTGCCGCTGATGCGCTAGGAAGAACCACCCTCTCTAACGCACAACGTGACTCCATCCTCGCTTCGCTCTCAAAACTCGATGCGATGACAACCCTTCGCATCCTGCCCGGACTCCTGCGCGGAGCGCCCGCCCCAACACAGGACGCCATCCTCTCCACACTCCTCAACCATCCCGACCGTTCTTCCCTCAGCGCGAGCGCAATACGCTCAGCTCTCCAAAATATTCCGCCCACTCTTGCCGCGAAACGTGACTCGCTCCTCGAACAAATTGACGCGTCCGTCGCAGAACAACGCAAAACCCTCGCCCGCCTCGAATCAACCCTTCCCAAAGGCGACATCGCGCGCGGACGCAACGTCTTCAACAGCCAGAAAGCAGCATGCACCCTATGCCATCAACAAGGCTACCAAGGCGGTAAACTCGGTCCCGACCTCACCGCTATCGGCGCTATCCGAACAAAAACCGATCTCCTCGAAGCCATCGTTTATCCCAGCGCCAGCTTCGTCCGCAGCTACGAACCCGTCACGCTCCGAACCCGAACCCAAGGCGATCTCCGCGGCATCATCCGCTCCGAATCCAATGATCGCATTATCCTTGCCACCGCACCGGGTTCCGAAACAACCGTCCCCCGAGAACTCGTCACTGCCATTCTTCCCGAAAGCGCGTCGCTCATGCCCGCAGGATACGACAAAATCCTTTCACCACAGGAACTCGCCGACCTCGTCGCCTATCTCGAATCCTGCGGAAAAAAGGCACTGACCCAACCTTCACGCTAACTCGCCATGCTCAACCGTCGCGACCTGCTCCGCTCCACGCCAGCGCTCCTGCTGCCTCCTATCCTCTCCAACGCAGCCACACCCGCCGACAACCTCATCCAGCAAGAAAACGCGCACCAAGGAACCCTCGATTGGCGCCTCACAAAAACCCGCACAGAAGCAACCTCCAAATACCGTTGTCCATGGATCGAAGGATACGTTTCCCAAGCTTCCGTCCGCGCAGGCGATCCACTCTCCTTCCACGTCAGCACAAATCCCCCCGCACCCTTCGAGATACGCATCTTCCGAATGGGCTACTACGGCGGTCTCGGCGGACGCCTCATCCAACACCTCGGATCATTCAACGGAATCACACAACCTGACCCTGAAATCGGGCCAAACCGACTCCGCGAATGCCAATGGACCGCGTGCAAAACCATCACCATCCCAGACAGCTGGCCAAGCGGTGTTTACGTCGGAAAACTCACCAACCTGCTCTGCGGAACCGAAAGCTACACCATCTTTGTCGTCCGTGATCACCGTCCCGCCGACCTCATCTTCCAAACCAGCGATACCACGTGGCAGGCCTACAACCGCTGGCCATCTCAGTTCTCCCTGTACGACGATGGAAAAGAAACGTGGCACTGGGGAGGCGGCGTAGAAGTCAGCTACCGCCGCCCTTACGGAAAATACTGTCAAATCCTCGACGCCCCACTCTCTATCGGCTCCGGAGAGTTTTTCCTCTGGGAGTTTCCCTTCGTTCACTGGCTCGAATCCCTCGGCTACGACGTCACCTACGTCTCCAATACCGACACGCACACCGGCGCAGCTGAGCCAACTCGGGCCAAAGGTTTTCTGAGCGTCGGACACGACGAATACTGGTCCCTCGAAATGTACCGCCGCATCGAAGCCGCCATTCGCGCCGGCGTTGGGGTCGGGTTCTTCTCAGGAAATGCCGTGTGCGGCAAAATCGCTTTCGACGAACCCGCCACCAAGTTCCAACGCACCGGCGTATTCGGTCCTCCAGGAGGCACCCGCGAGTTTAAAGCCATGTCCTCCCTCACACACGAGCCTCCCTACGCAAATGCTTTAATAGGAGCCCATAGTACCGGCCCTGTCACCGGCGGAGCCGATTGGATTTGCTCACTTCCCAACCACTGGATTTACAAAAACACCGGCATGAATCTCGGCGACCGCATCCCCGGCGTCATCGGCTGGGAATGGCACGGAGATCCCGCACCCATCGCCGGACTCGAAATCGTCGCCTCCGGCCCCACCCAGAGCGCGCCCGGATCCCTCAACGGAGGTCAATACACGGGAACGGTTTACTACGGACCCCAAAGCAATGTGGTCTTTAACGCCGCCACCTGCTGGTGGGCTGACGGTCTCAGCGCCCCCCCAGGTTACGTGCGGCCACGCGTCTACACCGCGCCGCAAGGCCCTGATCACCGCATCCAAACCATCACCCGCAACGTCCTTGAACGCCTCATCAACCGATTCGCCTAACCCCCGCTCAATAACAGCCTCACCCCAAATCACATGCTTCGCGCCAGATTTCACCTTCTCATCGCAGTGATCGTTGCCTCGATCTTTGTCTCCTCGGTCCTTAGCGCCGATGCGCCAAAGCCGGGGAAAGCCATGTTTCGGCAACCCGCCCTCTCCGACTCCCATCTCGCCTTCATCCACGCCGGCGATCTCTGGACCGTTCCAAAAAACGGTGGTCTCGCAACGCACCTCACCTCCGCAAAAGGGGAAGAAAGCAACCCACGATTCGCGCCCGACGGCAACACCATCGCGTTCACCGCCAACTATGAAGGCAGCGACGACGTGTACACCATTCCCGCCCACGGAGGCGCACCGCAACGCGTCACCTTCCACGGCGGCGCCGACCGCCTGCTCAGTTGGTTCCCCAACGGGCAATCCCTCCTCTTCGCATCAAAACGCGAATCGTTCACCGAACGCTCCTCACGCTTCTTCCAAATCGGAGCCACCGGAGGTCCTGCCCTCCGATTACCCATCCCCTACGGCGAATGGGCCTGCCCGTCACCGGACGGAAAACAAATCGCGTACACCATGACAAACACCGATCCAGCAACGTCTTCCGGGACATGGAAACGTTACCGAGGCGGTTTGGCTCCCGACATTTGGATTTTCAACCTGGAAAACAACACCGCCAAAAACCTCACCGAAAATCCTGCAAACTATTCCCAACCCCTCTGGGCCGATAACGGAAACCTCTATTTCACTTCCGATCGTGATGCCGCAAAACGAGTCAACCTCTGGTCCTACAACTTTGCCACCGAAACGTTTACCCAGCTCACGCACTTCAAAGATTTCGACCTCCATACCCCCTCGCTCTTCAAAGAAGAAATCGCGTTCGAGTACGCCGGACAAATCTGCGTGCTCAATCTGAAAACCAATCAGCACCGCGTCGTCCCCATTCAAATCATTTCCGACGAGCGGCATACCCGCACCCAAAGCATCCCACTCGGTAAACAGGTTCGCTCCGCATCCATCTCCCCATCCGGTAAACGCGTCGTCGTCGAATCCCGTGGACGACTTTTCTCGGTGCCCAGCGAATCAGGAATCCCGCGCGCTTTCCCAAATCCCGAAAATGCCCCCGCCGCGTGTCGCATGCCCGCGTGGTCTCCCGACGGACGCCTCATCGCCTACTTCACCGACCGCACCGGCGAATACGAGCTCGCTGTCCGACCCGCAGACGGCTCCGGCAAAGAAGAAATACTGACCAAGCTCGGCCCAGGCTGGCGCTATCACCCGCAGTGGTCCCCCGACAGCTCCAAAATCGTCTTCATCGACTCCGCCATGACCGTCCACCTCTACGAAAGAGAAACCAAGGCCCTGCACCAAGTGGATCACTTGATGTGGCACTACCAAGGGATGCTCGATCGCTTCGAAGTGTCATGGAGTCCCGACAGCACGTGGTTCACTTACGCCGCCGATACCGCCAATCGCCAAAACGCAATCTGCCTCTACAACACGCTCGAACATAAGCACCACCGCGTCACCACCGCGTTCCATGACGACGATCTGCCGGTGTTCGATCCGAACGGGAAATACCTCTACTACCGCTCAAAACGCCAGTTTAGAGCGACACGAAGCGAGTTCGACAACAGCTGGGCCTACACCAACAGCCACTCGCTCATCGCCGTGCCCCTCCGTCGCGACATCGCCTCCCCCTTTCTCCCGAAAAACGATGAGGAACCGTCAAAATCCCAAAAGAAAACCGAGCCCTCGCCGAAACAGGACAAACCAGCCGCAGAGACAACCGCACCCGACAGCGAGCTCTCGCTCCAAACCCCTCAACCTGCTCCCGCAAAACCTGATGCATCCCCAACAAAACCGACTCCAACCGAGCCAGCCAAATCAGCAGAACCCAAGCCACCTCAGAAAAAGGAGGCGCTTCGAATCGACCTCGAAGGCTTCGAAGCCAGAGGAATCGTCCTCCCCGTCGGCAGCGGTAAAATTGATCAACTCGCCGCCACCTCAGGCCGCGTCTACTTCCGAAACCTTCCCCGCTCCGGTAGCGCAGGCAACTCCATCCTGTGGTCCTACGAAATCGAGGCCAAAGCCGAACGCCGCATCCTCGAGGACCTCTCCAGTTACGAAATCGCTGCCGACGGCAAACGCATCCTCTTCACCCGAAACAATGCGTGGATGACCGCATCCCTCACGCCAGACGGTGCAAAAGGCGACCGCAACCTCCCGCTCGAAGGAGTCGAAGCCGCCATCCATCCAAAAACCGAATGGCAACAAATCTTCACCGACGCCTGGCGCATCGAACGCGACTTTTTCTACGACCCCGCCCTTCACGGCGTTGATTGGCCCGCCATGAAAGAGCGCTATGGACG
>JBEEPE010000419.1:0-4990 GCA_041191265.1 Verrucomicrobiota bacterium | reverse complement strand
GCGTTGACATCTGATGGGTTCGGGACTCTTTATTGGCGATGGAATGGCTGACTGATTCGCAGGCTTGGGCTTCGTTGGTGACCCTGACGGTTTTGGAAATCGTTTTGGGCATCGACAACCTGATTTTCATCTCGATTTTGGCGGGGCGTTTGCCGGAGGTGGAACGTCCGCGTGCTCGGACGTTGGGGTTGGCGGCGGCGTTGTTGAGTCGGGTCGGGTTGCTGTGCAGTTTGTTTTTGCTGACCCGGTTGACGACTCCGTGGGTTGCGGTGGCGGGTTTGGAGTTGAGCGGGAAGGATTTCGTCTTGTTGTTTGGGGGACTGTTTTTGTTGTGGAAGAGCGTGCATGAGATTCACGCGAACTTGGAGGGGGACGAGCAGGAGGGCGAGGTGAAGGGGGGAGCGACGGTGCGCGGGGTGGTGTTACAGATTTTGGTGGTGGATATTGTGTTCTCGCTGGACTCCGTGATTACGGCGGTGGGATTGGCTCAGCAGATTGGGGTGATGATCACGGCGGTGGTTTTGGCGATGTTGGTGATGTTGAAGGCGGCAAAACCGATTGGGGATTTCGTGAATCGGCATCCTTCTGTGAAGATCCTTGCGCTGGCCTTTTTGTTGATGGTGGGCGTGATGTTGGTGGCGGAGGGGATGCATCAGCACATCCCGAAGGGGTACGTCTATTTTGCGATGGCGTTCTCGTTCCTGGTGGAAATGTTGAACTTGCGGGCGCGGAGGAAGAACGCTGCGCGCGCGGTGGAGTTGCGGCGCAAGTTTCCCGAAGGGGCGTAACAGATCGCTGGGCGTGGAGGCGGCGCCGCGTGGGGTTGGGGATTAGGATGCGGTGGGGTCGCCGCCGAGTTCGACGTGCCAGTAGGCGGTGTCGACGAAGTGTTTCCAGCTTTCGTGCAGGGTGGTGCCGAAGGTGAGGTGGATGAAGGGGCGCCACTTTGGGCGTTCGGGTTTTTTGATGAGGCGCATCCCGGCTTGGGCGGGTGTACGGTTCGCTTTGCGGGTGTTGCAGGGGATGCAGGAGCAGACGATGTTTTCCCAGTTGGTGCCGCCGCCGTGGTCGCGTGGAACCACGTGATCGAGGTTGAGATCTTTGCGGTCAAACACTTTGCCGCAGTACTGGCAGGTGTTGCTATCGCGTTCGTAGATGTTGTGGCGGGTGAACTTGACGTCACGCCGTGGGATACGGTCGAAGAGGAGGACGACGATGACGCGTGGGATGCGGATGCGGAATGAGACGGTGTTGACCATTTCGTCTTCCGGTTCGCGTTGGGAGAGGGAGCGCCAGCTATCGAAGTCGTGGGTGAGGAAGGATCCGTCGCCGGTTTGAACGGCGTGGGCTTGTCCGGTGAAGAGGAGGGTGAAGGCGCGTCGGGCGGAGCAGATGTGGACGGCTTGCCAGAAGCGGTTGAGGACGAGAACGGGCCGATCGAGCATGGGAGGAATAAGACGTGGAGAACTGCACGTACCGCGCACCCAAGGGGGTGCCCTCGAATCGGATGGAAAGACTAGGTGGCTGACTGAGGGGTGTAAAGGGGATGGGTGAAACAAACGCGTTAAGCTGGAGGAAGGGAGTCAGCTTGGGGATGCGGGGCGGGGCGCAATGTTGTGGTGATGACGTCTGGGTCGCGTTCGGTACGGAGCTGCGTGAAGAGGTGGGCGGCTTCTGGGAAGGCGCGTTTGAGGTGGGTGAGCCACTGTTTGAGGCGACCAGCGCGAGCTTCCCATGGCACGGTGTCTTTGCCGGAGTTCCAGAACTCAAGGAGGGCGGGTTGGATGTGAGTCCAGGAAATCGGCCGTATGCCACGTGTGGAGCGGTTTTGCGATTGGGCGTCGGCGAGGTGAATGGCGGTGGCGAGTCCTGGGTTGGCGACCATTCCTCGACCCAGCATCAGGTCTTCGCAACCGGACGCATTTCTGCATGCGATGGCGTCTTGGACGGTCCAGATATCTCCGTTGGCGATGACGCGGAGGTGGACGTGTTTTTTGATATCTTGGATTCGGTGCCAGTGGGCTGGGGGTTGGTAGCCTTGAAGTTTGGTGCGAGCGTGGACGACGAGTTCGGAGGCGCCTCCGGCTTCGATGGCGCGTGCGCACTCTTCTGCGCGGGAATCGTCACAGACGCCGAGCCGCATTTTAGCGGAGACGATGGTGCTGGGGGGGAGTGCGTTTCGCACGGCGCGGACAATCCGCTCGAGGGTTTGGGGGGTATCCAGAAGCGTTGCTCCGCCGCCGTGACGGTTCACGGTTTTTGCGGGGCAGCCGAAGTTGATGTCGACACCGAAGGGCCCTAGTTCTGCGAGGCGTGCGGCGTTTTTGGCCATCGACAGGGGATCGGATCCTAGGATTTGGGCGCGGATGGGAGTTCCGGCGGGAGTGCGGGCCCCGTTGGTGAGTTCTGGGAGGAGTCGGTGGAACGTTCGGTGGGGGAGGCGGGTTCCTGTGATGCGGATGAACTCTGACACGCACCAGTCGATACCGCCGAAGCGGGTGAGGATATCGCGGAGGGTGTGGTCGAGCAGCCCCTCCATGGGGGCTAGGATGAGGGCCATGGCTGGATTTGAGACTACGGTTGGCGGGAAGCGTTGGGGAATGAAAAGACGGGGGGGTGAGGACGGTTGCTCGATTCTGGCCGGTTAAATGGAGGGGGGGATTATCGGTCGGGGAGAGCCTTTGGAGGGAACCTCTGACATCCCGCAGCGAACGATGGCACGGTGCGTGCGGCGTTGAGCGGGCATGAATTTAGACCGGAAATCGGGCGTTGGTTTTGTTTTGGCTGTTGGGGTTTGGGCTGGGCTGATTTCGGGGGTGGTGGCGGTTTCTCAAGGAGTTCCTGAACCGGTCAAGGTCATCACGGGGGCGGGGAACAACGAGGTGAAGCCGGCAAATGTGCTTCCGCCGGACGAGTCGGAGAAGGAAACCTTGAAGAAGTACCAGGCGAGCGAGTGGGCGGGGCGATTTTTCCGCAAAGCGCTGGCGCCTTACGGGGAGTGGATGGATGTTCAGAAACTCGGGCAGGTGTGGCGTCCGAAAGTGGAGAAAGGGTGGAGTCCGTACTCGGTGGGGGATTGGGTTTACACGGATTTGGGATGGGTTTGGACGGGGGACGAGCCGTTTGCATCGATTGTTTACCACTATGGCAGGTGGGCGCGGACCAAGGAGTTGGGGTGGGTTTGGGTGCCTGGGTTGGATTGGTCGGGAGGGTGGGTGAGTTTTCGGTATGGGGCGAACTACGTTGGTTGGTCGCCATTGCCGCCATCGGTTGAGTGGGAGGAGAACCGTGGGGTGGGGGTTTGGGTCGACAAGCTGGGTGGGCTTGGACCGGATCATTACCGGTTTTGTTCGGTTTCAAACTTTGGTGCGGAAAAGATTCGGGAAAAGTTCATCCCGGTTTCAGGGAATGCGGAAGCGATGCGTTCGACGGTGAATGTGACGAACATTGTGCGGCTGGGGAAGACCGTGGCGGTGACGGGGTTGTCGCATGAGATTGTGTCTGCGAGGTCCCATTTTTCGGTGGTGCCGGTGCCGTTAAGGAAGGAGCCCAACTTGCGACGATTCCGGGAGTTGTTATCGGGGGTGGAGGGGTATCCGACGGTGCGGCGTGATGGTTCGGTGTTCTTGCTGGCGCCGGAGTGGAGGCAGTTTGTGGATAGCGGGAAAGCGGTGAAGATGGGGTTTGATTTAGAGGAAGAAAAGGTGGTGAAGGCGGGGAATGACCCGCGGTGGTTGGAGGGGAAGGAGGCTCCTGCTGACGTTGCGGCGGACGCCAAAAAGGCGCAGGAGAAGAAGGAAGTGACGGTGACGGTTTTTAGTGGGTGGGAGTCTGTCGTTGGGGAGGGGGAGCGGAAGTTGCGTGCGAAGGTGGCTCGGGAGGTGTCGGGGCTTGATCCGGTTTCGTTTCCTGCGAAGCAACCCTCGGCGGATGATCTTCCGAGGTTTTGACGGGTGGGGGCGCCGAACTGTGTGATTGGTGATGATTTACGTTGGGGTTGAGATTGGGGGGACGAAGACCCAGTTGATGGCTGGGGATGACGAGGGGCGAGTTTTGGAGCGGCGTCGGTTTGAGGTGGAACGAGAGCTGGGGGCTGAGGGGATTCGCGGTTGTTTGGAGGCGGAGGTACCTCGGTTGGTGAGAGACTTTGGAGCGGTGGGGGTGGGGGTGGGCTATGGTGGTCCGGTGGATTGGCGGACGGGTCGGATTGCGAAATCGTTTCATGTGAGTGGGTGGGATGGATTTCCGTTGGGGGATTGGTTGTCGGAGTTGTGCGGGGTTGCGGCGGCGGTGGATAACGACGCCAATGTTGCCTGTTTGGGTGAGGCGGTGTTTGGGGCTGGGCGCGGTGTCGACTCGGTTGCGTGGGTGAACATGGGGAGCGGGGTAGGGGGTGGGTTGGTCCGGGGCGGGCGCATTTTTCATGGGCAAGTTCCGGGTGAGATGGAAATTGGCCACCTTCGATTGGACGTCTCGGGCCGGATCGTTGAGGACATTTGCTCGGGTTGGGCCTTGGATCGTCAGGTTCGCGAGGAGGTGGCATTCCGGCCGGATAGCATCCTTGCTTCGGTGGTTTTGAAGCGCGGGGGGAATGGTGGTGAGGCCGGTTGTTTGGCGGGGGCGGTTGCGGCGGGGTGCCTGCGTGCGAAGGCGATTGTTGAGGAAGCGATGCGTGGGTTGGCGTTTGCGCTGTCCCACGTGGTGCACTTAGTTCACCCGGAGCTGATTGTGGTTGGGGGAGGGGTGAGTCAGATGGGCGAAATCGTGTTGGAGCCGTTGCGCAGGAAATTGCCGGGATTTTTGATGGAACCGTTTCGTCCGGGTCCACGTGTGGTGGGCGTCGGATTGGGGACGGAGTCTGTGACTTTTGGCGGGCTTGCTTTGGCGGCGATGCGAGGGAGAATCAGGGAATGACGTCGTTGGTTTCTTGGATTGGCGAGTATTTGGAGGCGCAAAAGCGGGCGGTCGAGTCAGTGCCTGTGGAGGCTGT
>JBEEPE010000418.1:0-27068 GCA_041191265.1 Verrucomicrobiota bacterium | reverse complement strand
TTTCGCTGACTCTCATCAGCAATCCGGTCCGCAACCCGCACTTCGCCAGAATCCTCCCAATCCGATTCGGCATCGAGCGGAATGAAACTGACCGGCTTAATCTCATCAAGAAGCGTGCCGTACTGGTCCAAGGAGAGACCCATTTCCGCACAAATTTCAACCTCACTCGCCGGACGACCCAACCGCCCCTCCAAACCCTCTATCGCATCCCGCAACCGCTTCGCCTTGTCGCGAACACTCCGCGGAATCCAATCCATCCGACGCAACTCATCCCGCACCGCTCCCCGTATGTGGAGCGTCGCAAACGCCGCAAAAACCGTCCCCTGCGCTGGGTCGAACTTCCGCGTGGCCGTAATCAAACCCTGCACACCAACACTGTACAGATCATCAAGATCCAAGGTCGGTGGCAAAAAAAGCTTCATTCGATCCACGACAATCCTCACCAACCCCAAGTTCCTCTCAATCATCCCGTGACGCTCGTCCTCGTTCAGGTACACACGCGCGAAATCCGCCGCAACAGAAGGATCACAGGGAGTGCCTTGGCTAGCCGGTGATTCCTTGGAACTCATCGCAATGTCTTAGTCACTGAACACTCCACAAAACCTCAAAGCGCATCTTCACCACCGTTATGCACCTTTCCCCCCACCCAACTCTTCTTCCGCCTGTATCGTAAGTCGCTCGGCAGCCTCCATCCTCCGCTGGTCCTCAAGCACTCCCCGTCTCCCCGCCTGAACAACCGAGTAAAACAACCTCAACAGCACTGACCCAGCAATACAACCCAACGAAGCGTCCAACAACGCAAACGCAGGATTCTTTCCCGCGTACAGGCTTGCTCCAAGCACGAGCAGAAAGCCCCAGAAACCTCCGGTGATTAAAAAGTATTTCATGGAAGACGTCCTTGTTTTCCAACCCCAACCCTAAGCAGATTCCAGTCCAACTGCCGAAAAGGTTCTCCCGAGGACCGCCTCAAACACGCTCTCCTCACAATCCCCAGCAATATTCTGTCCCGTGCCCAAAAACAGAGGCGTCAACCCCGATCGAAGCAACGGATCCCAAAGCTTTCCCCAATACTGCAACTCGTCCACGTGCGTGAACACCACGTGCGTGCAATCCAACTTCTCCGCAACCGTAAAACACCTCCTCACCAACGAAGGCTCATAAGCCGCGTTAATCACCACCGCGCGAGCCGTCGTAAACAGCGGATTAATCGCCGCCCGTATCTCAGCGACATCCTCGTCTGCCCATAACGAAAACCCCGGCAAATCAATGTAAAGGGTCTGACCCCTCCCCGCCGCAGGCACATCCGAAATATTCCGAATGTAGGCTGCCCCCAAAGCCTCGCAAAACACCGAAAGCGCGTCCCCAGGATTCGCTCGGTCAAGGTCCACCTTCAGCGCCGCCGGACGCTGACCTCTCATAAAAACATCCATCGCCAACCGTTTGCACAACGCAGTGGTCTTTCCCGAACCCGCAGCACCAACAAACGCTACCCGATCGCCCAAGGGCCTTCTCGGCACCGCTGAATACTCTGACCGCAGCAGCGCGGCCACATCCACCATGGCGCGGCCCAAAGGCTGGGACTCCACCTGTTTCCACGCAGGATACGCCATCAAACGAGAAATGACTGGTGCAGAAAGCCCGCCAGCTTGAAGCACTCGAGCCAGCCTGCCCGCTCCCTGAACCACTGCCTCATCCAACCCCTGACTAACGACTTTCGCACGCCCCGCCCCGCCAGCAGCCCCAGCCCGAGTCTCACCATCCGCCACAGGAGAAATTACTGAGCCACCGCCGGCTTCAACTCCAGAACCCCCATCCGAAACCGCCTCCACCCCCCCACTACCATCGCCACCTCCAGAACTCTCTGGTCCTGGCGCCACCGCCGCAATCACCTCCAACTTCGGTGCCTGCAAAAATTTCGCCAGACCTCTCCCCTCCACCTGACGTACCGACACCACCCTCGCCCGATCACCAAACCGCGATCGTAAAACGGAAACCGCCTGCTCGGCAGAGCTGACGATAAATCGATACCGCTGTTCACCCGTTGCCATAAAATCACTTCAAGCTCGCACTCATCCAACCGGCCACTACTCGAACAAGACTAAGCCTTTGCCGCAGGCGCAGGCGGAAGAATAATCGAGACATTCCGAATCTCCGTTTGCATCGGAAGCTCTTGGTACGACAGGACCACTAACTTCGCCAACGAAGGCTCAAAAAACCGCTTGAAAGCTAACCTCAACTCCGTGGTGGTGATCAGAACTGGCACCAACCCCTGCTCCGCCATCTCCGTCATCCGCCGAGACAACTCGCCCAAAAGATACTGCGCCATCTGCGGATCAATCACCAACCCAACATCCATCTGCGTCCGATGCACTTTTGTCGAAAGAATCTGCTCCAACCGAGGCTCCAAAGTCATTGCCTTCACCACGCCAGGCTCACTCTCATACTCCGCGACAAAGTACGTTCCCAGACGACGCCGAACCTGCTCAGACAAGTCGTCAGGATTCTTCACCGTAAGCGCATGATCCGACATGCACTCCATAATCGTCGTTAGATTCCGAATCGAAATTCCCTCGCGCAACAGATTCTGAAGGACCCTCTGCACCACCCCCACCGAAACGAGGTCCGGAACCACCCCCGTGACTAACACCGGATTCGTTTCCTTCAAGGTGTCCAACAACACTTGAACATCTTGCCTCCCCAAAATCAGATACGCCTGACGTTTCACCGTTTCTGAAAGGTGAGTAATCAAAACCGACGCAGGATCCACCACAGTAAACCCGTGAATCTCCGCAGTCCGCTTCTCCTCCTCATCAACCCAAGTCGCCGCAATCCCAAACACAGGCTCCACCGTGGGCATCCCTCGCAACTTCACCACGCTGTTGGCCACGTTCATGGCCAACCAATGACGCATCAGGACCTTGCCTCGAGCAACCTCTTTTCCTCGCAACAAAAATCGGTACTCGTTCGCTTCAATGTCGATGTTGTCTCGAATCGCAATCGGAGGAATCACCATCCCCAAGTCGCGCGCGTAGTTCCGACGAACCCCCGTCACTCGGTCTAACAAGTCTCCCCCCGAACGACGGTCAGCCAACGCCAGCAACCCAGAACCCAACTCCACCGAAAGGACGTCGAGATCCATGATCTTTCGGAACTCCTCGGACAATCCAGATTTCGGCTTCCCTTCCACCGGCGCCGCCTGAGAGGGCGCTCCTTTCGCGGACGGGTCGTTATCCTTCAAATCCATCCCCGGCCCCACCGGCACAAGTTCCTCCTGCGTCTGTCGCGACATCCGGACCGCAATGAAAGCCAGTCCACCAGCCAATGCCAAGAAGGGCGCCATCGGCATTCCAGGAAGCAGCGCGAACATTCCCATCATTCCCGACAAAATGCCAATCGCACGGGGGTAAAGCGTCAGCTGGCGGGTGAGGTAATTCCCCAAATCTGACTCCTCAGACGCTCGGGTAACCAGAATACCCGCCGCCAAACTCACAATCAACGCCGGCACCTGAGCAACCAAACCGTCCCCAATCGAAAGCAGCGTATACCGCTGAAGCGCGTCAACAAGGGGCATGCCTTTCTGAGCAACCCCAATGACAATCCCCCCCACCACGTTAATCAACGTAATCAAAATGCCAGCAATCGCATCTCCCCGAACAAACTTACTCGCCCCATCCATGGCCCCGTAAAAATCGGCCTCCTTCTGAACCTTCGCCCGTCTTGCCGAGGCCGTCGATTCATCAATCAACCCCGCATTCAACTCCGCATCAATCGCCATCTGCTTCCCAGGCATTGCATCCAACGTAAACCGAGCAGCGACCTCAGCAATACGCCCCGCCCCCTTGGTGATCACCATAAAGTTGATCACAATCAGAATCAAAAACACCACCGCACCAACGACATAGTTTCCCCGAACCACCACTTTACCAAACGCCTCAATGATGTGCCCAGCGCTGCCATCGACCAAAATCAGCCGAGTCGTGGCCACGTTCAACGCCAACCGATACAGCGTTACCGAAAGCAGTAACGTCGGAAAACCCGCGAACTCTTCGGGTTCCTTGACGTAAACAATGATTAAAAGCAGCAGCAGCGAAATCCCAATGCTCGCCGCCAAAAATAAATCCAACAGGAACGGGCTAATCGGTACAACAAGCAGTACCACCGTCCCAAAGAGGGCCGCGACAAAGGCCAAATCTCCCTTCTTCAGGGTATTGAAAATCTGCCTCGGACTCGGTACCGCAAACCCACTCATCGTGAACTCTGCCGTAGAAAGAAACGTGCCTGATTATCGCTCCGCTCCATAGCCTCGAACCGATTCTTGAGCCTCGCGCTCTTCCCGTCTCCGACTTCCAAGCTGCATGAAATAACCTCGGTGCACTCGATAAACGAACGAAAGAATTTCCGCTACCGCATTATACAGATTTGAGGGAATCGTTTTTCCAATTTTAGCAAACTTATAAAGCATCCGCGCAACGGGCGGATTTTCCACCATCGGCACCCCATTCTCCATCGCAACTGCCTTAATCCGCCTCGCAAACGCCCGCTCACCCTTTGCAACAACCACTGGGGCCGAGTCCTGACCCTGTTCGTAACGAAGCGCTACCGCAAAATGCGTGGGATTGGTAATCACCACATCCGCCGTTTTTACCGAGTGCAACATCTGCCGCTGTAAAATCCGTCGCGCCATGGCACGCAAGGCAGCCTTCACCTTCGGATCACCCTCAGACTGCTTCGCCTCATCCTTCACCTCCTGCTTGCTCATCAATAAACCACGCTTCGTTCGAATCAACTGATACACGTAGTAAAGTCCGCCGATTCCACCCAGCGCGAGAATACTCCTCCACATCAATGCCGTCGACGAGTCACGAATAAACTCTCCAATGCGGTGTACGGGGACCGGAGTGAAAAAAACCGGATCCGCCATTACACTCTTAAGCCCCGAGACAACAATCCACGCCACCACCATCATCTTCAGGAGTTCAGTTGATACCTTAACCAAAGAATCTGTTGAAAAAATCCGCTGAAACCCCTTCGCAACATCCAAACGATCTGGGTTAAATCCAAAATTTTTCCACGCTAAACTAAATCCGCTCTGCACCCCCCCAACCAAAACACCTGCCATCGCACAGAACCCCAACAACGGCATCGCAACGGCGAACAAAAATCGAACGGCATCGTAGCTCCAGTCATAAACAGCCTCGGGACGAATCTCGTTCCTTCCGATGTTCGCAAAAATCCCAACAGCTACCGACGCCACACGATCCGTAATCTCTGGCCCCAGAACCGTGATTCCAAGTGTCGACGCGGCCAGCACCGACACGAGCTGCAGGTCAGGCGCCCGCGCGAACTGCCCGCGCTCTTTCGCCTCCGAAAGCCGCTTCGCCGTCGGTTGCTCCGTTTTATTGCCGTCATCCTCAGCCATGACTCATGGAATAAACCGCATCATCTGCTCCGGGGCGTCCTTCAACAAATCGGTCATCACCTGAGCCGCTAACCCAAAACTCATTCCGAGGAGCGTTGTCCCCAAATAAATCCTCAACGCAAAGCTCTCCGAGAAAACATGCGTCGAAGGCGCCGCCCGCCCGAGAATGCTGAAGGTTAACGATATAATAAAATTTAACGCGACTAGTGGCGCGCCAATTTGCAACGCAGAGGAAAAGATTTTGCCCGTGGAAATCACCATCAACGTGCCGACATCCTTTCCACCATCCAAAACACCCAAGGGGGCCACCGCAAAGCTCTGAATAAAAGCACTAATAATGTTCTGATGCGCCCCGCTGATAAAAAAAACCAACGTCCCAAAGGCAAACATCAACGTGCCGATCGCATTGGCATTCGTCCCCGTGAAAGGATCCAGCATCGCTCCCATCGATAAACCCAACTCTGTCGAAATCAGCTGCCCCGCAATCTCAACCGCATGCAAGAAGAGTCGAACAGCCCATCCCATAAAAAGCCCAACCAATAACTCCTGAACCATCACTACCACCAAATGACCAATGGTTTGCGGTAAAACAGCCCCGTCGCGAACCCCGTGACCAGCCACCACATAGGCCATAAACATCGCAATGCACAAGCGAACCGGGGCCGGGACCGTACGCCCAGAGAACACCGGCGTCATCATCAGAAGACCAGATGCCCTCACCGAAACCAAAAACCACACGAGCAAAAACTCCAGCGTCTTCTCCATGAGAATCTGCCTCCCAATCCTACTTCGCCATCTCTGGCATCCGATTGATGTACTCCGTCGTGAACTGAATCAACATTTTCAAAATCCACGGCCCAGAAACAACCATCGCAGCTCCAATCGCCGTGACTTTGGGGATGAAGGACAGTGACGCCTCTTGAATGCTCGTCACCGCCTGAACCAAGCTCATCGCAACTCCAATCGACACCGCAACCATCAAAATCGGCGAAGACACCGACAAAGCCACTGTCACCAGTTCGCGCAGGATTTCAACGGATTGCTCAATGCTCATTTCAACCGCCCGTTCATCGAGTGAAACTTTCCACGAGGGACCGCACCACCAAGTGCCACCCGTCAACCATCACAAAAAGCAGTAACTTAAACGGAAGTGAAATCATCATTGGAGGCATCATCATCATCCCCATCGACATCAGCGTGGCCGAAACCAGAAAATCAATCACCAAAAACGGGACAAAAATCAGAAACCCCATCTGAAAAGCCGTCCGTAGCTCACTCAAAACAAAAGCGGGAACAACGACCGTAAGCGGCAAATCCTCCGTCGCCGTCGCCCCGCGACCAGACAATCCCAAGAAGAAGTCAATCTCAGACGGGCGCGTCTGCTTCACCATGAAATCCCTCAAAGGCACCGCGGCCTTCTGCATCGCCTCCACCGTGCTGATTTTTTTATCCAAATACGGTTGTAGCGCATCATCGTTCAGTTGCTTGGCCGTCGGTGCCATCACAAAAAAGGTCAAAAACAACGACATCCCGATAATAATCTGATTCGAAGGCGCACCTTGTAGACCAATCGCGTTCCGAATAAACCCGAGCACAATCACCATCCGCGTGAAACTCGTCATCAACATCATCAGAGACGGCGACAACGTCAGCACCGTCATCAAGAGCATGATTTGGACAGCCGTCGAAACGTTCACCTCTTGATTGCCACCCAAACTCAACGAAATCGAGGGAGCCGACCCATCCGCCTGAGCAAAGGCATCCCCGCCTATCAGCAAGCCGGAAAATAAAAGGAGTAAAAATCTCAAAAACATCACGCAACCTCCTCGCCAGCTTTTCCACCACTCACTTCTGATGGTTCACCGCTAAACCCACGCTCCATCACAGATTGAAAATCCCCCCCTGCGTCATCAAGCCGACACAGATAATCAATTCGGCCCGGACACACCCCAAGGAGAAACTTTCTCCCTTCGTACTCCGCCACCACCAAGTGCTGCTTGTAACCGAGCATTTTCGACTCCTCGATGTTTAAACGTCGGCTCCCAACACCGGTCTTCCAACCAAATGCAAACTTTCTCCACAACCAAACCGCTCCTCCCGAAATAATCGCAAGGCCCGCAAGGAAGTATCCCAGCTTTTCCAACCCCGCCGTGTAGGCCTCTGTTGCACCGATTGCTCCCATGCAGAGACCCTCCACAAGCTCGAGCGATTCACTGACTCAGACGCCAAACCCAAGACAAACTCACTCAACTCCCTCACCAACCAGCGAACTGATTTTTATCGCAAAGTTATCTTCCACCACAACCACTTCACCCAAGGCAATCAGCTTGTCATTGATGTACACACCAACAGGCGACTTCGAAGGCTGATCCAACTTCACAACAGACCCCGGCGCTATCTCCAACACATCACGCATCGATTTCTGAGTCGACCCAAGCCTCACAGTCAACTGCACTTTGATATCCATCACGGCCGATAGCCGGTGTTCATCTACATTTTGCATAAGTTACTCCTTCTCAATTCGGTTGGTGATGTGCACGGCCAAACGACCGTCTTCCTGTCCAACCGTACCCATAAACTCATCCGTATCCCCCACCCGGATTCGGGTGCTGTCCAACAACTCGCTCGGCAACCGAATCAGAGAGCCCGGGGCTAGTTTCAACACCTCTTCTAGCGTGATGTCCGTCACCTCCCAGTCCGCCACAACAGGAACGCTAATCCCTGCGTACGATGACCGCCAGTTCACCGTCTTCGCTGAAACAGGCTTTTCCGTAGGCTTCAAATCGGCCTCAATCGAGCGAGCGGACATCGCCTCGACCCGCTCCTCAATCATCGACACCGGGACCACAAAAACAAACGTCTCCCCCATCATGTCCCCAAAGTCGACAGACGCAGAAACGTAAAAAAATTGTCCTTTGGACAGGTTCGGAGCGACCTTCTCGCTACCAACCTCGTTTCCCGAAATCAAAACTTTCAAGCTCGGCACCCCATCGACCTCCATCGATTTCGACCACTCATCCAAGACCACCACCGCAACCTCCTCCAAAAGTGCCACCTCGATTTCGGAGGGATTCCGATCTGGAGAGGAAAAAATGCTGCCGGTCCCACCCAGAAGACGGTTGGCCACCGAGAAACATAACCCTTTGCTGAAAGCCAACCTGCCTATCCCCTGAACACCATCCGCCTGAAAGAACATGACCTGATGATCCGCACACTTCGGCAACACCTGATCCCCAGCCGCACTGGAAATCTCGACGGAATCAACGTCAAACTTGAACTCCATCCGCAGCAAACCCACCAACCTAGCTGAAATTCGCGCAAGCAACTTTTTGTGAATGCCCGTCAACTCACCCAAATCAGGCGAGGAAAGCATCCCCTTCTGACGAAACAAAAATGGCTTCACGATTGACTCATCCAGCGGGACTTTGACGTCTCCCGGACAATACAACCAAGGTCCAGAACCTCCCTCCAGCAACGTGACCGGGTCTTCGCTCATTGCATCGCAAACTCGGTAACGTACACCGCTTTCACAAATCCATCCCCCAGAACGGTGTTGAACTGCGCTAAAAGCTCTCGACGCAGCACGTTCTTGTTCGAATCCATCTCGATATCAGCCACCGTCTTTTGACCCAAAACCGTCTGGGCGAGATCTTTCAGTTTCAGCAAGTTATCCTGAACCTTGTTGCCTATCTCCTTGTTGTCACTCACAACGGAGAAACTGGCCCTCAAATACCGCGTTCCCATCGTACCCTTCAAGTTCACTGTCACCCGAGGGAACTCAACCGCAGTGCCCTCGGCGGATTCGGAAACCTTGAGTGCATCAGGACTCTTCTTCTCGTCCTTTTTCCCGTGGCCGTCGTCTTTCTTCTTCTCCTCCTTCGCCTCTACCTTCGCCGGAAGTTGACCACCAAGTGATTCCGTAACCGACTTCACGAACTTTGGAACGACCAAGTAGTTCATCACAACGAAAGTCAGGACCGGACACACCACCGCAATGATGATTGCGGGTAACATCGAGGGCTTTGCAGCGCTCGCCTCTTTCTCTTCGTCATGATCTTCAGCCATCGTGCCTTAAAAATGTTTAGACATCAAAGCGAGGCATCAGAGTGCCTCGCCTCCGGTTATTCTAACCCCTCCGTCTACCGTTTCAGATTCACCACTTCTTCCAACATCTGATCCGAAACCGAGATCACGCGTGATCCCGCTTGGAAACTCCGCTGAGTCGTAATCATCTCCGCAAACTCCTGCCCAAGATCCACGTTCGACATTTCGAGTGAAGAGGATTGAATCAACCCGAGACCATCTTCACCGGCAGTGTTTCCAATCAGCGAAAGGTCTGTTCCGTTTATGGGTCCCGCATTATCAATCCCGCTGAACAGATTATTCCCCTGACGAATCAGGCTGTTCGGGTCTTTGAAGTTCTGAATAAGCACTCGACCTGAGATGAAAGTCTGACCATTTGAGAGGTTGACAATGATGTCGCCAGAGGGACCCACGTTGAACGACTTCATGCCAGGCACCTTCGCTAAGACCGTCACGTCATTCACCTCAACGCCTTGAGTATCCACCACCTGAACACGCCCCCCTGTCGCACTGAAACCAACATCAACTGACCCAACTTGGTCGGACTCTCGATACCCTCCATCCAAACTAAACAACTGATCACCAATAGGTGCGTTCGAAGTCCGTCCACCAGACAAGTCCCACGCGCCAGGAACCTCTTTTTTTACGATGACCTTCGTGGATGTCGACGACCTTTCCACCGCTGTGATGACACCTCTCAGGCTCGCCGAAAACTCGGAACCGACCGACTGACCTATCTTGAGACTCTCGACAGTCGATGAGTCAAACAACTCGAAATTGTAATAATCCGTGTTGGGAGTGGAACTCGTATCACCGTCTACCACAGTTCCCTTCACCGCGTTGAAAGCAAACGATGTTGGGGCTAGTCCTCCACTCGACGGTTGGCCGTCGTATCCGGAGACCGTCACTCGATTCCCCTCAACTTTTGATATCCTTCCGTAGGCAGCGGAAGTACCGTCAACGTTGGCCGCAAATGCAGTCATGCCGACCTTTAGATTCTGCACCTCCGACGTTGGACTGATATCGAAACTATACTGCGAAGCCTTAGTTATGGTCACACCTCCGCCGGAGGTCACGTTAACACGCGTAATGTTATCCTGCGGCCCCATCACGTTGAACCTCCCTGAGGCGGCGTCGTAAATCACCCGAGTTTGTGCCCCGAAGGTTCCCTGAACCTGGTAACCGTCTTGGGTTGCCAACGTGCCATCCGTGCTGACCCGGAAATTCCCCGCACGAGTGACATAATCTTTACCGCCATCGATATCCCGCACACGGAAAAAACCAGCACCCGTGATCGCGAGATCACTCACATTTCCGGATGACTGAACAGTGCCCTGCGAAAAAACAGCGTTGATTCCTTGAACCTGCACGCCACCACCAATTTGGGTTGGAGGGACCTTCGTTCCATTCGCCTGATTCGGCACCAACGGGCGTAACAGATTCGAGAACTGATCCGAGTACGCCGCACGCGACGCTTTGTAGCCGGTCGTACTGACGTTCGCAATGTTGTTGGAGATGACTTGAATCCCTTGCGAATACGTTTTCAGCGCACTCACCCCGACGTTAAGACTTGCTACGAGTGACATAAGTTTTTATATTGTAATTTACTTTAAAGACACTGAAAGAACACGGGACATACTGTAGTTCGCCCCATTGAGGAAGATTTGTGGGTCGGTTCCGACAAGAGAAACCTCAGATACCGTTCCCTGATCGGTTGAACCATCGCCCTTATCAACCGTGACGTTTTTACCCAAAAACTGCTGCACTGAGTTCAAGTTTTGCAGCTTTGTGAACTCACTGAAACTCGTGGCCAACTCCTTCGTCTGCTCCAATGCGGCGAACTGTGCCATCTGCCCCATGAACTCAGCGTCCTCCATCGGCTTCATCGGATCCTGATGCTGCAACTGAACCGTCAAAAGTTTGAGGAAATCGTCGACACCGAGAGATGTTTTGTGCGCTCGCGTTGCCGCTGCCAACACATCATTGCCGAGTTGGGTCGGGTTGCCAGAGGCGGTGATTTGACTTGTGGTGCTCATACGTTTAACTGCCTATTTTCATGCACTTCCGAAGTTTCCACTGTAGATTTAGAGACTCAGATTCGCTTCACCACCCGCTCGCGAGGGCGATGCAACCACGCCTTCGGTAGCTTCAGGCGTGCCGAGTTTCGTGTTTTTCTCTGTCGATTTGCCCCTGAAGCCTCTCACGTCCCCGTCAAAACGCTCCTGCCGGTCGCGCTGCGCATCCTGCCGAGCCCCTCGAGAGTCCGAATCCGCCTGCTCTCGCGAAGCGCCGCGTTCGAACGAGACGTCGTTCAAATCTAGCGCAGACACTTTCTCGCTCCTCGGAAGCACACTCCACATCGTCTCGAGTGTCTGTCTCAAACCAGTATCTCCAACCCTAAACACCGCGTTGACTCCGCCTGAAACCCCTCTGAGTTCCACTTCGACACTCATCCCCTGCGGCAAATCGATTTCAACCTTCAGAGTCCCCCGATCCGCTCGCACCCTCGCAACTGAGTCCGCAAGCCGAGACCACACCTCCCCAGCCAACCGATCTGTCAACGATGCACCACCCGCACCCCTAACTTCTGTTGAACTGACGCCTCGAGAAAATCCTCCTGACCTCTGCACCAGCGCAAAAGCAGTCGAGCCCGACACATCAACCCCAAGCGTCTGGGGCACATCCCCTCGCGAACCTGTCTCAAGTCCAGCATCAACCGACGCTCCAGAGACCGAGGCCGCGAAAGCAACCTCTGAAACACCGCGTCTCATGGAAGATGGTAACGGTTCAACGACCAGTCGTCTCCCATTCCACCCGAAAGAAAGATCCTGATTTGACGATTTTTCTTCCCGACTTCCGCTCTCGCGACCATGGGCCCCCGAGCTCTCTCTTTGATTGCCCCCACCCGCTGCTTGAGCCTGAGTCCTCGGATCTGCCGCCGATACGTCCGAACGAGTACTCTCCGCAGAGTCCACACTCCGAGCGGAATAAGTAGATCCGGAGACCGAACTCTCAATGAGACCGCCGTCAATCACGACCTTAGCGGACGCCTCAGGTGAAAGTTGCGTCACCATTTCGGCAGAAGAAAGACTCAGTGAACGGTCTAAAGCCTGCCTCACACCAAAAGCGCTCAGCCCTTTCGTGCCTTCGGTCACAACCGGAACCAAGCCCTTGGTCGAGCTAACTTCGCGCCCCAGCAGGACCTCCGAAGAACCCTGCACCAGTCCTGATTCAACAACCACCCCAGGAAGGGCGATCGGCGAACCCTCAGAATGGTCAGAAAGGTCACCCTCACCAACCGACACACTCATCCCCTGCATCGTTCTTGCAGGTGCGACTCGGAGAGGAGTTTGACGAACCATGTCAGCCAAGAAAGGCAAAGTCAGCTCAGACCCAACCTCGCCCAAACGTGTTTCGGACGCGCCAGCGTTCGCAACACCCTCTTCCAATCGAGCGGTCGACGCGGTGAAGTTCTCTGAACGCCCCCCTCCGAATGCATTCGTAGAGACCACTCCGGATTCATTTTTTCGAGAGCCCCTCAGTGCAGCATCGATGATTGCGCCCGACAGGCCCGTCATCACGTCAGACTCCTTCCCCACAACGCGCGACACTAATCTTAAATCCCCCGCAACGCCCTCTCTCAAAATCTCAGGCAGGCCAACCTGACCATTTTGTCCGCCAGCAGGAGCGGCATCCCCTGCTCCTCCACTCACGTGGACCTCAACCCCTCGCTCTGAAGTCACAAAACCACTCATCGCCAGACCGGTTCCAGCTTCCAGATTAGCGCAAATCTCCGACAGTTGCGCAGGTGAAGCATGCTGAAGGAAATCCACGAAAGCTGGGGAAAGTGGACCAAACCCAAAATCTCCCTGAAACCGGGCTTCGGAAGAGTCTACGCCTCCGCTCGGAGCGACTTCTTCAGACCCATCACCTTCCGCGAGAGAAGCGCTTGCGCCTAAGGAGTGACTCGCCACCTCAGCAATCACTTCCTCACAAAGACCGGCTGCAGCCAGCATAACCGCCTCAAAATCACCGACGCTCGGCAACTGATTCACTCCGTCTAGCGGCTCCAACGGTTCTAACACTCCCCCCGCCCCAGAACCCGAGGCGGTTGAGAGAAGCGCGGCCAAATCAGCAACCTCAGGCGCTGCCCCTAAACCAATCCCACCCCCCACGCCAACGGCATCCACACTCACTGAGCAACCTCCTTCTTCAAGCTCTTCATCAAACGGAGCTTGTCCGTGATGCGAGCTGCCCTCCTCGCGGTGCTCTCCTCCCCTGATTTATCGGGAGCCTTGCCCATCTCAGAGAGGACAAGTCCAACAGCCTTCGCTTTCATCGTTGCGAGAATCTTCACCACCTGGTCCTCCTCCATCTCCTTAAAAATCGGAACTACGGCTGAGGGCGGCATTGAGCTGTAAGTGGACGCCAATGCCTCCAAGTTCTTCACTTCTTCCTGCTGCACCTCAACCACCCGACGGTCCAAATCTGCCCGCAACTCTTTGATCTCGTCCCTGATTTTCTCCACCTCCTGCCGATCCGACAACGTCCGTGCTGCCAGCGCCTTCACATCCTTCTGCTCCTCCAAAATCTTCTGTTTCTGCTTCTTGAGGTCTTCCACCATCTCAACCAGTTCCGCCGTGTGGAAACTGAATACCGTCTGAGGAGGGACAGGTTTTTCTTCCACCACCACTGCCGCCGCGACTGGAGGCGGCGTCGCAACGATTTTTTTCTGGGCAGAAAGCATCATCATCACCCCGACCCCGAGGCTCGATAACAACCCAACGACCGCTAAAAACCATGGCGCAGCCAACATGCCCAACGGTATTGCAGATTACATGCCTGACTCCGATGTCCTCAGAGGAAAGTTGGCGAAACGAGCGTTTATGAGGTCGTCAAGGGCCCTTTCCTCGAGCCTCTCCTGCTCGAGGCGATGCCGATCAAAATGCTTTTCCTTCAACTTTTCAAGGACTTGCACGCCCTTCCGGGCCTCCATCCATCCAGCCAACCGAATTTCCACCTCACGATCCGCTCGAACCACACGCTGCGTCACGACCTCACAAAAATCACGCTGCTGTCGAATCGAATGAATGAACGTCAAGTTGTCGTCCTTCCTCGTCGATCCCAACCGTCGCGAGTGAAGCTCTTGCTGCAGAACGTCCAAATGCCCCAATGCGTTGTTGAGCGCCAACTTCAAGCTGTCCCGATTCGCCAAAGCTTTCGCGTAAAGCTCCCGCTGCTCCTCCTCCTCCCGTCGACGCAAAAGAAGGACCGTCTCTAGGCTGAAAACAAAGCGCTTCATCGTGCGTCACCTCAACGAAAGACCCGGCAAATTATTCCT
The DNA here is from genome assembly GCA_041191265.1 of Verrucomicrobiota bacterium. Classification (GTDB taxonomy): domain Bacteria; phylum Verrucomicrobiota; class Verrucomicrobiia; order Chthoniobacterales; family Chthoniobacteraceae; genus JBEEPE01. The sequence goes on along the minus strand of JBEEPE010000418.1, from coordinate 12,225 downwards.
GTTCTGGATGAAAAATTCTCGAGAGTATCTGCATCGTTTCCGCACGAACACATGCGTCCTCGAAACTCTGTCGCAAAAACGGCCCCATGGCCTCTTGGACCGCAATCGCCAAATCAAGCTTCGGGTTTGCCCCTTTGGCGTAAGCCCCGATGGTGATGAGGTCTTCGTTCCTGCGATAGAGCGCCATCAAATCGCGCGCTTGTGAGGCTAACGCGTACTCCTCGGGAGAAGCTAAATCACGAATCAAACGACTCACACTCTCCAACACATCGATTGCGGGGAAGTGATTCGCAGTGGCAAGTGCACGCGTCAGAATGACGTGCCCATCCAGGATCCCTCGAACCGCATCGGCGATCGGCTCATTCATGTCATCTCCCTCCACGAGGACGGTGTAGAAAGCCGTAATCGAACCCGTCGTGCCCGCACCCGTACGCTCCAGAAGTTTGGGCAACAATGCGAACACGCTCGGGGTATATCCACGGCTACTCGGAGGCTCACCGACAGCCAACCCCACCTCGCGTTGCGCCATCGCAAACCGCGTCACTGAATCCATCATGAAAAGAACTTTCTTTCCCTCATCCCGAAAATACTCCGCGATGGCCGTCGCAACCATCGCCGCCCGAATTCTCACCAAGGCAGGTTGGTCTGACGTAGAAACCACAATGACAGACTTCTGTAACCCTTCCGGACCAAGATCTTTTTCAATAAACTCACGCAACTCGCGCCCGCGTTCGCCCACCAGCGCAATGACGTTCACATCGCTGTCGGCACCCCGAGCCATCATCCCAAGCAAAGTCGACTTGCCGACGCCGCTCCCAGAGAAAATGCCCATGCGCTGACCGCATCCCACCGGCATAAAGGCGTCAATCGCGCGGACACCCGTTGAAAAAACCTCGTTAATCCGACTCCTCGTCAACGGGTTCGGCGGAGCCGCCTTCAAAGGGCGCTGCGCGACTCCATGAACCGGACCCCTTCCGTCGATTGGTCGCGACAGCCCATCAATCACCCGCCCCATCAAATCAGGCCCAACCGGCACTCCAAAACCAAAGCCCGATGCCGAAACCTCAGAGCCAACCTTGATACTCACCATGTCACCAAGCGGCATTAACAACAGTCGGTGCCCGCGAAAACCCACAACCTCAGCGTAAACCGAATGCTCACGATCCCCCGTTGTGATTCGACAAACATCTCCAATCGCGAGGTTCGGCCCCTCAGACTCAATCACCAAACCAGTGACCTGAACAACATGCCCAACCTTGCGAGACAAGGGTCCCGACTTTAACCGCCCCGATAGAGTCTCCAGCGACCAAACATCCGAATCCATCAGGCGCCTCGGTTAACTGAGCGCCCCCTCAAGAGCTCTCAACTTCGTCGAAATCCTTCCATCCAGTGTTCCAAACTTTGACCGGATGACACAGTCGCCGTTGGACAAATCCGGATCTGGCAACAACTTTGCCTGCGGATAGCGCCCACTAAAAGTCGCATCAAACTCCCGCATCTTGCCAAAGTCATCAACGCTCACGCGAATCTCAACATTCTCGATTCCTGGAGCAACTTCCGCCATTAAATCTCCCACCACCGCTTTCACAACCGCGTCATCAACCTTTACCCCAGCAATCACGCGCTCTGCAGCCTCCATGACGAGGACCGGCAAAATCGATCGGATATGCGCCGCCATTTCACGCTGTTTCTCAATCAGCGTTTGAAGCACGCCATCCTGAAGAGCCGTCATCATCTCCTTCAAGTCTCGAATCTCCCCCGCGCACTCCTCCGCCGCCTTTGCGTAGCCTTCAGAATACGATGCCTCGCGAATCTCCTTAACCTCAGACTCGAGATACCCAAGACGCGCCTCGGCGCCCGCGAGAGTCACCGACCTCGGCTCGACCGCAAAGGCGATTGTCTGCCTTTTCAGTATCATGACAGATTACTTGGCCGCACTGGTTTGTGCAACCTCAGTCGAAATGTCCCCCGCATCCTCCATTTTCCTCACAACTTCAAGGATGCTCTCCTGTGCTTTCTGCACCTCCTTCGGACGTTGCGGCGGCATCATCTCAATCTCCTCTTTCAGCGCAGCTGCAGCCCGCTTCGACAAAGTCCCCGCAATCGGATCAACCACTTCAGGCGGCGAAGACTTCAACGCAAGCGCCAGCATGGTTCCATCCTTTTGGTTGATTTCCTTGACCACCTTCGCCAAATCCTGAGCGTCGATTCTCGCGAGATCTTCGAACGGAAACGTCTTGCTCCGAATCTTCGCGCCAAGTGCCGCGTCTCGCCCCTCCAGCCCTTTGAGCAACGTTTTCTTCGTGTCCCTGTCCAACGCATTGACAATCGCCGCACATGCCGCAATCCCGTCCGTCTTCTGTTGAGCCCCCCCAACACGCTTGTCCAAAAACTTTTGCAGGTTCGCTGAAACCTTTTTCACCGACTCTCTCGAGGTAGGCTCAATCTTGCCGAGGCACTCGATCACTTCCTCCCGCTTATCTACCGCCATCTGCTTGACAAACTCAGCCGCCTTCATCGCAGGTAAAAACGTGAGAACGAACGCAATCGTCTGACCTTGCTCGTCCTTCAAGAGATTGAAAACTTGGGACGCATCAAGGTCGGCAAACTCGTCGTCAGACTGCCCGCCTCCGCCCGGCGCAACGCGAGACATGATGGACGAAGCTGTCGTACCGCCCTTTGCCAACTCCAAGGAGAGCTGAGTGACTTCAATCCCGCCAAGCGCAGAATCCAAACCATCTTTAACAATCGACCCAAACTCCCCAATCAGAAGATTCTTCAAGGAAGGATCCACATACGGAATCGACGCCATCTCTCGGCACACTGACTCCAGCTGGGAGTTATCAAACTGGCGCAAAATCTCCGCCGCCGCCTCGTGGCCAATCAAAATCAAGAACGCCGCCAACCGGCGAACCTTCGTCATCTTGTAATAATCCTCGCTCATGAGTTAGTTCCCTCCGAACGACTAATCCAGCTCTTGATTGCCGCAGCAACCCCCGACGGCCGGCGTTTAATCATCTCATTAATCTTCTCGACCGTAATCACCTCCGGCTCCAAGGGTTCAGCCTCCGTATCGGCCTCGCGACCCACCAAACCCGCTGGTTCCATTTGCTCCATAATCACGTCGTCCGGCTTGGTCTTGCGCAGCATCCGGACGAATCCACCGATCACCACCAGCGCCACTAAAATAGCGCCCGCATCACGCACCAAATCCGAATGCTGTGCCACCTGATCAATCAAACTCTTGGCATCTTGCTTGCCCTCGGGGAACGACACCTCCTCAATGGCCACCATTTTCGCCACCTCCGCATCCGAAACGGCTTTAACCCCTAACGCATTGGCCACAATCTTCCTCAGCGCATCCATCTCCGCTGCGGAGCGCTTCGTGTCAGCTTTGGCGGCCACAAAAACGGCGGCAGTCAACCGCGCGACGCTCCCTGGGGTCTTAACAGAGGAGGTCAGCACTCGGTTGATTTCGTAGTTGGTGGACTTATTCTTTCGCGTCTGCTGGCTGTTTTTGCCGACCGGAGCACCTCCACCCTGATTCGCTGGCGTGTTTGCCGTTGTTCCCGCCGCTTGCCCGCCTTGTTCCGTCTCATTGGTCACAGTCGAATCATCAACCGACGTTTCCGTTCTCACTACTTGGCCGTCTGGATCGTACTTCTCCTCGTTCCGAGTCGTCGCCTCAGAGTCTAGATCGGCAGACACCCGAACAACCGCTTGGCCAGCGCCTAACACCGTTGCAAGCATGCTCTCAACCTTCTTTTGGAAGTAATCCTCAAGGTTCTTCCGCAAACGCATCTGGCCAGACGCTGCACCCAGAACAGGGTCATCCTTCAAACCCTCCGTCAACACCTGCCCCTTGTGGTCGACCACCGCAACATCGTCCGCTTTTAAATCTTCCACCGCATTCGCAACCAGAAAACGCACCGAGTTCACTTGATCCGTGTTCAGATTGCCCTCAACAAAGACCGACGCAGTTGGCTTGGTCTTCGCATCGGTGAACAACAACCGATTCTCCGGCATCACAATCAAAACCTTCGCCGAGCGCACTCCCTGCAACTGCGCAACCGTCCGAGAAAGTTCTCCCTGCAACGCCCGAATCTTATTCGTTCTCTGCACGAAATCCGAAATCCCGAAGTTCGTTCGGTCAAAAATTTCGTAGCCAACCCCCTCTCCAGACGGAACGCCCTTGGTCGCCAACTGCATCCGCACCTTGTGGACTTGATCGCTCGGCACGGAAACAGAGTTCCCTCCTGGCCCAACATCCGCCTTAATCCCAGCCTCTTGCAGTGCCCCCATCACGGCCGACATATCTTTCTGGCTCAAACCACCATAGAGGAGCTGCATCTGCGGTCTCTGCGACCACATCAGCAACGCAATCATCCCAACCATCACACCAATGGCAGCGACCCCGATGGAAACCCTCTGGTTAATCCCGAGTTGCTGCCATAACTGGCGAGTCTGCAATAATAAAGTCTTCATAGTCAGCTCAAGCAGAGCTCAGCAAACAAAACAAAATCAAACCTGCATCCGCATCAACTCTTGATACGACTCCACAAGCTTGTTGCGAACCTCAACCATCAAGGAAAACGCGACGCTGGCTTCCTGCGCAGCAATCGTAGCCTGATGGAGATTGTTCGCCTCCCCCGTCAAAACCTTCTGCCTCTCAACGTCGGAAATCCGCATCTTCTCCTCCACTTCTGACACGGCTTTCGTCAAAAAATCGGAAAACTCGTCTCGCCCCGCGCGCGCGACTGCCGACCCAGCTTTCGACCGCTGAACACCCTGCCCCCCTCCCGACAACGGAAGAGCGCCACTCATAGCCTCCATATCTGCTGGGGTTTGCATCACCTTACCGATATTGCCCAATGCTGGTATTTGCATGACTTGAAATCAGGAAACCTAGGACCGAGCAATCGAAAGCGCCCGCATGGCCATCTGCCGGGCATTTCGCACCACTGAAAGGTTTGCTTCGTACGCGCGTGAGGCACTCATCAAATCCACCATTTCCGTCGCGATTTTCACATTCGGCATCCTCACCATCCCCTCACGGTCCGCGTGAGGGTGGCCAGGATTGAAAACGATGTCACCGTCGGACTCGTCCGCCTTTACCTCGGTGATTTTGACCCCCTTCTCATTTGAGCCCGGCTGGCCAAGCATTACCGACTCAAACGTCACAATCTTCCTCTGGTAGGGATTGCCATCCAAATCCTTGGTCGTCTGAGCGTTCGCAATGTTTTGAGCAACAATATCCATCCGGATTTGCTCCGCATTAAGAGCGCTCGAAGTAGCTTTAATTCCTGAGATAAAATTCATAAGCTATGAAACTAAATCGACTTCCCAGAAATCGCCACGCGGAGCTGCTTCAAGCTTCCGCTCACAAAATCGGTCAGCGTTTCGTACTCAATCACATTTTTTCCCATCTGCATCAACTCCTCATCCAACACCACATTGTTACCATCTTTCCTCTGTGAACGAGCCGCGATGTCCTGCGTCACCTCGGGCATCTTCAGTCCGCGAACAGCCCCCCCCTTCAATGCGTCAGCAAAAGCCGCTGCAAAATCGTTGTGAATGTCAACTCGCTTGTACCCTGGCGTTTCAATGTTCGCGATGTTCGAAGTCAGTGCCTCATGCCGCATCAAAGAGACGTCCAAGAGTTTTTTCGAGCCTTCGTACACTGGGCTCGCAAAGAGGCGGTCAATCATAGCTGTGTTTGAGCATCAGTTGTGCCAGAGCGTCAAGTGACGCCCTTCCTACGGTACGGTGGCGCTAAGATCAGTCGCAATCACCTCCGAATCGCGCGCTGAATAACCGCGCCCAATCCGGCTCGACTGGAGCAGCACACCAGCGATGTTTCTTTTCACCCACTTATTGGCGCTAGTGTACTCTTGGAACGTCCCTGTGAAAACGCCCGTCGTCGGGTCAACCGTGATTCGCGCAGGGGATTTATTCGATGCACTCGGGATCTCGGCTAACGCTTGGACACCTCTCCTCGGCACCGAACCAACGCTCAGTTTCTTTGTGATTTGCCCGAAAAGCTGCAACGACGCAACGGTGTCTCCCGAGGAAAACAAACCAAGCCGACCGACAGGTGCCGCAGCGTAAGGCTCCACCTTCAACGACGAGCGACCATAGAAATAGTCAGTAATCCTTTCTCCAGAGCTCTTCGGCCAGTGGAACCAATCAATCTCACCAACAGTCGCCCCCGCGCCTAACTCGAACTGCCCCGACAGCCTCACAAACGCGCCCGCAGAAACCGCCGCGTGCGAGACCGGAATCAAGCAGCGCAAACCACTCATGCGCGCCGGGAGTGACATCGAAGCAGACCTGTCATTCGGAAGTTTCACAACCGCCGAAAACAACCCCTGAACCACGGACGATGAAAGGTAGCCATTCCCAGCAACCACCGGAACGGGGCTGAACTCTCCCCTCCGATAGTCAAACCCCCCGTCAGCCAGCAGATCTCCCGGAGCCGAGATTGTTGCAGTGTGACGTGTCGCCACCTGCGCCGGGATATCAGAACTGAACCCCAAAAACTTCGCTGAAGTGGCCTCAGAACTAACCTCAGCATTCGTTCGGACATTATACACGTTCTGCAAGAGCTCAACAGTCACCCTCACTTGACTGCCAGTGCCCTGCCAACTCCTTCTCTCGACCGAGACACCTGACAGTTTTTTCACGAAATAATAACTATCGGTCTCACCCGTTTTTTTTGGGATTTGCCCCGATGCTAAAATGGCGCTCCGAGCCGCTACTCCCGAGAATACGCCTCCTCCACGGTCGTACATCGTCACAACCACGGGAATGTCACTGCTCGTGCCTAGTAAATTATCTGGATTCACCTTCAGTTTGAGCGAACAGCTCTGCGACGTCTTACCCACCGGCCCCAAAGTCGCCGTCCAATACCCGCTCGAACGCGGCGCAAACAATCGGCCAAATAACTCGCCTCGTGTCTGAGCCCTATCCTCCAATACCGCCTGCGAATCACTCGCAGTCCCAACAGGAAAGTTGGAAAGTAAGCCCCAAGCACCGAAGTCGACCCCCGACTCTGGGAATAAGCCCCCCCCAAAAGTTCGTCCAGAGAAGCTCGCCTTCGAGAGAGGCTGAGATCCAAAAGTCTTTACCGACTTAATTTTGGGCATCTTTACCGGCAAGCTAGACTCTCCCCCCGCGCTTGTACCCACTTCCACTTCAGAAAGCGCCGTCAACACATCATCGCCTGAAATCAGCCTTCCAAAAGCGGCATACCCCCCGTCCAGATGCGGAGCATCCTTCGTGACAACGAAAAATTGGCTCCCAGCAGAGTTCGCAGCCGAACTGTGCGCCATCGACAGCACACCACGAACATGCTGCGTCCCAAACCTGAGGCGGGAGGTGCCTGTCCTCGTAGATGGCACAGACAAAGTTATCCCTACCTCGGTCACTGCAGAAACTGTCGCATCCTGTGGAATCCCATCCCCACGAACCGTTTGACCAACGAAAATCCCAGAGACCGAGGAAATCGCCACCTCAGTGGACTCGTTCAAAACAACATCCACCACTTTCACTCCTCGATCGTGAAACTCGTCGGGTATCCCGTAGCCCGGACCACAACTTCCGTACAAACCCGTCAGCGCCGAATACCGAGACGACGGGTCTCCGCCCTGAATCATGAAATCCTTGATAATGCGATGAAAGCCCGACCCGTCATAGAACCCAATCTCCGCCAGAAACACGAAGTTCGCCACCGTCTGCGGCGCCGCATCGGGCCACAACTCGAACTGCATGTCTCCCATCTCCGTCTTGATTGTCGCTCGCAGGGTCGAAGATTGGCCGCGCGAGATGCCCCCCGCGCAGACCCAAAATACCAGCGCCACCAAAAGCGAAAGAACGCTCCCCCTTTTCCAACTCACAGTTGATGATTTCATCGCAAAACGTCCCTCTGATTTAACGCTGACACACTCTGGCTTTGTCAGACACGGTCACTTCTTGAACCCCACCATACCGACGCGTTTAATCAACGGCAAATGCTGTCATCCCACCCGCTCGGAAAACTCCTCTCCCAACGTATCGCCCTGCTCGACGGAGGGATGGGCACCATGGTCCAGCGGTACAAACTCGGCGAATCCGACTACCGAGGTGACCGATTCAAAAACTGGTCCGGAAAAGACCTCAAAGGAAACAACGAAATCCTTCTCCTCACGCGCCCAGAGGTCATCCGCGAAATCCACGCAGGATACCTCGAAGGCGGTTCCGATATCATCGAAACCAACACCTTCTCCGCCACCACCATCGGCCAACACGACTTCCTCTTCGCCGAAGAGCCCCACGGCAAAAAAGATCCCGAGTTCTTCGATCGCGTCATTCACAACCAAGCCCTCGTTGAAACCGTCCGCGAAATCAACCTCGCAGCTGCAAAAATTGCCCGGTCCGCCGCCGACGAAATCGCGAACCGAACCGGCTCTCCCCGGTTCGTCGCCGGAGCCATCGGGCCCATGCCCGTCACCGGATCGCTCTCCCCCGACGTCAATGACCCCGGCTTCCGCACCGTCACCTTCGACCAACTCCGCTTCGCCTACCGGCAACAGGTCGAAACCCTCATCGAAGGGGGAGTCGACACCCTCCTCGTCGAAACCATCTTCGACACGCTCAACGCAAAAGCCGCTTTCGCTGCCATCCTCGATGTCTTCGAAGCCCTCGGCCTCCGCGCGCTCACCCCCTCCGGCCCAACCGCCGGCAACGGCAAAATCATCCCACTCATGGCTTCCGTGACCTTCACGCAAGCCAATAGCGACCGCAGCCTCACCGGCCAAACCCCCGAAGCATTCTGGAACAGCATCAGCCACGTCCCCCTCCTCAGTGTCGGCATCAACTGCGCCCTCGGCCCCAAGGAAATGCGCCCCCGCATGGAGGAACTCGCCGCCTGCAGCACCGTCCTCACCAGCGCCTACCCCAACGCCGGCCTCCCCGACCCCCTCTCCGAAACCGGCTTCCCCGAAACCCCAGAATCCCTCGCCCCCCAACTCGAAACGTGGGCCGAAAGCGGCCTCCTCAACATCGTCGGAGGGTGCTGCGGAACCACCCCAGCCCATATCCGAAAAATCGCGGACGCCGTCGCAAAACACGCCCCGCGCCCCCTCCCAGAACCAGCCACCGTCGCCAACCACTCCCCAGAGTCCTGGCGAACCAGCCTCTCCGGCCTCGAACCCTTCTCCATCGAGAAACGCACCAACTTCGTCAATATCGGCGAACGCACCAACGTCACCGGTTCGCCCAAGTTCGCGAAACTCATCCTCAACAACCAGTTCGAGGAAGCCGTCAACGTCGCCCGTCAACAAGTCGACAACGGAGCCCAAGTCATCGACGTCAACATGGACGAAGGCATGCTCGATGGCGAAGCCGCCATGCGCCGGTTCCTCAACCTCATCGCCAGCGAACCCGACATCGCGCGAGTGCCCGTCATGGTCGATTCCTCCAAATGGTCCGTCATCAAAGCCGGCCTCGAATGCCTCCAAGGCAAAGGAATCGTCAACTCCATCTCCCTCAAAGAAGGAGAATCCAAGTTCCTCGAACAAGCATCCCTCATCCGAAAATACGGAGCCGCCGTCGTCGTCATGGCCTTCGACGAAACTGGCCAAGCCGATTCCTACCAACGCCGAGTCGATATCTGCACCCGCTCCTACCGCCTCCTCACCGAGAAAATCAACTTCCCCCCTCAGGACATCATCTTCGACCCCAACGTCCTCACCGTCGCCACCGGAATCGACGAACACGCAAACTACGCCGTCGATTTCATCCGCGCCACCGCTTGGATTAAACAAAATCTCCCAGGCGCCCGAGTCAGCGGAGGCATCTCCAACATCTCCTTCAGCTTCCGAGGAAACAACAAAGTCCGAGAAGCCATGCACTCGGCCTTCCTCTTCCACGCCATCAAGGCCGGACTCGACATGGGCATCGTCAACGCCGGCATGCTTGAGGTCTACGAACAAATCGAACCCGAACTCCTCGTCTGCGTGGAGGACGTTCTCCTCAACCGACGTCCCGACGCCACCGAACGCCTCATCACCCTCGCGGAAACCTACAAGTCCGGTTCAAAAACCGCGGACCCAGCCGTCACCGAAGCGTGGCGCAACGCTCCCGTCGAAGAGCGACTCAAGCACGCCCTCATTAAAGGCATCGCCGACCATGTCGAAGCCGATGCAGAGGAAGCCCGTCTGAAATTTAGCCGCCCCCTCGAAGTCATCGAAGGCCCGCTCATGTCCGGCATGAACGTTGTGGGAGACCTCTTCGGTGAAGGAAAAATGTTCCTCCCTCAAGTCGTCAAATCTGCCCGCGTCATGAAAAAGGCCGTGGCATACCTCACCCCCTTCATGGAGGCCGAAAAACGCGCCTCGGGCGACCAGTCGGCACAAGGCAAAGTCCTGCTCGCCACTGTCAAAGGCGATGTTCATGACATCGGCAAAAACATCGTGGGCGTCGTCCTCGGCTGTAACAACTACGAGGTCGTCGACCTCGGCGTCATGGTCCCCTGCGAAAAAATCCTCGAGAAAGCACGGGAACTCCAAGTCGATGTCATCGGCCTCAGTGGGCTCATCACCCCGTCACTCGACGAGATGATTCACGTGGCCTCGGAAATGAATCGCCAAGGATTCACCATCCCCCTCCTCATCGGTGGTGCCACCACCAGCAAAGCCCACACCGCAGTCAAAATAGCGCCGTCCTACCAACACGCCGTCGTCCACGTCCTCGACGCCAGCCGCGCCGTCCCAACCGTCGGCGCGCTCATCAGCAAAGACCAACGCCCAGGATTCCTCGCCGACCTCAAGGCCACGCAGGATTACCTCCGCGCCACGCTCCAAAAATCCGCCAACCTACTCAGCCCCATCGCCGAAGCGCGACTCAACGCGCCCGTGTTCGAGTTCACCCCCAAAACCGTCCCCCAACCAGCCTTCACCGGAGCCATCGTGCTCTCCTCCGGCGATCCCTCAAACGGTTCACAACTGCCGCCGGTCAACCCCAAGGGAACCCTCCGCACCGAGCGCCTCGAACTCCGAAAACTCGTCGAGTACATCGACTGGTCCCCATTCTTCCACACCTGGGAACTCCGCGGCGTCTACCCCAACATCCTCACCCACCCCGAATACGGCAAACAGGCGACCGAACTCTTTAACGATGCAACAACCCTGCTGAATCGGATTGTCGACCAAAACCTGCTCGAACTCCGCGCCGTATACGGATTCTTCCCCGCAACACGCCGAGGAGACGATGTCCTCGTCGCGCCAAACCCCGATCGACCCGACGAAAAATCCGTCCCGCTCCACTTCCTGCGCCAGCAAATCAAACGAGAGGCAGGCAAACCCTACCGATGCCTCGCAGACTACATCGCTCCGGAAACCGCAGCAGTCCAAGACCACATCGGCGCCTTTGCCGTCACCTCAGGGGGCGGTCTCGCCGAACTGGTCGCGGAGTTCAAGGCGCAGAATGACGACTACCAAATCATCATGGCGGAGGCCCTTGCAGACCGCCTCGCAGAGGCCTTGGCGGAGTACATGCACGAGCAGGCCCGCATCCAATGGGGTTATGAAACCCGCGACGAGTTCAACAACTCCGAACTCATTAAGCAAAAATACCGAGGAATCCGTCCCGCCCCCGGCTACCCCGCCTGCCCAGATCATCAGGAGAAGGCTACCCTCTGGAACTTACTCGATGTGGAATCGCGAATCGGAATCCGCCTCACCGAGAGCTTCGCCATGTGGCCAGGATCAAGTGTCAGCGGTTGGTATTTCGCACACCCGCAATCGCAATACTTCAACGTGGCTGAAATCGGAATGGACCAAGTCACCGACTACGCCCAGCGCAAAGGAATCCCCCTCGAGGAAGCCGTCCGCTGGCTCCGCCCCAACATCGGAAATGGAATCTGACGGGGGAACCAAGGTTCACCCCAGAGCTGCAGAAATCGAACGAAACGTGATTTCCGCAAAAAAAAGCGCCGGATTGCTCCGGCGCTCCTTCAAAAAATAACTCTCTACTCTGCGGCAGCCTCCTTCGCGGCTTTAGGCTTCCGCGTCTTCTTGGGCGCTGCAGCAACAGGCGCCGCATCCTGAGACGCCTCAGCGACAGGTTCAGCCGGCTTCACGGACTTCTTCGTGACCGCCGACTTGGTGGCGACGGGTTGTTTGGCTTTCTCCTTGCGACGACTGAGATAAGCAGCGCGGCGGCGGCGCTTCTCGATTTTGTTGTACT
>JBEEPE010000417.1:0-10505 GCA_041191265.1 Verrucomicrobiota bacterium | reverse complement strand
AGGGCGGACATGGATTCGGTGTTCATGGGTTTTGATTTCGAATGTTTGGCTCGCTTGAGAACGCTTTCGTAATCCTGAACTGCGTCCAACGTGTACAACAAAAACGAGGTGAGTGCATCTGCGGAAACACCTTCTGACTCGCAAGCGTTCCAAACTTCATCTGACAGAAGCGCCTGAACAGGCTTCGCCTTCAGTGCTCGAAGGGCTAGTTGACCGTCCGGTGTTCCACCCAGGCTGCCGTAGGGTATTGTGAAAAGGTCCAACGTGTGGATGCGGAGGTGGGGTTGATGGTGATGAAGAAGCTCTTCCACGCCTTTTGGTAAATCAATGAGCTCGGAGAGGGAGGTTGGAGTGCTCCACGGCCGATCTGTTTGTGCGATGAGGAAGGGGAATACCGGTGGCAGTCGAGATGCTCCCGGGCTTTCTCGGGCGAATCGTTCCCAGACCCGTAGGATGTAGCCGAGGATTCGGAGCGGGAGCCGGAGATCGGGCGAGCTTTGATGCTCGAGGAGAACGAATAGGTAGGCATCGCTTTCCGAAAAACCAACTTTCAGGAACAGGTCGGATTCCCAACTAGAAAATGAAGGGTCGAGGAAGGACGGATTTTCGACCGTTACAGATTCGGCGTTGATGAGCTCTGAAAGCTGCGGCGGCAAATGGTTTTTCAGAAGGCCCGCCGCGTTCATGGGCGACGAGAACACCGATTTGAAGAGATGGTCATTGGGTTGATGAAGTGGGCGTTCTTGCATGGCGGCGGACGCAGTCCTTGACCCTGCATCGCTGCACCTCGTGGGTTGGACGCTCGGCTCTGTGCACCGTGCGTCGGCCCACGGAGTGCCAGCCCGCACTTTCCTGATTCATTGGAATATCCCGCGCCGATGGAGTTTCCTTGGAAGCCGCGCCTCGGTTGCCCAATCACGGGTACCGAGAGGGATTTGCATCGCTACGCGGTCGCCGCTCCTCGAAGGAGCGACCTTCTCGAAAATCAACAGTAAATCCCTCTCCCGGTGCGGAGGTGCTCACCACTCGAAAACCCACGCCCCCCACGTTCGCGGGCTAGAAAGCCCGCGCTCCATCGCCCCCCCCCTCAATGCCCTCCGCCTACCCTCCGCCGGTCGCTCCGCCCAATACCGCGCGCGCCTCGGCCAACTGCACCTGCCAGCGCGCAATGAAGGCGAGCGCACGTCGAAGAGAGTCCAACTCCCCAAATCCCCCATTCCCCGCTACCGCCCACTCCCTCACGCCTGACTCCAACACCGTCGCCTGTTCCCGAACCCGCTCCTCCAGCCCGTCCACCACCCGCGCCGCCTCGCGAACCTCCCCTTCCGCCACCGCACGCGCAATGCTCGAAGCCGCCGACGCCCGCTTCTCCGCCGCACTCCTCGCGCGATTTAGCCCGCTCGCAACCGCGCCAAATAGCGCCCCCACCACCTCCGGAATCACTCCGCGTTCAACCAGCGAGTAACCCCGGAGCTCTAAATAATGCGCAATCCGCAGCGCCGGCTGCGTCAGCGTTTTTCGCGCAAGGTTCAACTCCGCCATGTCCTCCCCAGATCCACCCACCCGATCAGGGTGCACCTCCCTCGCCTGTCGCGCATACGCCCGCTCAACCGCCTCAACGTCCGCCACCGGCGAACGCTCCAAACCCAATACCGCAAAAAAATCGGGCATGGAACTACTTGGCGGGAACAGGCTTCTCCAACTGACGCAACGCCGCCGCCTCCGTCAGGTCGACCCGCTCTTTCAACGCCGGCTCCAAAGAGCGCATCTTGCCATACAATGCCTTAAAATACTCCTTCAGCGCCTTCGTCCCCTCCGCCTCACCCGTGACGTTCTCCGCCTTCTCACGCAGCTTCTTCACGGCAGCATCCTCGAACGCCAACGCACGCGCCGCCTCAAACCGCGTGTTTTCCTCCGCCTCCGCCTCAACCGCCGCAGTGCCGCGCAACACCTTGGTCGCAGGCTTTTCCACCGCCTTCGCAGGCGTCTTCGTTCCGGACTTTGCAGGCACGACCGGTGTCGCCGGAGCGGCAACTCCACTCGGTTTACCCTTGCCCGTTCCCGTATTGCTCTCCTTCCCCTTGGAACCGCTTTCAGCAGCTCCCGCAACTCCCAGCATCCCGCACAACGTCAACGCCACAACCGACGACCAAAGGCTTTTCTGTCCTGCAAACATAAACATACTCGTGGGCCTCAAGGTAGCTGACGCTATGCCGTGAACAAAGGCTGTTCACCCACCGTTCGCACACCGTCCCTCAACTCCATGAAAACCCATCACCACCGTCTCCTCGGCTCCGCTGTTGCCCTCGTTCTGGGCGCAACCGCCCTCTCCCATTTGGCCAATGCCGCATCCCTTCTGGTCGAAGCGGAATCGTTTGCCCAAAAGGGCGGCTGGGTTCTCGACACCCAGTTCATCAACGAAATGGGCTCTCCCTACCTCATGGCACACGGCCTCGGTGAACCCGTCCGCAATGCCGAAACCCCGCTCACACTCCCTGAAACCGGCACCTGGCACGTTTGGGTCCGCACCAAGGACTGGACCGCACGCTGGAAAGCCGAGGGAAACCCGGGACGGTTTGACGTCCTCATCGACGGAACGCGCCTCGCCAACACACTCGGCACCGAGGGCGCCGACTGGCACTGGCAAAAAGCAGGTTCGTTTAGCGCAACCACCAAAAACCCAACACTCGCCCTGCACGATCTCACCGGCTTCAACGGACGCTGCGATGCCGTGTTCCTGTCGACCGACGCCAACCCAACGCTGCCAGACAAAGGCGACGAACTGCGCGCGTGGCGCCGATCCGTCCGCGGCCTCTCCGGGGCCACCCGTGACGCGGGTTCGTTCGATTTGGTCGTGATTGGTGGCGGTTACGGAGGCACCGCGGCGGCGATTTCCGCAGCACGCATGGGATGCTCCGTCGCACTCGTCCAAGACCGGCCCGTGCTCGGGGGGAACGGCTCCAGCGAAGTGCGCGTCTGGGCCAAAGGCGGAACCCGACGCGGCCTCTACCCCGAACTCGGGGGAATCGTCGACGAGTTCTCGGATTACGCAAAATCCTCGCCTGGGACGAAGGAGGAGTTCGGCGACGACACCAAGGAGAAGATGGTCCGCGCCGAAACGAAGATCACCCTGCTGCTCAACCACTCGGTCCACACCGTGGAAAAAGCGGGCACTTCCCAAATCAAAAGCGTCATCGCAAGTGACACCCGTTCAGGCGAAGACGTTCGCATCACCGGCCGCCTGTTTTGTGACGCTACCGGCCACGCCGCCATCGGCTTCCTCGCGGGCGCCGACCACACCATCCGAGAAAAAGAGCATCTCGGGATGAGCAACATGTGGCGCTGGACTGAATCCGATCAACCTCAGGCTTTTCCAAGTGTCCCATGGGCGCTGCCGCTGAGTATGGACGACTTCCCCTACCCCCGGCGCTTTCACGCAGAGTGGTTCTGGGAAAGCGGGTTCGACAAACACCCCATCCTCGAACTGGAAAGCACGCGCGACTGGAATTTCCGAGCCATTTTCGGGGCGTGGAACGCGATGAAGAACGGCGCGGAAAAAGATAAACACGCCAACGCAAAGCTCGAGTGGGTCGCCTACATCGGCGGCACTCGCGAATCACGCCAACTCCTCGGTGACGTCATTCTCAACCGCGAGGACATCGTCGAGAAAAAGGCCTTCCCCGATGGCACGGTCCCAACCACTTGGGACATCGATCTTCACTATCCCAAGGAGCAATACGCCGCAAAGTTCCCCACCGATCCCTTCATCTCAAAAGCCGTCTTCGATCGCTCCGTCGACCGTCAGCACGGTTACCCCGTGCCCTACCGCTGCTTCTATTCACGCAATATCGACAACCTCTTCATGGCAGGACGTTGCGTGAGCGTCACTCACGAGGCTCTCGGAACGGTGCGCGTCATGAAAACCGGAGGCATGATCGGCGAAGTCGTTGGCAAAGCAGCGTCACTTTGCGTCAAACATCAGGCGACCCCGCGCGGCGTCTACGACCGGTACTTGCCCGAGCTACTCAGCCTCCTCAAACAGCCCGCTGCCGCCCGACGCAACACGGTTTCCGAAGAACCCACGCTCCCAGCGGGATGGAAACCCGTGCCGCCCGCTCAAGAAACGGCGCACAGTTCGGACGGAATCAAGATGGCGACTCTGCCGGGGCTCGTCCTCGACAACACCAACGCCACCTTCTCCGGTACGTGGGGACAAGGCGCGACCCACGAGTTGCTTCCCTTCGTCGGAAACAACTACGCCTACGCGCCCGGTAAGGACGGGAAGCACACGGCGACGTACACTTTCACGATCCCGAAAGCCGGAAAGTACGAGGTCCGAATGAGCTTCAGCCCCCACGAGAACCGTTCGCCCAATACCCCCGTCACCGTTCAGCACGCCACCGGGAATCAGGAGTTCGTTGTCAACCAACGTTCGAAACCCGCACTGCCAAACAACTTCCACTCGCTGGGCGTGTTCGAGTTCGCTCCAGGAAAACCCGCGTCCGTCGTCATCGGAGGAAAACCTGCCTCCGGCAATCTGCACGCGGACGCCGTCCAACTGCTTCCTCAGTAACCTGCCGACTGCAATTCCCCTCATCCGCTTTCCCGCGCTGAGGGGAACCCTCGCGAGACGTCCAACTCACCAACGCCTTGCCCGTGCCCGCGCCTCCCGCCCCGAGACAACTGGTTCTCCAAATGTTCCGAGTCGCCGCGCTCGTGGCGATTGCGTGGATCATGCGGGAGCACCACCTGCGGGTTGAACGCGATGCGGACGCCCCGCTCACCCTCGAGGAGGTGAAGGCGGTTCTGCCGGAGGCCGCCGCACTGGAACCAGACCAGTCCGATAAAAACGGATTCACCGTTCTCGACTCCGCCCGAAGGTCCATTGGCCTCGCCATCCGAACGCTACCGGAAGCGGGCAAAATCGTCGGTTACCGTGGCTGGACCGATTGCCTCGTGGTCCTCGACCCCGCGCTGAAGGTCGTCGCGGTCAAAATCCGCGATAGTCAGGATACTCGCGAACATGTGGGCGACATCCGCGAAGACCGCTCGTTCCTTCGCGCGTGGAACGGCCGCACTTGGAACGAACTGCTCAACCTCGATCCGCGCGACGCGGGCATCGACGGCGTCAGCGGAGCGTCCATGACCAGCGAGGCGATTATCGAAGGCATCCTGCGCCGCATCCAAAGCACGCTCGACACTGCCAAATCCCGCGCCGCGAAAAGCACCCTGAGGTGGCGCCTTGCGGACACCCTGCTGGCCGTCATCACCGGTGCCGGCATCTGGCTTGCGTTCAAAGGCTCCCATGGCCGCCCGTGGTTACGCCGCGCTTTCCAGGGGATTGTCGTGTTGTACGTCGGGTTCCTCGGCGGACACCTGTTGTCGCTTTCCGTTCTCACCGGCTGGATCCACGCGGGGATTCCATGGTCCACCGGTCCGGGACTCGTCCTGCTCACCGCCGCAGCGTTGACGGTCCCAGCGGTTTCTGGAAAACCCCTTTATTGCCAACACCTCTGTCCGCACGGCGTCCTTCAGGAATGGGTCCATCTCGCTGCGCGCGGACGCTGGAGGATCGACGTTCCCGCACGGGCCGGACGCATCTTGCGAATCACCGCACCCCTGCTGATCACGTTGGGCACTGGGTGGGTCATCCTTCACGCACCCTTCGAAATCGCTCACATCGAACCTTTTGATGCGTACATGATTCGCACGGCTGGTCTCGCAACCATCACCATTGCCGTGCTCGGTCTGGTTGCCAGCGCCTTTGTGCCGATGGGATTTTGCCGGTACGCATGCCCCACCGGAGCCATCCTTAACTTCGTCCGAAACCGAGGCACCTCAGACCGTTTTTCCATCCGTGATGCAGCGGCCCTTGGAATGATGGCTCTCGCCGCACTCCTGGCCCAGTTCCACAAACCCATCCACGACTGGATTTTGTCGGGCCTGTAAAACAATCACTACGGCCCGACGCAAAACAGGTGCTTTTCTCCCCGAAGCAGTAAACGCCCCGCAACCGGCACCGGTGCAGCGATGATTTGTTCACCCATGTCGTTCTCGGAAAGCAGCTCAAACTTCCCCGCGATTGACGCGACAAAAATCACGCCGTCTTCTCGCGGAAAATAGAGTTTTCCATCGGCGATGGTGGGCGAGGAATAGTAGCTCGCCTTTGATTTGGGAAAGGCCCCGCTCCACACCGTTTCGCCGTTCCGAGGGTCGATGCACTCCACCTCACCACGATCACGCCCGAGATACACACGACCCCCAAATGCCGCCGGCGTCGGTACGAAGGTCCCCGTATCCGTCCTCGCCCACGCGCGATGCGTTCCCGTCACATCCCCCTTGCCGCCGAGTCGGACCCCATGCAAACGCGCGCCCCGTCCGTAAGGAACCACCGCCATGTCACCCACAAGGACCGGACTCCCCACCACCACCCAGTTCGGTTTTTTCTCGGGATTGAAATCACCAACGCTCCAGATTTCCGAACCATCCTTCGCATCGTGAGCCGTCAAATGCTCGCCACCCCAAACAAGAAGCGCCTCACGCCCTCCCTCCTGAATCACCAAAGGCGTCGCGTAACTGTGATCGTTCTCCACCGGCGTCTGATAGTTGCGCGGAATCTTCCAGCTCAACTCTCCCGTCACTTTGTCGAACGCCGCCAACCACGACTCTCCGCGATGCATCATGGCCACCACCACATCCTTCCGCGTCAAAACAGGTGAACATCCGTAATCCCAGTACAACGTGTCTTTGCCGTAACGCTCCACCAAGTTCGTCTTCCAACGAACCCGGCCATCAAGCTCCAACGCAGCAAGAGTTCCACTTTTGAACTGAACAAACAGCGCCGTCCCATCCGTCGTCGGCGACGGATTCGACCCTGACCCATTCCTGTGCTTCCCCGGTACCTGAGCCCCCAACTCCCTCCGCCACAGTTCGCGTCCTTCCCAGTCAAACGCCATGGCCGCGTCCTGATCCCCTGCTGCCGTCGTTACATAGATTCGCTGCTCCCAAACAATCGGCGTTGAACACCCCTTACCGGGAAGCTCCACCTTCCAACGCAGGTTCTCCGTGCCGCTCCACCGAACCGGATACGTGCCCGTCCCGGTGCTCCCGAGATCCTCTGGACCCCGCCACTTCGGCCAGTTTGCAAACCCTTGCCCCGCCAAAAAACTGAGAATCCCCAGCGTCGCCACACATCGAAAAAAAGAATCCGGTGCCATGCGCAAAACCTTGCCCGAAAGCGTTCACGAAAACAAATTCCGCGTTCCCTCTCCCATGCACTGGACCATCCACCGCCACTTCAAAGGCAACCTCTACCTCGAACTCGGCTCCGGTCTGCACTCGGAAACAAAGGAGCCGCTCGTGCTCTACCGCTGCCTCTATCACAACGAGCTCGGCGCAACTTGGCTTCGCCCCGCCCCGTCATTCCATGGCACGACTCCGGACGGAGCCCGCCGCTTTCAG
Organism: Verrucomicrobiota bacterium; assembly: GCA_041191265.1. Lineage (GTDB taxonomy): Bacteria > Verrucomicrobiota > Verrucomicrobiia > Chthoniobacterales > Chthoniobacteraceae > JBEEPE01. Next base: position 3,044 of record JBEEPE010000417.1, on the reverse strand, counting down.
CCCGTCGGCACCCTGCAAACGGTGCCGCCAGACTCGCTCGCGAGCCTTCCCGAAGACCTGCGCGGCGCCGAACAAGCTCATCTCGGCACAACAACTTTCATCCTTCGCCTTCCCGACGGCACCGTCGTATCGCGCATCGTCACCCGCTCGGAATCTCTCGACCGAACAAGGATTCTTGACCTGCGAACCCTCCCGAGTCGCCGCCGCCAAGGCCACGCCACAACCCTGCTCCGGGCCACCATGGGCCTCGTGCTGCACCAAGCCGGCGGAGGCGCGCCAGAACATCGATTTGTGAGCGGCTCCGCAGCATCGCACACCCTGTTCGCCGCCTGCGGATTCCAACCAACAGCCCCCGGAGACCACGAATCCGCCGGAATCTAATCGCGCCGACGGCGCTCGGATGACCCCACTTCAACGGCGTGGAGCGCTACCGGAGGGCGAGAGATTGAAAGAAACCGGCCATTTTCTTTCAATCCCGTGTGCGCATTGAAAGCTTTCTTTCAATCCGCGAGCTTGCTTGAAAGCAAATTGGCTTTTTCTTTCAATCAGCAATGCGTCGCGGGCCGTGGCATCCCTCCACGCCCGACTAGCCACGCTTCCGCAAACGCACCTCCACCTCGTTTGGCCGACTCGCCCCCGGCGTGCTCCTCCCCTCGCGAATAAACCGCTCCATGGTCTCCGTGAGCCGCTTCACCTCTTCCGGATGCTCCACACTCACACTCTGCTTCTCCCCCGCATCAGACTGCATGTCAAAGAGCTGCACACTCGGCAATGCCTGACTCCCTTTCCCCGGACGCGGCTCGCTCCATCCGCCCGAGTCGCCGCAAAACGCAAGCTTCCAACGCCGGTCCCGAATCGCAAACGAGCCGTTAATCGAATGATGCACCACCTCCTCACGAATGGCTTTCCGCCCTTCCAACAGCGGAAGAAAACTCACGCTATCCTCACCCGCATCGGACGGTAACCGCTCTCCCGCAATGTCAGCCACCGTCGCTAACAAATCCGTCAAACACACCAACTCATCCACCACCGTCCCCGATTTCACACGTCCAGTCCAACGCACCAAGAACGGAACGCGATGGCCCCCATCGAAGATGTCCGCTTTGTGTCCCCGAAACTGCGCGCTCGGCTCATGCCCCTGCTCCTGAAGCCCTTTGATATCCGCCGCCGGCGAGCATCCATTGTCACTCGTCACCACGAACAGCGTGTTCTTGCCAAGCCCCTGCGCCTCAACCTCCGCTAGGATTCGTCCAATCCCATCATCCGTCTGCATCACAAAATCCGCATAAGCCCCCAACCCGCTGCGCCCGCGCCACTCCTCTGACGGAACAATCGGGGTATGCGGCGAAGCCAGCGGCACGTAGAGGAAAAACGGTTTCCCACCGCGCGAATCCGCAGCGCGCTCGCGGATATAACCAACAGACTCCTCAATCAGTCGCGGCAAAACATCCCCCGCATCAAACCCTTTTGCAATCGGCCCGACCCGCGTCCGTCCGCGATCACGTCCCAAATACATCGGAAAACTTCCCTCGCCCTCCGGTGAGGCAGAGACCTTTCTCCCCTCAATAAAGGTGTAAGGAACCATGTCGAGCGACGCACTGATCCCGAAAAATCGTTCGAATCCAACCGCTAACGGGCCCCCAGCCACCTCCGACGAGTAATCCACACTCCGCACCTGACTCGCCTTCTCAATCCCCAACGCCGTAACCCCCTCCGGACCAGTCACCTTCCAGTCCATTCCCAGATGCCACTTTCCAATCGCGGCCGTTCGATAACCTTTCGACTTCAAATACGAAGCGACCGTCATCCGCCCCGGCTCAATCAAACTCGGACTCAGTCCGCCCAACACTCCCGACTGCAACCGCGTCCGCCAACAGTAGCGCCCCGTCATGATCCCATACCGCGTCGGCGTGCAAACCGAGGAACCCGAATGCGCGTCTCGAAAAATCGCCCCTTCACGCCCGACTCGATCCATGTGGGGCGTCCGGATTTTTCCCGACTCATTCAGACAGCTCACGTCCCCATACCCCAGATCATCACACAAGATGTACACCACGTTCGGGAGCTCTGCCTGCGCCGCCAAACCCAACAGGCAATACACACCCACCAGCGATAACATCAAATCTCGTAAGGAACGCATCACCGGACTCTCCTCCGAAACATCAACAGGTTCAACACCATCCGTCCGCCCCCCCGGCAGTGCCACGCACGCATCCGTGTCTTGCGGGTTCGCCCCCCCCGAGACCGAGCGGAGACCCGAACACGACTCTCTGACGAAGCGGAGATTGCTCGGATTCAAGCACTCACGGCGCCACGGTCACTCCATCATCTTTCGTCCCCGCAAAGCCCGGACCGCCCGCTCCCACGTATCCGAAGCTAGCCCCCTCGCGATCTCGCGTGACCCAAAAGGAAAACAGGGATCCATCCAACACCTTGAACCGAAACTGGACCGGCTTTCCCGCGAGGGAGCTCAGTTGCGCGAGGGGAACGTTCAATCGAGTGCCGTCCCCCGACACCACCTTCGAAACTTCCACCACCTTCCCCGCGCCGTCCAATACCTCCACCTGCAACGAGCCGCGCAGATTCACAAAGCAGTGCGTTCCGGAAAAGCGCAGAGGTTTTGTCAAAAGTTCCCCCGGGCCATCCATGCTCGCAAAGCCATCACGCCTCAACGTGGCGAGCCCAATGCACCCACCGGTGTACATTCCCCGCGTCCCGCTCGGCGCAACTCCGCTCGTGCCCATGTACGGGAAAATCAGTTCATCGCCCTTCACCACAAACACACCCGCCGCCCCGTGCAAATATCCGCGATCCCACGATCCCTCCGTCCGCGAACCCGAAATAAAACCGCTCCGATCAGGTCGATCCCAATGGAAACCGTCCCGGCTAAACCCGAGTTCTAAATCGACCAGTTTCGGAAACTTACCCGCATCGCACACCTCGTTCTTCGGTCCTCGGTGGATGTAATGCATTCCCACCATCAAGCTCTCGTACGCCACCGCGTTCAAACTGTACAACTGCGGCGCGTCGCCTGCCCCCGGATA
>JBEEPE010000416.1:0-15173 GCA_041191265.1 Verrucomicrobiota bacterium | reverse complement strand
GTTGGCTGGCGCGGGCGACTTGGTCAGCGGCGACGTAGGATTGTTCTGCGCCGGTGGCGAGTTCTTCGGTGATTTGTTTGAGGGGCGGGATGGTGGACCGGTAGAGGAGGAGGATGGCGATATAGACGCCGATGAGGACGACAGCGGCGCCGATGAGGATCATTTGCAGGGATCGCTTTTGGCTGACGGCGGCGGCGGCCTCATTCTTTTTGGCTTGGGATTCAGCGAGTTTTACCACTTCGTCGATGATGCCCCGGTGCGTGTTATAGACTTTTGAGAGGGCGTCGTAGGCTTCTTGGGCTTTGGGTTTGTCGCCGGAGATTGCGGCGGGGAAGAGTTTGTTTTCTGCGATGGTGAAGAACTGCATCACCTGTTCGTGGGAATCGAGGGTGAGTCGTTTTCGCGTTTCGCTGATGATGAGTTTGTTTTCGGTCCAGAACTTGTGTCGGTCGAGGTACTGCGTTTTGAGTTCTGGGAGTTTTTCGGAGAGGGCCTTGAGTTGGGCGGGGTTGGTTTCGAGCATGCCTCGACTGGCGACGAGGTAGCTTTCGATGACGTACGCGGGCGGTGGGAGGATGTCGGCGACGAGGTCTTTGTCGGCGATGATGCGCTCGTACACGGGACCGTTGATTTTGGTTTCTTCGAGCAGGTGGTTGACGACGAGTCCTTCGACGATGATGGCGACGGTCACGATGGCTGCGAAGAGCCGGGTGAAGGTTTTGATGTTGACCATAGTTTTTTGCCGTTGGGTTGAGAGAGTTTGAGGGAGAGAAGGTTAGGAAGCGGACGCGGAGGTTTCGGTGGATGGCTCGAAGACGGGGAGGGAGAGGTCGCCATCGACGAGGATGATTTGGTCGATATCGAGGATGGTTTTGACGACGCCTTTGGATTTGGACATGCCGAGGATGAACTTGGTTTCGACGAGGTCTCCGAAATCGGGGGTAGGTTCGATGTCGGCGTCGGTGAAAGTGGAGACGTCTTCGACGGCGTCGACGATGACGCCCATGACGCCTTTGGAACCGGTGGAGAGTTGGACGACGACGATGCAGGTGCGGTCGTTATTTTCGAGGGGGGGTAGTCTGAATCGGGAGCGGAGATCGACGATGGGGACGATTTTACCGCGGAGGTTGATAACGCCTTTCAGGTAGGAGGGCATGCGCGGCACCGTGGTGATGGGGCAGAGGCGCATGATTTCTCGAACTTTGAGCACGGGCAGGCTGTAGCGTTCTTTTTCGACGCGGAAGGTGAGGTATTTTCCGGGCGTTGGGAGTTGTTCCGTTTTGGCCTCGATGTTCATGGCGGCGTGTCTGGTTGGACGTGGGAAGGAATCGCGCGGCTAGTTTTGAGCGGGGTTGAGGGCGCGGAGGTTGGTGACGGCGTCGACATCAAGGATGAGCGCGACGCGTCCGTCGCCGAGGATGGCGGCCCCGGAGAGGAGGCTCTGCGTTTTGAAAGCGTCGCCGAGCGATTTGATGACGACTTCCTTTTTGCCGAGCATTTCGTCTACGAGGAGGCAGCGCGAGAGGGTGCCGGATTCCGCGACGACGATGATGCCTTCGGACGGACATTTCGCGCTGGGATCGATGCCGAGGAGGTCGCCGAGACGGGTGAGCGGCATGAGTTTGCCGCGCACGCTGATGAGTTCGCCTCGGCCTTGGACTGTGGTGATTTGGGCGTCATTGACGCGGAGGCATTCGCGGACGGAGAGGGTGGGGAGGATGAATCGTTCGCTTCCGACGGAGACGAGCAATCCGTCGATGATGGCGAGGGTGAGGGGGAGGAAGATGGTGAACGTGGAGCCTTGGCCGAGGACGGAATCGACTTCGATGCGTCCGCGGAGGCGAGAGATGTTGCCTCGCACGACGTCCATACCGACGCCGCGTCCGGAGATTTCCGTGACTTTTTCAGCGGTTGAGAAGCCTGGGGCGAAGATGAGTTCGAAAATTTCTTTTTCGGAGAGGGCGGTATTGGGTTCGATGAGGCCTTTTTGGAGGGCCTTCGCGAGGATGCGTTCTTTGTCGAGGCCGCGTCCGTCGTCGGTGATGCGGATGACGATCCCGCCTCCTTGGTGGAAGGCTTGGAGGCGGATGGTGCCGGTGGGATTTTTCCCTTTTGCTTCGCGTTCGGCGGGGGTTTCGATGCCGTGGTCCGCGGAGTTGCGGATCATGTGAACGAGGGGGTCGGAGAGTTCTTCGACGATGTTGCGGTCGAGTTCGGTTTCTTCTCCGGCGAGTTGGAGTTGGATTTTTTTTCCTTGGGAAGAGGAGAGATCCCGCACGAGGCGGTTCATTTTTTGGAACGTGGCGCGGATGGGGACCATCCGGAGGGACATGGCGTTGTGTTGGAGATCGGTGGTGATGCGCGCTAGTTGGCGGAGGAAGCGGGCGAGTTGGCGGTCTTGGAGGGCTTGGACGTCTGGGTGTTGAACGACCATCGATTGGGCGATGACGAGTTCTCCGACGAGGTCGACGAGCGAGTCGAGTTTTTGGGTGTCGAGTTTAACGAAGTTGGTTGGGCCATCGGATTGGCCGGATTTTGGGTTCCGTCCGCTGGGCTTCGCTGGAGGGGCGGCAGCGGGGGTCGAGGCAGGAGGGGCCGTTTTGCTGGCGTCGGCGGGGGTGGTCGCTTGTGGCGGTGGGGCCGCGAGTGGCGGGGGGTCTGGGCCGTGTGTGGCGTTCTCGGCGGGGGCGGGGGGGGTTTTCGGTTGGGCTACTGGGGGGGCGGGGTCTGCGGGGGATTCGCCGTTGAGGATGCGGCGGACCGAATCCATGAGGGCGTTGATGGGAACGCAGATGGGGGTGGAATCGTCGGAAGCGGCGAGGCGTGCGACGAGGGTTTCCATGAAGCGGCGGAGGGCGTCGCCTCCGGCGAGAATGACATTGATGACGGGGGTGGTGATGGCGAGGTCACCACGGCGTGCGGCGTCGAGGAGGCTTTCGAGTTCGTGGGCGAGGAGTTTGACGGGGCCGAGGCCGATGTAGCCTGCGCTGCCTTTGAAGGTGTGGAATGCGCGGAAGACGCTATTGAGGGTTTCGCGATGGCTGGGGTCTTGTTCGAGGATGAGGACGCCTTTTTCGATATCTTGCAGCAGGTCCTGAGATTCGTTGCAGAACTCGTTGAGCAGGTCTCGGTCATCGACGGCGCCGAGTGCCATGGCGGGTTCGTCGCCGAGGGGTGCGGGTGGTGCGGTCGGGGTTGATTTGGCTGGGGGTGGGACTGCAGGGGGTGCTGGGTTTGAGGTGTCGGGTTGGGCAACCGGCTTGGCGGTTTCCTCTCTGGTGGCGGGGGGAGCGGGGCGTTTACCTTTGGCGGCTTTTTTCTTTTCCCACTCGAGGAGAATGTTTTCGAGACGGCTGTACCATTCGACGATGGATTGGATGGAGGTGTCGGTCCAGCCGCCGGAGGCTTCGACTTGTTCGAGGAAGTCGAACCCTTCTTCGAGGGCGGTGATGAAGGGTTGTGGCGCGCACGTGGTCGCGGCGACACCGGTTTCTTCGACGAGGGAGCGGAGCGCTTCGATGCCTGCTTTGGAGCCGGGCTCGAGCAACGCGAATTCTGTGGCGATCCGCTGAAGGTAAGCGGTGATCCCCTGGGTTTGGTTTTCGGGGTGAGAGCCCATGACCTAGGTGTGTCTGCGGCTGGGAGGGACGGCGATACAAAGGAGGTGCCAGCGAAAAGACAAGCAATAAAAAGCTTGCATGGCACACGGGCCGCTGCGATTGGTCGCCCCGCGGCCTGATGTTCAGGCTAATCCGTTTTCCTTCCCCCGAAAAGACGGTGCGCAACCAATACGTCTCCTATGAGCGAAGCGATAGAAACGGCCCAGACGGAAACGGTGGGGCTGCCTGAGCAGATTCACCAGCTTGCGAACTCGTTGGGCGAGAAGGTTCGCAAGTCGTTGAAGCAGATTGACGATATCAACACGCAGTCGCGGTTGTTGTCATTGAATGCGAAGATTGAGGCGGCGCGTGCGGGGGAAGCGGGGCGTTCGTTTGAGGTGGTGGCGACGGAGATGGGTGAGTTGTCGGACACGACGAAGCGGGTGGCGGTGCAGCTCTCGAGCAAGTTGGGTGGTGACATTCAGGAGTTGCAGAGCATTTCTGAGCGTTTGGCGAGTGATGTGCGGGGGACGCGGCTTGCGGATTTGGCGCTGACGAACATCGATTTGATTGATCGGAACTTGTATGAGCGGTCGTGTGACGTGCGGTGGTGGGCGACGGATTCGAGTGTGGTGAATGTGCTGACGGCGCCGACGGAGGCGCGTCGCGATTATGCGTGTAAGCGGTTGGGTGTGATTTTGAACGCGTACACGGTGTATTTTGATTTGGTGGTGGCGAATATGAACGGGGACGTCATCGCGAACGGGCGTCCGGATCGGTACAAGTCGATGGGGATGAATGTTTCGAAGCAGCGTTGGTTTAAGTCGGCGTTGCAGACGCAGTCGGGGGACGAGTTTGGGTTTGAGATTGTGCATGCGTCGCCGTTGGTGAACGGGGAGTACGTGTTGGCGTATTCTGCGGCGGTTCGCCAAGGGGGTGAGTCGAGTGGGGCGCCGATTGGTGTACTGGGTATTTTATTTAACTGGAGAGGTTTGGCGCAGACGGTGGTGGACAACACGCCGTTGAGTGTGGATGAGAAGCAGGTTTCGCGGGTGTGTGTGTTGGCGGAGGACGGAACGATTTTGGCGGATACGCAGGGGGTGCCGTTGTCGGGGATGCTGCATTTTCCGGAGCACGAGCGGATTTGGGCGACGGAGAAATCTTTTGAGGAGACGTACGACGAGTCGGGTCGGCACGTGATTTTGGCGCACGCGAAGGCGCCGGGGTTTGAGACGTACTGCACGGGTTGGCACTCGGTGATTCTGCAGCAGGTGGGGGATGGGCCCGTGCTGAGGTAGGCGTTGGCGCGCACCTACGGCGACACGAGGGGTTTGCCTTCCACAAGAGGTTGGGAAAGGCGGGTTGGGGAGGTGGCACCTTGCGGGTGCAACCTTTAGATAAGTTCCTTGATTGGGGCGACGCCGGGTTCGACGAGGTATTGCGGGCGGCCTTGAGTATCGAGGACGGTGGCCTCGCTGAGGTTGATGCCCATGTTGTGGTAAAGGGTGGCGAAGACCTCTTGAAACTTCACGGGCCGTTCGGTTACTTCGCCGCCGATGCGATCGGTTGCTCCGATGACTTGTCCGGTGCGCATTCCGCCACCGGCGAGCAGCGCGAACGAGGCTTTTGGCCAGTGGTCGCGGCTGTTCATGTTGTTGATTTTTGGGGTGCGACCGAACTCGCCCCAAACGACCACGGAAACGTCTTTGTCCATTCCGCGTTCATGAAGGTCGGTGAGCAGTGCGGAGACGCCGAGGTCGAGGTATGGGAACTCTGCACGAGACTCGATGAAGTTCATGCCATCGCCGCCGTGCCAGTCCCAACGGCTGTAGTTGAGGGAGACGACGCGCGCTCCGGCTTCGACGAGGCGCCGGGCGAGGAGGAAGTTGCTGACCATGCGGGGTGCACCGTCACGTCGGAATTTGGGATCATTCGGGCCGTAGCGTTCGAGCACACGGGGGTCTTCGTCGGAGATGTCGAGGGCGCGTGCGACGCCGCCGCCGGTGAGGAGGTCGACGGCTTGCTGATGGAACGTGTCGAGTCCTTCCATGACGCCGGAGTTGTCTGTCTCGCGTTTGAAGGCATCGAGTGCGGAGCGGAGGGAGACGCGGTCGCGCAGACGTTCGAGGGAGATTCCGTCGAGGGTCATGTTTTGCGCTTTGGCGTTCGGGTCTTTGGAGACGAGAGCCATGGGCGAGTGGGCGGCGCCGATGAACCCGCCGGTGCCGGGTTCGCCCCAGCGCCGTTCGCCGGTGGGGTACATGAGTGAGACGTTGGCTGGAATGCCGGGGTTTGAGCCTTGGAGTTTGGAAATCCAGGACCCGTAGGACGGCCATCCTCCTGGGGGGACGAGACCCTTTTTGGTGCGGCCTGTCATGCACTGGAAACAGTCGTGGTCGCCTGCGGAATCGTAGATGGAGCGGATGATGGCGAACTTGTCGGCCATCTTTGCGAGGCGCGGGAAGAGTTCGCAAATTTCCATCCCGGGAACATTGGTTTTGATGGGACGGAGTTCGCCTCGCACTTCGGAGGAGGCGTCCGGCTTCATGTCGAAGGTGTCGATGTGCGAGGGGCCGCCGGGGAGGTAGATATTGATGATGGCTTTGTTAGAGCGACCGGTTGCGGCTTTGGCTTCGATATCCAGCAGTTGGGCGAGGCTGAGTCCGCCGGCGGCCATGCCGCCCGCTTTGAGGAAAGCGCGTCGGGAAACGTTATCGCACGATTGGGCTTCTTTGCGGCCGAAGACGTTCAACATAAGTTTAGGAGTTCATCCCAGACGACTCTGGGACGGGCGGATTCTTTGAGCAGTGAGCGTTCCAGTCGGGTGCCTTGGCCTGTTTGTCGCGTTTGATACAGAGGGAGATTTGCGTGCCCTCGGTAATTTTACCGATGCGGGTGTGGCACGGGCTTGAGGGCCCTTGCGTTGCACCTCGGGCATGCGAATGCTTCCGCGTTGGAGGGGGGCCGAATCATGTCCGGTGGGCGTTTCGCTTCTCTCGGACCCTCACCGTTATGGGATGCATCGGGGATTTACAAAAGTTGGTAGGCGTCGACGTCGGTGGTGACGATGACGTCTTTGGGTACGGTGAGTTTTTCGAGACGGCTGCTGACGTGGGCGGTGAGTTTGCGGATGGATTTGGAGCGCACCATGAGGTGGAGGCGGTGTTGGTTGTGAGATTTCGCGAGTGGTGCGATGCCGGGTTCGCCGAGGATGGTGTTGGCGGGTAGACCTTCGGCGAGACTGCGGTGGATTTGGTCGGCGGTGAAGGTGGCGAGTTGCTCGTTTTCGGAGCGAACGCCGATGAGGATGAGGTGCGAGAACGGGGGGTAGTTCCATTGGCGCCGGAACTCGATTTCTTGGTCGCGGAATCCCTCGAAATCGTGGTGGCGCGCGAACTGGATGCTTGGGTGGTGTGGCGTGAAGGTTTGAACAAAGACTTCGCCCTCGATTTCGCCGCGCCCAGCCCTTCCGGCAACTTGGGTGAGGAGTTGGAAGGTGCGTTCGCCTGCGCGGAAGTCGGGCATTTGGAGTCCGACATCGGCATTGATGATTCCGACGAGGGTGACCCGGGGGAAGTCGAGGCCTTTGGCGATCATTTGGGTGCCGACGAGGATGTCGATTTTACCGGCGCGAAAGGCTCCAAGGGTTTCGCGGAACGCGCCTTTGCGTTGCATGACGTCGGCGTCCATGCGTTTGACGACGGCTTTTGGGAAGATTTTGACGACGGCGTCCTCGACTTTTTCGGTGCCGGAACCGCGGTGTTTGATGCGTGGGTCGTGGCATTCGCGGCAGGCTTTTGGGGCGATGGCGATGTAACCGCAGATGTGGCATACGACGCGGTTGATATCGCGGTGGTAGGTGAGGGAGACGGCGCAGTTGCGACATTCTTCGACGTGGCCGCAGCCTTCGCACAGGAGGGAGGTGGAGAAGCCGCGGCGATTGAGGAAGAGAATGGTTTGCTCTTTTCGTTGAAGCCGTTGGTCCATGGCTGCGAGCAGTTTGGACGAGAGGATACGGGAGGAGTTTTTGGGTTCGTTCCGCATATCGACGATGCGGATGAAGGGAAGTTTTCGGTCGTCGACCCGGGCGGTCATTCGCAGGAGGTCGTATTTTCCGGTGACAGCGTTTTCGAAGCTTTCGATGGAGGGGGTGGCGGAGCCGAGGAGGACGGCGCAGCGTTCGATGTGGCCGCGTACGACGGCGACATCGCGTGCGTGGTAGCGGGGTATTTCCTCCTGCTTGTAGGAGGGCTCGTGTTCTTCATCGACGACGATGAGACCGAGGTTGGCGAGTGGGGCGAAGATGGCGCTTCGGGCTCCAATGACGATGCGGGCTTTATGGGCGCGGATGCGGTGCCATTCGTCGTGGCGTTCTCCGTCGGAGAGGTGGCTGTGGAGGACGGCGACTTCGTGGCCTGAGCCTGCGAAGCGAGATTTGAAGCGTTCGACGGTTTGGGGGGTGAGGGAGATTTCGGGAACGAGGACGATGGCGTTTCGTCCGGAGTCGAGGCATTTGGAGATGCATTGGAGGTAAACCTCTGTTTTTCCGCTTCCTGTGACGCCGTGCAACAGGATGGGTTTTGGAGCGGTGGTGGGGGAGGTGGGTTCGAGGCGGCTGACGATTTGGGAGCAGACTTCTGCCTGTTCGGTGTTGAGGGTTAGGGGGGAAGAGGGGACGAACTGGAGATCGTCATCGGGGATGCGTTGGGTGGTTTGCGCGGCGACGCGGATCCAGCCGCGTTTTTCGAGGGCGCGCACGGCGGCGTGGGCGCCTTTCACGTCCTTTGCGAGCGTTGAGATTTGGATGCTTTGGCTGGGGGCCTTTTGTAGAGCGTCGAGGATGGCAGCTTGGGAGGGAGCGCGTTTTTCCACACTGCAGATGTTTTCGGAAGAAACGGATGGGGAGAGGGTTGCGAAGAGGTGTTCGCGGTGGCCCATTTCGGATTTTCGGATGACTTGGGGGAGAACACCGCGGATGGCGAGGTCGAGGCTGCAGCAGTAGTAGCCTGCAATCCATTGGGCGAGCTGCAGGAGGTTGGGGGTCAGAGCGGGCTCTTGGTTGAGGAGTGCGAGGATGGGGCGTACGCCGCGCACCTCGGTTTGTTGGCTGATGGAGAGGACGGTACCGGTGACGGAGCGTTGCCGGAGCGGGACGCGGACGCGGTGGCCGGGTTGGAGGGAGTCGCACCACAGGTCGGGGATGCCGTAGTCGAAGATGTTTCCGGCGGCGTCGTCGAGTTGGATTTTTGCGAAGAGTCGGCATGGCCGTTCGAGTTCGAACGGGGCTTCGGAGTGGGTTTTGCCGGGTTTCTTGCGAGACATGAGTTAATCGACGGCTAAGCTTACTTGGAAACGGGAAGACTGGATGACAAGGATTTTGGCAATGTTGTTGGGGATTGTGGTGTTGGTGACGGCTGGGCTTGCGGGTTGGGAGTTGGCGAAGTCGCCGGATGCGGGTTGCACTTTGGAGCGCTGGCTGTGTTTCGAGCGGTTTGCGCGGTTTGATGCGGAGATTTTGGAGGTGGCGGGTCGATACGGAGTTGATGCGGCGGAGTTGAAGGCTTCGGCATGGAGCGGGAGCGGATTTCGTGCGGCCTATCAGCGTGGAGAGCGGGTGCGGGGGTTGTGTGCGGTGACGGGGGCGGAGGGGAGGGCATGGGCGCAGGATCGTGGGGTGCGCACGTTTCTTCCGGTGGACTTGTGGGACGCGTCGGTTTCGTTGGAGGTGAAGGCTTGGTTAATGAAGCGCGATGGCCGAGCGGGGGTGTTTGTTGGGGATGGCCGATTCGCTCGCTATTTACGCGCGACGGGGTTTGGGGTTCTTGCGGGGAAGCCGTTTGGTGGTACCGCGCCCGCAGGTTTTTAGGTGAGGGTCGGCGTCGATTGAGGGCGGTGCCGATTCGGTACTGATGCTTTTGATAGGGGGTCGGAAGAATTGACGTGGCCGCCTCTTTCCTTGGCCTGAACTCTGCTTGCGGCGGGCGCGCTGCCATCCTAGAGTAAAAAGAATGGCAGGTATTTCCCAAGTCCAGACCCTCTCGCAGTCGCAGGTTTTAGCGCCGCAGCTGCAGCAGAGTTTGCAAATCCTGCAGGCCCCGATTCTCGAGTTGCGGAATATTATTCAGCAGGAGATTCAGTCGAATCCGACGTTGGAGGAGGAGTCGACGGAGCCCACGATTGAGGATCGGCAGCGGGAGCATGAAGAGTTTCAGGAGGAGTTTGATCGGTTGGCGAAGTTGGACGAGGAGTGGCGGGAGTTCATGGCGCAGAGTGCGTCGTATGGGGGTCGGTCGAATGAGGAAGAGGAGCGTCGGCAATTTTTCTTTGATTCGTTGGTGAGAGAAGAAACGTTGCAGCAGCATTTGTTGGAGCAGGTGGCGCCTTCGGAGATTGCGGAATCGGATCGTAAGGTGGCGGAGATGATTATCGGAAACATCGATGATCGCGGTTTTTTGCAGGGCGGTGTGGCGGATTTATCGGCGTCTTCGGGGCTTGATTCGACGGATATCGAGCGGGTTTTGGAGGTGATTAAGACGTTTCATCCGGTGGGGGTGGGTGCGGTTGATTTGCGGGATTGTCTGTTGATTCAGTTGCGGAGGTTGGGGAAGGAGGGGAGTTTGGAGTGGCGGGTTGTGGATCGTTTTTTGGAAGATTTGGGGAAGCGGCGTTATCCTGAAATTGCGAGACGTTTAGGTTCGACGGTGGACTTGGTGCAGCGAGCGGCGAATTTCATTGCGACGTTGGATCCGAACCCGGGGCAGATTTTTACTCCGGACCCGAACAACTACGTTTTACCTGACGTTACGGTGGACCGAATGTCGGGGGACTGGACGATTTCGCTGAATGGAGACCAGATTCCGCATTTGCGGATTTCGAATACGTACAAGGACATCATGGCGCAGGCGGGGAGTCCTGCGGAGGTTCGAGATTACATCAAGGATAAGATTCGGAGCGGCAAGTTCCTGATTAAGAGCATTCACCAGAGGCAGCAGACGATATCGAACATTGCGCATGAGATTATCTCGCGGCAGAAGGACTTCTTGGAGAAGGGGCCTAGCGCGTTGCGTCCGATGACGATGGTGCAGATTGCGGATGCGGTTGGGGTGCATGAGACCACGGTGAGTCGAGCGATTTCGGGCAAGTATATGGCAACGCCGTTCGGGGTGTTTGAGATGAAGTATTTCTTCACGCCTGGTTATCAGACGGCGGCGGGGGAGTCGTTGTCTAACACGAGTGTGAAGGGGGCGATTCAGCAGTTGATTGATGAAGAGGAGCCCAAGAAACCGTTGAGCGACAAAGAGATTGTGGACATTTTGAGTGAGCGCGGGATTCCGATAGCGCGTCGAACGGTTGCTAAGTATCGGGCGGAGTTGAACATCCTCCCCAGCAACTTGCGGAAGAGCTTTTAGAGGCGGCTAAGGATTTGGTGGGTGGGGGCGGGTTCGATTGGCCGTTAAGTTGCTTGGTAACGGGAATGATGACGCGTCGAAAGTTTTTTGAGGGGATGGGTTTAGGCTTGGCAGCGATGGCAGTTTCTCCAGTGGCGCAGGGTGAGACGGACGGTTCAGAAGTCGCGCTTTTCACTAAGCACTTGCAAGGGTTACCGGCGGACCGGCTTGCCGCGGCGGTGAGGGAGGCGGGGTTTTCGTGGATTGAGGCACCGATTCGTCCGGGCGGTCATGTTGAGCCGGAGCGAGTGGAGGAGGACTTGCCGCGGTTTGTGGAAGCGCTTCGTCAGGAGGGTGTTGGGGTTTCGGTGTTAACGTCCGCTATCAACAGCGTAGATGCCGGACAGAATGGGGAGAAGGTTTTGCGGGTGGCTCGGGCGTTGGGGATTAAGCGGTACCGGATGGGTTATTACCGCTACGATGTGAAGCGTCCGATGTGGGAGCAGTTGGATGGCCTCAAGCCGATGTTGAGAGACGTCGTGCAGATGAGCGGGGAGATTGGCGTTCTCCCATGTTACCAGAATCACTCGGGGGCTGGATTTGTGGGGGCGGCGATTTGGGATGCTGCGTATTTGATGCGAGATTTCGGGGTGACCCAACTCGCTTGGTGTTTTGACATTATGCACGCGACGATTGAGGGAGGACTCTCTTGGTCGGCGGAGGTAGCGTTGGTGCGGGATCGGATTGGGGTTGCCTATTTCAAGGATTTCCAGTGGGCGGAGAAGGGAATCAAGGTTTGTCCTCTGGGAGAGGGGAGAGTGGATTCTGGGTATTTGCGCGGGCTGATTGCGGGCGGTTATCGCGGTCCATTCAGCGTGCATGTTGAGTATTTGAAAGGAAATGCGAACGATAAGGAGTTCCTGAAGTTGGCGACTGCGTCGGCTCGACGCGACTTGGAGACTTTTAAAAAATGGCGGGGTGCGTGATTGGGGTCGCTGATGGAGGCGCTGTGGGTTGCGGCGTCTTGTCCTGTTTGTCTGCTAGGAAATCTGGGAATCGGTGATTATGCCTTTCAATATGCTGTCTCGAGTTTCCCCTTGGATTTTGGCCGTTGTTTTTTGGGCGTTGCCCGCCCTTTTGCAGAGAGGGACTTTGTTTGGTCAGACGAGCGGCGCGGAGGGTGACGTGCGAACCGTGACGGCGGCGGTGTTCGAGTTTTTTGAGGCGAAGTGTGCGGAGTGCCATGGCGCGCATTTGGTGAAGCCGAAGAAGTTCGGTTATATTTTGGATTTGGAGCGTCTTGGGAAGAACGAGGATTTCTTCAAGAAGGGTGACCCAGGGGAGTCGGAGTTTTACCGCTTGGTGAAGGATGATGAGATGCCTGGGGACGACTCGGGGATTCCGGCGGCAACGTTTGCTGAGAAGGCTCTTTTGAAGCGTTGGATTGAGCTGGGGATGCCGGTGGAGCTTCCGGAGGGATTTGTTAAGGGGGCTGTAAAAAGTTTGAAGAAAGATAGTTCGACCGAGGGTGCTCAGGTCCAGGAGGAGTCTGTTAAGCAGGAGGAGAAAGTCGCGACTGGCATGCTGGCTCGGGTTCTGAAGTGGTTGGGTTCGTTTCACATGGCTTCAACTCATTTCCCGATTGCGTTGTTGATGGCCGCGGCCCTTGCGGAGTTGTTGGCGATGACCTCAAAGCGTGAGGTTTGGCTGACGGTGACACGGTTTCTGTTGGTGACGGGCGCTCTGGCGGCGGTGCAGACGGCGGCGTTTGGTTGGTTTTACCACTACAGCGGTGTGAGCAAGGTTTATGACTTCCACAAGTGGCTCGGAACGTTGGTGGCGATTTGGGGGACTCTGTCTGCTGGCAGTGCTGTTTTATTCGAGTGCCGCGAGGGGACCAGCGAGAGGCGGAGGCTGCGTGGGGCAGTGTTCGTGGGGGCTGGGCTCGTTGGATTCGTTGGATTCCTAGGAGGTATCCTTAGCTACGGGTTGGAGTTACACCGGTTTTGACCTCGAGTTTCAACGCATCAAGGGCTGGCGAAGGAGTGGCGTAGGTGGGATATGCACGAGTCGCGTCTTTCGGCCGATAGCGGAAATGACGGTACGCCCAGAGATACAGGTCGGGTCGGTCCTGAACGGTTTTCTCCAACAAATCCCACCCCGATTGAACCGCTTGATGGATGGAGATTTCGTCGGATGTGTCTATTGGTGACAAGGCAGTTATGAGTACTCCCCGGTTGCCGTCTGGGGTCGAGATGACAGGCACGAGAACCGCGCCTGTCCTTTTGGCGAGCAAGGCATGCAGCGGGGTGACGCTCATTTCGAAGCGCGGATTTCCGAAAGCAGAAATCACCGCTCCGTTTGGTGCTGGCGGCATGGTCAGATCGAAGAGGAAAGCAACGTCCCCGCCTTTCTTTAGGTGTCGCAGCAGTCGCACCGCTGCGCCCGCTTGGGGAATCACTTCGCTTCCGAAGCGCGAGCGGAGTTGATGGAAAAATGGTCTCAGGAGCGGATTCTTGAAGTCTTCGCCCACGATGAGAACGGGCCTTCCGCGGATAGCCACTCCGAGCGAAGACAACTCCCAGTTTCCGAAGTGAAAGGTTGTCAGAATGAGGGGCTTGCCCGTTCGCTCCGCAAAGTCCTCAACTGCGCGAAATCCGACCGCGGTAGTAATTTTTGTGAGTTCTGCGCTGGATTTGGTTGCCGACCAGAAAAGGGACAACATTGTCCGAGCGAAGTTTGTATAACTCAGGGAGGTGATTGCTAACCTTTCCGCCAATGGACGCTGCGCAAAGACCAGATTAATATTTTCTCCTGCGAAGTTTTGGCCGAGGGCCGAGAGGCGACCCGCTAGAGCTCCAATCACCTGTGAAAGCGTGCATATCGAGCGAAAAGAAAGAGGCGCAAGTGCGTGGGTTAAAAGCTTGCATCCTAGTAGCTCCAAGCGGAAGCGAAGGCGTTTCGCTACGCTCAGTTTGGTCGGTTTGACGGAGTGAGAATCCTTAACTGGAGAAGCAAACATGATTGAACCACAGATTGAATCGGAACAGTTCCTCTCGTTGCTAGAAAAACTCATGCGCACGCCGACTGCACCGTTTCGCGAGCATGAAATCCGGGCGCTTCTGATTTCGGAGGCTCAAAAAATACCCATGGTGTCCATCACACAAGATGAGTGGGGCAACGTACTGGTATCTTACGCCGCTCGGACAAAATCGGATAGTTGGGTATTCTGCGCGCACATGGACCATCCTGGGTTTGTCGACGGAGAGTTCAGAGGCTCAATCCGTCCAGAGTATCTAAATCGCAACCACGGCGTAACCCAGTTTGGAGCGGGGATTGGCATGTGGGCGGTCCCCCCCTTTGAGAGAACCGATGGATGGATAAAAAGTTGCGCCTGCGACGACTTAGTGGGTTGCGCCGTCGCTCTGGAAACCGTGTTTCAGCACGCGCGAGCCGAAACCCACTACAACGTGCATGCGCTGTTCACTGTTGCGGAGGAAGTCGGGCTATTCGGGGCGGCCTTGGCGTGCCAGAGCCAACTAATCCCTCCCCACGCAACCGTGATATCTCTTGAGACCAGTCCGGCCCTGAGCGAGAGGCAGTTTAAATCTGGATGCATCGTGCGGGTCGGCGACAAGCGAACGATATTTACACCGGCGGTCACGCAGACCCTGCTGGACGCCGCTATCAGCGCGGGCATACCCCATCAACGATGCCTCATGGATGGCGGAACCTGCGAAGCATCAATATTTTATAAGGCTGGATATAATACCGGAGCCCTTTGCGTGGCGCTCGGAAACCCGCACAATCAGCATCCGCAAGGGCGAATCGATGCTGAATACGTGAGCGAGACAGATGTCATTCATATGCTGAAACTTGCAGCTTTAGCTCCGACGATTACGGCAACAGATTGGTTGTCCGGAACCGAGAGTGTGGAGGCGATTGCGGAACGGGCGCGCGCCGAGTTTCGCCAAAGCAGGCAAAAAAAAGCGACCCATAAAACCCTGTAGGGGAGTGGTCTAAACGTAAGGGCGATCCCTAAGAGAAGTTTTTTTTTGACGGCGGGAGAAGGTTGGGTAGATTTCACAACCCGCCGCTGAAAAGCAGCGAACGCCAGCGAGAGATTCTCCTGGTGCGATCTTTGAGAGTCTAGTTTCCAATGTCGGTTTTGAGGCAACGAAGACTC
>JBEEPE010000415.1:0-8496 GCA_041191265.1 Verrucomicrobiota bacterium | reverse complement strand
CCCGACGATCACGCCCGACGACCACGCCCAACGATCACGCCCAACGATCACGCCCAACGATCACGCCCGACGACCACGCCCGACGACCACGCCCGACGATCACGCCCGTGGCGCGCGTGGTGCGAACGTGTCCGGTGGTGTCGTCGCTGGCGCTCCTCAACCACCGGCTACAGGGTGTCATGCCTACGGCATGAAAATGGTGGGGTCCCAAAATAGGGTGGTGGGGGGGGACGTTAGGAAAATGCGGGAACCGTCGGTGGAGAGTTTGATGTTTCCGTAGATCGGTTTTGCGCTCCACATCTCTTCCATGACTGCGCCGGTTTCGGGGTGAATGATTTTGATGCGCCGGTCGTCCCCTTGCGTGATCAAAGCAGGCCTTGTGGGATGCCAGATTGCTCGGCGTACACGCCCCTCATGGACAAGGAACTCGCGCTCAACTTCGAGCGTGTCCGCGCTCCGGATTCGGACGCGTCGGTCGAAACCTGCCTCGACAATCCAACGTCCGTCAGGTGAGGAAGAGACTCCGGCGGCGGAGGGGGCGGATTCGATTTTTCGGATGCGTCCACTGGGGATTTCAATCGCGGCGAGCACGTCGTGCCATCCGTCGTCCTCAGGGTCTTCTGTTTCAAAAACGGACATGACCTGAACCACTTGTGATGGACCTGTCCATGTGGCGATGCCGGCGATGCGCTCGGGAGAATCGCCTTCAAATCGCAGGTTGCCGGGTTGTAGCTCGCTTTCGAGTTCGAGGGTTTCGAGGTTGAGAACGGATTGGCCGGTCCACGCGTATTTTCCCGTTGCATCCGTGACGAGGGCTTTGCCCCACCACGCTGGAAAATCCCGTGTTTCACGCCTTTCTTCGGAGGGGACTCCGTCGCGGAGTTGGTAACGAACGATCGCGCATTTTGGGCGTTGTTGGGCGTCTTGAATGAGGGTGAAGACCGTTGAGTCTTGGTTTGAGAGAAGGGCTGTCTTACGCGCGGTTTCAGCCGACAAATCGGGAAGCGGTAGTTCTGCTTGGGGCGTTTTGGAGTCGGGATTCTCGATTCGGAAAAACAGTTGTTTGTCGTGCGAGTTGATGAACGCTGACTGCTTAGTGTCAGGATTTTGGGTGAAGGCACTCAGGTGAACTGGATGTCGTTGAGTGGCTTGGGGCATTTGCGGGGTTACCCCCAGTCTGATGATGTGCAGGTCAGAGTCCTTGGTGAGGCAGAGGTGGTCGGAGAGGGGGTGTGGGGTGATTTGCCACGAGCCCTGTTTGCCGCTGAGGAGTGGATAACCCATCTCGGGTTTGCCCTCGCGATCCCAACTTTCGAGGGCGCTCGATTGGCGAGAGAGACGGCGAGCGGTCCAGAGATGGCCTCGCCGGTCAACGGCGATGGACTGCAGTTGACTGACTTCGGATCCGATGGGTAGGGCGAGGAGCGGGCTACCGTCCTTTAATGCGACGGAGCGGACGATGTTTGTTCCTTTCAAGGTGAAGACGCGTTCCCAATCGAGATCTGCGGTGACGAGGACGCGGTTTGCGACCGTTTGAGGGAAGGGGGCTTGTTCGAGGAGGGTGGATGGCGATCCGGATAGTGGATCGAGTTTTCGCACGCCCTCTTTTTCGGTGAGGGCGAGAAGGGTTCCGTTGGGGGTGATGTCAATGAACGAGCTGTTTTCTGACGTGGTGGACCACTCGATGTTTCCGGTTGAGACATCATGTGACTGAATGGAGAACGTATTGGTTTCTCGAAGTTTTTGAGAGGAGGAGAGGATGAGATGTTTGCCGTCACGGCTGAATAGCATGCCGAAGCGTGATCCGGAAAAGGGGCCGACGGTGAAGGGCACTGTGAACTGGCTGATGGGTTTTTTGGGGTCAGGATTGCTGGCAGCGACGATGATGATGTCGGTGCTGGGTCCTCCGGACTTTGTGCTGGTTTTGGCCAAGGCGAAGAGGTGACCGTCTTTATTGGTGGCGACGGCGAGGGCGCTTTTGATGTTGGCTTTCCAATCAAAGACGGGAGCGGTGGTTCCTGATTCGGCGTCGATTTCGGAGAGGAGTCCGTGGCTTTGGAGCGCGAGGAAGACGTTTGGTTTTGTTGGGTGAGGTTGGACAAAAACCCATCGTGCTGAGGAGGCGGATTCGACGGAGAGCGTGTATGGGTGGAGGCGGCTCCAGAGGTAATTCCACGGTTGTGAGCGAAGGTTTTTCGGGATGTTGTCGAGGAGATCTTCCATGCGCTCGCCTTCGAGGCGTTCTTCGGCGACTTCTGCGAGGGCGATTGTGGCGTTGGCGCTGGCGCGCAGGGCTTGAGCGTGTTCGGCGATGGCGTGGCGTTCGCTGGCAGCGAGGCGAAGGGTGAAGGTGACGCCACCGACGAGCAGCAGAAAGAGGAGAGCGGAAATGGCTTTATGCCGTTTGATGAGCAGGGCGGTTCGGCGAAAGAAACCGGCTTGCTCAGCTTGGGTTGCGAAACCGTTTTGGAAGGCGTCGACGTCGGATGCGAGGGCTTCTACGGAGACGTAGCGTTCTTCGGGACGGAATGCGAGGGCCTTTAAGGTGATGGCGCGTAGCGCTTCGGGGATGGTGTGGTCGAGCGGGCGTAGTTTTGTGTTGGCGGGGGTGGTGGCTTTGGATTTTCGAGTGGTGAGCGAGCTGATGCGGCCGCTTTTGACGTTTCCGAGCACTTCATCGACGGAGGTTCCTTCGATGGGGGGGCGGAGGGTGAGGAGGGCGAAGAGGATTCCGCCGAGGGAGTAGAGGTCGCTCCGTTCATCGAGATTGGCGATTCGGCCTTCGGCTTGTTCGGGGGCCATGTATTGCGGCGTGCCGATGACGTCACCTTCGAGAGTCATTCCGAGGGAGGACGAGGATGCGTCGCGTGGAGTGGAGGGGGTGGAGTTTCCGGAGGGGAGTTCGGCGGCGCCGATGCGTTTTGCGAGGCCCCAATCCATGACGAGGACTTCGCCGTATTCGCCGACCATGATGTTGTCGGGTTTGATGTCTCGGTGGATGAATCCTTGGTTGTGGGCGAAGGAGAGTGCGTCGCAGGCTTTTCTGAAGATGGATAACCGTTTGGCGAGGGGGTATTCGGCGGAGGCTTTTGCTGGGTCGGTGCGGAGGGAGTCGATGATGGCCTGGAGGGTTCGGCCTTTGATGAGCTTCATGCTGTAGAACGGGTTTCCGTTCGAGTCGGTGCCGAAGCTGTGGATGGGAACGATATTGGGGTGTGCGAGTGCGGCGAGGACTTCGGCTTCTTGTTTGAAGCGGGGGTCTCCGTTATGGCCTGCCAAGGAGGAGACTTTTACGGCGACGGATCGCTGGAGGGTTGGGTCGGATCCTTCGTAGATGACGCCCATGCCGCCGCGCGCGATTTCTTTTTCGATGCGGTACTCGTTATCGGCGGTGAGGGTTTGCCGTTCGGTGGGGCGTTTTGGTGAGTGGGTGAGGGGGACAAATCCGCGAGAGTGAGCGGTTGGGACGATGGTGGGTGCGTTTGCTGCGGATTCGGCGACGGATTTCTGGGGAAGGGGTTTTCCGGCGGGGATGGTGATAGCGACGTCGGAGAGCGCGGAGGCTTTCGCGGTGGGTTGGAGGGGGCGGGGGGGAGTTGATTCGGAGAGGGGGCGTGATGCGGGGATGGTGATGGCGATGTGCGCGCTTTGGTTGGGCGGGGGTTGATGCGCGGTGAAGTTTAGTTCGATGGGGCCGATGGAAACGATGTGCGGCAGGGGGATTCGAGCATTTGGGACGAGATCGGTTCGGTTGGCGAGTTGCGGGCACGCCTCGGGGTTGGGGGTGAACGTGAGGAAGTTGTCTTCGATGTGGAAGGTGATGGGCGCTGCTTCTGGGGGGAGGTTGGGGATGGAGATGGACGCATCGGGGTGTCGGTCGATGAGATGCGTGCCTTGCGTGAGAGGGAATCGGCCGAGGAGGGTGGAATTCAGGCTGACTTGAACGGTCCAAGGGGTGGGGTGCATGGCGGGTTGGGGGAGACAAGTTCAACGAGGAAGTAGGGGTTTAGCCAGAAAAAGGGAGGTCGCGGGGAGGTGATGAGTGGGGGTAGACCTGTTCTGGCATGAAGTTTTCGCAGAGGATGATGGGTCGGCAGGTGGGGGTCGTTGGGTGGGGCGTGGTGGGGCGGGTTGGCGGGCCTTGGAAAGAATCTGAGGGAGGGAGAGAGAGGGGGAATCTTCGTGACCGTATGCCTCGATGTCTTGATTCCGTGGGGTGAATCCCTAGGTTTTCAGCGTTCCTTTCTCTTTTACCGCCCCGAATTTTTTCCCGAGTGAATCCACCCGAATTTTCCAGACATCGGCCCGCTCATGAGTGCGGGGTATTTGCGGTTTTTGGCCACCCCAATGCGGCGGTGTTAACCTATTACGGGTTGTATGCGTTGCAGCATCGAGGGCAGGAGAGTGCGGGGATTGTGACAGCGGAGGGTCCGAACATGCCGTTTAAGCGGCATGTGGCGATGGGGTTGGTTTCTCAAGTGTTCGGCGAGAGTGATTTAGCGAAACTCACGGGGAGTCGTGCGATTGGGCATGTGCGGTACTCGACGACGGGGTCGAGCAATCTGACGAATGCGCAACCATTTGTGGTGAACACGGCCCGTGGCCAGATTGCGATTGGGCACAATGGTAACCTTGTGAATGCCGCGATTTTGCGGGAGGACTTGGAGGAGGAGGGGTCGATTTTTCAGACGACGGTGGATTCTGAGGTGATTTTGCACCTGTTGGCGCGGCATTCGACGGAGGCGGGAAGCGTTTTTTCGACGTTGCGTCAGGTTCAGGGGGCGTTCTCGCTGGTGATGATGAGCGAGCGGGAGGTGATTGGGGTTCGGGATCCGTTTGGGTTTCGTCCGCTGTCGTTGGGACGGATTGATGGGGGTTGGGTGTTGTCGAGTGAGACGTGCGCGTTTGACCTGATTAAGGCGGAGTTTGTGCGGGAGGTGGAGCCTGGGGAGGTGGTGATCATTGACGAGAACGGGGTGCGTTCGGAGTGGCCGTTTAAGGAGGAGCGCAAGGCGTTCTGCGTGTTTGAGTACGTGTATTTTGCGCGGGCGGATTCGAATATTGATGGGATGAATGTGGCGCGGGCGCGTGTGGAGATGGGGCGCGAGTTGGCGCGGTTGCATCCGGTGGAGGCGGACGTGGTGATTCCGGTGCCGGATTCGGGTGTGTATGCGGCGTTGGGGTACGGGGAGGAGTCGGGGATTCGGTATACGCACGGGTTTGTGCGGAATCATTACATTGGGCGGACGTTTCTGCAGCCGGCGCAGGCAACGCGCGATTTCAACGTGCGGGTGAAGTTGAACTTGATTCGCGAGGCGGTGGAGGGGAAGCGGGTGGTGGTGGTGGACGATTCGATTGTGCGAGGGACGACGGCGCGGGCGCGTGTGGTGAGTTTGCGGGAGGCGGGGGCGAAGGAGGTGCATGTGCGGATTTCGTGTCCGCCGCACCGGCATTCGTGTCACTACGGCATTGATTTTCCGGATCCGGAGAAGTTGTTGGCGAACCAACTGACGCCGGAGGGGATTTGCGAGTACTTGGGAGCGGACTCGCTGGGTTACTTGGAGGTTCCGGCGATGGTTCGTGCGACGGGGCAACCGTTTAGCGATTTTTGTTTGGCGTGTTTTAACGGGGAGTATCCGGTGCCGGT
Organism: Verrucomicrobiota bacterium; assembly: GCA_041191265.1. Classification (GTDB taxonomy): domain Bacteria; phylum Verrucomicrobiota; class Verrucomicrobiia; order Chthoniobacterales; family Chthoniobacteraceae; genus JBEEPE01. The sequence goes on along the minus strand of JBEEPE010000415.1, from coordinate 2,849 downwards.
GGATCCGAATATTGACAAGCACGTGATGGAGCGGCGTGGGCGGCGGGTGAACTTGCTGGGGGGTGTTGATGCGACGCCGGCATTGTTTCCGAAGTCAGGGACAAAGGTTTAAGTTTTGGTTTGACGAAGTTTATGAAAAAATCGGTGACGAAGAAGGCTCCTGCGGGGGCGGTTTCGAAGAAGGCTTACGCTGCGGCGGGGGTTGATGTGGATTTGGGGAATCGGGTGAAGAGTGGGATTCAGGCGTTGGTGAAGGGGACGCATGGTCCGGAGGTGTTGGGGCGGATTGGGGGGTTTGGCGGGTTGTTTCGTCCGAACTTTCGCGGGATGAAGGACCCAGTGTTGGTGTCGAGTGTGGATGGGGTGGGGACGAAGTTGAAGTTAGCGTTTGCGACCGGGCGTCACGACACGGTCGGGCAGTGTTTGGTGAATCACTGTGTGAATGACATTGCGGTGATTGGGGCGCGACCGCTGTTTTTTTTGGATTACATTGGGGCTGAGCGGTTAGAGCCTGAGGTTTTCAAGGACATTTTGAAGGGGTTTGCGAAGGCGTGCAAAGGGGCGGGTTGCGCGTTGATTGGGGGTGAGACGGCGCAGATGCCTGGGATGTATCAGCGCGGGGAGTACGATTTAGCGGGAACGATTGTGGGGGTGGTGGATCGGCCTCGGATGTTGGATGGGAGTGCGGTTCGGAAGGGGGATGTGTTGGTAGGGATGGCGTCGAATGGATTGCACACCAATGGTTACTCATTGGCGCGCAAGGTGTTGTTTGACACGATGGGTTTGGGGTTGGACGTGAAGTTGTCTGGGTTGACGAAGTCGCTGGGAGAGGAGTTGTTGCGGGTGCACACGAACTATCAACCGGTGGTGGCGAAGTTGGCGTCTGGGGTGGTGAAGGGGATGGCGCACATCACGGGGGGCGGGTTGGTGGATAACTTGCCGCGGGTTTTGCCAAAGGACTGTGACGCGGTGATTGATCGGGCGTCGTGGAAGGTGCCTCGGTTGTTTGAGATTATTCGGGAGGGCGGGCGAGTGGATGCGGACGAGATGTATCAGGTGTTTAACATGGGGATTGGGATGGTGTTGATTGTGCGGGAGAAGGATGCGGCTTCGGTGGTGCGTTCGGTGAAGGGTAAGGTGATTGGGCGGATTGCCTCGGGGTCTGGGGTGGTGAAGTTGGCGTAGGATTTTTGGAGTTGGGTTTGAACTTTTGAGGCGGGGCGGTGTTGATTCATCGCTCCGCTTTTGTTTTTGCGGGGTTGGCGGGCGCCCTGCAACGTGAGGGGTAGGATTTTATGAAACCGGCGACGCGTTCTTTTTTAGTGATTGTGGTGTTGTTTGGCTCGGGGCTGACCTTGGCGACGTTTGCGGTGTACCGCGAGGCGCAGCGAATCAAGAGGCAGCAGCAGGCGAGTCGTGCGTCGCGGAGTGAGTTGGGAGGAGAGATGGTGTGGGTACCTGGGGGGAAGTTTACGATGGGCGGAGCGGATGGTCAGCCGGACGAGTTGCCAGTGCATGATGTGAAGGTGCGGGGTTTTTGGATGGATCGCACGGAAGTAACGAACGGACAGTTTGCGCGGTTTGTGGAGGCGACGGGGTATGTGACAACGGCGGAGAAGAAGCCGGATGCGAGGGATTTTCCGGGGGTTCCTGAGGAGAAGCTGGTGCCGGGTTCGGTTTGTTTTGTTCCGCCACCGAATGTGGTTTCGTTGAACGACCACATGCAGTGGTGGCAGTACGTGGCTGGGGCGAACTGGCGTCATCCGACGGGGCCGGATTCTGACATCAAGTGGATGGAGCAGCACCCGGTGGTGCATGTTTCGTGGTTTGACGCAGTCGCGTATGCGAAATGGGCGGGGAAGCGGTTGCCGACGGAGGCAGAATGGGAGTATGCGTCGCGGGGTGGGTTGGATCGGGCTCCGTTTATTTGGGGCGCAGAGAAAAATCCGAAGGGGGCGTGGATGACGAATATCTGGCAGGGCCAGTTTCCGAATGAGAACACGAAGCAGGATGGTTACGTTTTTTCGGCACCCGTGTCGTCCTTTCCTCCGAATGGTTACGGGTTGTTTGATATGGCGGGGAACGTATGGGAATGGGTTTCTGACTGGTATACAGCGGACTACTATGCGGTGAGTCCGCGCGATAATCCTCAGGGTCCGGAGAAGAGCTTTGATCCGGCTGAGCCTGGGGTAGAGAAGCGGGTGGGGCGGGGGGGGTCGTGTTTGTGTAGCGACATGTACTGTCGGGGGTATCGTCCGTCGGCCCGTCAGAAGACCTCTCCTGACACGGGGTTACAGCACACGGGATTTCGCTGTGTGAAGGATGCCCCGGCTCCCTGATTTTGGTTGCTGACGAATGGGGGACGGACGCGTCCCTTCCTCTTGAACCCGTCCATCTGAAGTGATTAAGTTCTCACATGTCCGAAACGGTTCCCCCTTCCCCCGATTCTGGTTCCGGTGCTAGCTCTGGCGCGAGCTCCCAGACGATTCGAATCACATTGCCTCCTAAGCCGTCGGTGATTTCGGCGAAACGGGAGACGGTCCGGCTGACGGTTGCGCAGGTTGTTCCTGCGGAAGCGGTTCCGGCGAAGCAGGCGACTGTTCGTCTCGTTGGGACGAACACCTCTGCATTGGCGCCTGGGTCGGGAGTTCAGGCGCCGGCGGGAGGCGTGGCGATTCCGCAATCCTCGGTGGGGTTGACCCCTGCGCCGGTTGTGGGACGTCCAACGGTTCCTGTATTGGCACCTGCGGCGCCGATTGCGCCTAGCATGGGGATTCCGTCTGCGGCTCCGACGCAGGGTGAACCGGCGGGCGCAGGAGCTTCGGTAACGTTTCCTGCTCCTGCTCCTG
>JBEEPE010000414.1:0-4529 GCA_041191265.1 Verrucomicrobiota bacterium | reverse complement strand
ACGTGCTCGAAAAGGGAAAGAACGACACCACACTCCGCGTCACGCTTCCCGAAGGCTTGCCAGAAGGATCCATCCAACACATCCAGTTCCGCGCGACCGCTCAGGAGAAAGACACCGAATGGTCCGCCCTCGCGTCGCTTAAGGCTGACGGCAAAAAGAACAATCAAAAGAAAACCGACACGCTCACACTTGCCCTCGCCGCGATGCCTCAACCGCCGCGCCGTCTCACGGAAGCGTTCCCCCTCTGCGTCGGTCCGGAAGCTCCGGATTTTTTCAAAATCGAACTCACCGATCGCGGCGCCCTCCTCCCTCGCTCGCTCGGCAAAAGTCAGTTTGTCCTGCGCCAAACCGCCCTCGATAAATCCTTCGACGGCAACGCTCAAATCCGTTTTGAAAACCTTCCGGAAGGAGTCACCATCACCTCCAGCGGCGCCAGAGGCGGACGTATCGCCGGCCAAGTCGACTTCGTCTGCGACGTCAACGGCCCCACCGAACCAGCTTCCTCCGAACTCGCGTTCGATATCGTCGCTAGCGCGGATTTCAAAGGAGCATTCAAGGAAGTCCGACTCAAAAAGGTTCCCCTTCACCTCGTTGAACCCGTTGAAATCGCGGCATCCCTGCCTGCGACTCCGCTAAAACCCGGTTCCTCCACCACGCTCACCCTCAACATCACCCGTCACGATGCTGCCAACCCGTCCGCAGTCGAAATCGCGCTCGAAGGACTCCCGTCCGGCATCACTCCCGAACTGCCCCTCAAACCCCTCCCCGCCGGTGAGTCGTCCCTCACCATCCCCCTGACCATCTCCCCCTCCGCAAACGAAGGCACGCACCAAGGCCTCGTTGCCATCGCAACCAGCACCGCCGGTGGCAAACCCACCAAATCGCGCTCAAACCCAATTCGGCTCGAGATTAAACGATGACTCCTCCCCGCCTCATCCTCTCGCTCATGCTCCTCTGGGGAGCCCTGTTCCACTGGGACCTCCTCCGAGCGAACGAACCCCTTGCCGCCCTCATCGGTTCCCCCGTCTCGCTCCGCGTAACGCCGGAATCCGCCACCCTCGAATCCCCCCTTCAACGCACCCAATTCGTCGTCACCGGCGTGTACGCCGACGGTTCAGTGCGCGACCTAACCCACGCCGCTTCATACCAACTCGAAAATCCTACCATCGGCAAACTGGAGGCAGGTCTTCTCACTCCCCTTGCCGACGGACTAAGCCCGCTGCAGATCCAAGCCGGACCCCTCTCAGCGAGGGCGACCGTTCAAGTTTCCGGACAAAGCGCACCTGAAAAAATCCGGTTCCTCACCGGCACCCTCGCCGCACTTTCCAAAAACGGGTGCAACTCGGGCGGTTGCCACGGAGCCCCGAGCGGCAAAGGCGGCTTTGCGCTCTCCATGGTCGCCTTCGACCCAGACTCCGACAAAACCAGCCTGACGCGCGATTTGTTCGGCCGCCGCATCAATCAAGCGGAGCCGGAATCAAGCCTCCTCCTGCGCAAACCACTCATGGAAACCGCTCACCGCGGGGGGCTTAAACTGACAAAAACCGACGATGCCTACCGCATTTTGGTGGAGTGGATCCGGCAAGGATGCCAGTTCGATTCCCCAACCACCCCGCGCGTCACTGGAATCAGCATCGGCCCGGAAACCCACCGAACCCTCCGAGCACCCGCCTCGACCCAGCAACTACGCGTCACCGCGACATTTAGCGATTCAACCACGCGTGACATCACGCGCCTCGCCATGTTCAGCAGCTCCGACGAAGCCGCAGCCACCGTCAGCGAACACGGATTAATCACCGCGATTAAACCCGGCAACACCGCGATCTCCGTCCGATTCCTCGAACACGTCGAAACCTTTCACCTCACGGCCATTAAGGACGTGCCAGGCTTCCAGTGGGACGCACCCAAGCCCGCAAACGCGATCGACGAGAGCGTCTTTGCCCTCCTGCAACGCCTTCAGATTCCCCTCTCCCCCGCGTGCTCCGATGGCGAGTTCATCCGCCGAGCCTCCCTCGACGTCACCGGCCTGCTGCCCGATCCCGCCGAAACCCGCGCATTTCTCGCTGACCCAGCGCTCGATAAACGCGCGAAGCTCGTGGACCGGTTACTCGCTTCTCCCGATTTCGCACGCTTTTGGGCGTTCCGTTGGGGCGACTTGCTCCGAATCGCCCCTGCCACAGTGTCCGAACCCGGCACCCACAAGTACAACGAATGGCTCGTCGACGCATGGGAACGCAACGTTCCTTACGACGAGTTCGCACGCACGCTTCTCACCGCCCAAGGCAGCACCCTCGAAAACCCGCCCGCAAACTTTTTCCGAACCACCGCGAACACGGCAGAGGCCACGGAAATGACGGCCCAAATCTTCCTCGGCGCCCGCATCCAATGCGCCAAATGCCACAACCATCCGTTCGAGCGTTGGACCCAAGACAACTACTACGGCCTCTCCGCGTTTTTCGACCGCCTCCAACGACGCAAAGGAAACCGAAACAACGAAATGTTCATCTTCACCGCGCGACGCGGCGAAACAACCCAGCCGCGCACCAGCAAAACCATGCCCCCGTGGGTTCCAGGACAAGGCGAACTCCAAATCCCCAGCGATTCAGACCGCATCACCTCATTCGCGGAATGGCTGACCCGCCCCGAAAACCCGTTCTTCGCAAGGGTCGAAGCCAACCGGATTTGGTCCCAACTGATGGGGCGCGGAATCGTAGAACCCATCGACGATTTCCGTGATTCCAACCCGCCCTCAAACCCCGAACTGCTCAACGCACTTTCAAAAATTCTCGTCGAAAGCCGATTTAACCGGAAGCAGTTAATCCGAAGTATCTTAAACAGCCAAACTTACCAGCGTTCCGCGCGAACGCTCGAGCTGAACCGCGACGACGAACGGTTCTTCTCCCACGCCCGCCGACAAATCCTCAGCGCAGAACAACTGCTCGACGCCGTGGGGCGCATCACCGGCCAACCCGAACGATTCGGAAGCCTCCCCGTCGGAACACCTGCAACCCAACTTCCTGCTCCGCAACCCAACAACCTGTTCCTCGTCGCATTCGGGCAACCCGCTCGCCAAAGCTCGTGCGCCTGCGAGCGACAAAACCAACCCAGCCTCACCCAAGCGCTCCAACTTTCCAACAGTCAGACGGTTGAAAGTCGTCTCAAAAATGGCGGAGGAGCGCTCATCAGAAAATGGATCAGCGAAGGCAAAGATGACCCCGCCATCCTCTCTGATTTGTACATGGCCGCCCTTTGTCGCGAGCCCTCCGACGTCGAACGCGAAAAAACGAGTTCCTACATCGCATCGCAATCGGATCGAGCCACCGCGTTGGAAGACGTCGTCTGGTCGGTTCTCAACCTCCGCGAGTTCATCTTCCGCCAATGAGTATCCGCCTCGCCGTCCCCGTTTTCTTGGCGATCTTCGCGCTGCTTCCCACTGCGGTTGAAGCAGCCCCAGTGAGCTTTCGCAACGAGATCGCCCCAGTCCTCATCGAGCACTGCCAAACTTGCCACGGACCCGCCGAGCAACGCGGTGGTTACCGTTTGGACACCTTCGACTTCCTCTCGCGAAACGAAGACCCAGCCACCCCCGTTCTCACCCCAGGAAAACCGGAAAAAAGCAGCCTTTTTCACCTGCTCACCGCCTCCGATGCAGATGAGCGGATGCCAAAGAAGGCACCTCCTCTCGCGGCAGCCATGCAGGAGAAAATGCGACAATGGATCGCGGAAGGCGCCCCCTTCGATGGAGATGATCGTAACGCTCCCATCGTCGAAATCGTTCCGCCAAAGACGCATCCTCCCGCACCCACAGCCTACCGAGCCCCGCTCCCCGTCTCTGCCATTGCGTTCAGTCCGGACGGAAAAAAAATCCTCGTTGGCGGATTGCGCGAAATCCTCGTGCGAGACGCCGCAACAGGAAAACTGCTCCAACGCATCGAGAACGCCTCCCCGAGGACGTTTGACATCGTCCTCCATCCTGATGGGGCCTCCTTCATCACCGCAGGCGGAACCCCTGGCGAATCCGGCGAAGTCCGGCAGTTCGATCTCGCTTCAGGTCGTTTCATGCGCCAGCTCGCCGCCGCCTCCGACGTCTTCCTCGACCTCGAAATCACGCCAGACGGCAAAACCCTTGTCCTCGCCGGCGCCGATCATTCCCTCTCCCTCCTCGAGATGAGTTCCGCACGGCGCACCCACCGACTCAACGCGCACGCAGACGCCGTCACCGGCCTCGCGATGAGCGCGGACGGAAAGCGGTTTGCATCGGTCGGACTCGACCGCATCGCCAAGGTGTACGACACCGCAACCGGCAAGTTGATGAATACCTACCGCGAACACCAGAGCGGCCTGTTCTCAATCCGATTTTTGTCAACCGACGAGCTGCTAACGGCGGGTAAGGATAAAAGCGTTCACGCGTGGAAACAGGCGGACGTAAAAAAGGGGCGAGAGCTCGGCGGATTAGGTGACGTATTTCGAACGGCCTACGACGGAACGTTCATTTACGTCGGCGGATCCTCCGGAAAAGTAGTCGAAGC
>JBEEPE010000413.1:0-10747 GCA_041191265.1 Verrucomicrobiota bacterium | reverse complement strand
CATGAGACGAGAGTTGATGACGCGGGGTTCGGTGATTTTTACCGGGCTGGTTTTGTTTAGTTGGTTGGGGGTGGTGCGAGTGGAGGCGCAGCGTGGGGGTGCTGGGGCGGGAGGTAAGCGCTCGGCGGGAGCGCCTGCTGCGCAGGGGGCGGAGGCAGCGAAGCCGGTTGAGGTGGCAGCGAACCCAGATTTGCCGGGGAAGCGGACGATTTATTTACCGGCGGCGGACGCGGAGGCGGGGAAGATGACGGTGCAGATGTTTGAGTTTTTGAAGCGGTTAGAGCCTGCGGAAGCTGGGGTGGGGACGGGGGAGAAGGTGATTCATTGGAAGGCGGGGCAGGAGGGGGTGGCGCGTTGGAAGTTGGAGTTTGCGCGGACGGGGCCATTACCTGTGGCGCCGAAGGTTCCGGACAAGGAGGAGCCTGGGGTTTGGGAGGTGCCGAAACCGGGGAGTCCGGACGTGAAGATGCGGGTGGAGGGGTTGTTTGTGCCGGAGTCGGATTTATCGGCGACGGCGTGGATGGAGATTTTGGAGCGGGTTGAGGTGGAGACGGATGGGAAGGTGGTGCACTACAAGGTGGATCGGAAGAAGAAGCCGTTGGAGGAGGTATGGCGATGGGATGCTGGGGCGCTGGCGATTGGGCGTTCGGAGGCCTTTGTTTCGGTGGCGGTGGGGCCTCGGGACATCAGTCATGTGAACTTATTGGACACGCATTTTGAGGAGTTGGAATGGGCTCGGGGGTTGGAGGCTTTTGCGCAGGTGAACATTCCGAATAAGGGGAAGTTCCATGTGTTTTTGGGGAAGGACGTTCGGATGCGGGGTTTTTTTGGGACGCGCTATATTTCGGAGAAGCGTTCTCGCTTGGAGGGGGCGGATGTGTCGGCGGCGATGGTGTTGGTGGATGCGGCGACGGGGTTGCCGTGGATGTTGTTTGCGAACGGGATTGTGCAGCGGTACGAGTTTTCGGAGGGTCCGAAAGAGCCGTTGGTGATACCGGCGGAGTTTTTGGATGAGATGAAGAAGCTGCGTGCGAGGATTCTTTGATGGAGGGTCGGGGGATGTGTTGGGAGGCGGTTTGGCGGTTGGTGTTGGCGACGGCGGCGTGGGGGGTGAGTTTTCCGACGGCGAAAGGGTTGATGGCGTTGCAGGCGGTGTATTTTCCGGGCAGACCGGATTGGTTTCATGCGGCGTTGGTGTTGGGGAGTCGGATGGCGTTGGCTGCGGTGATTTGGGGGTGTGTGTTGGCGGGGCGGCTTCGGCGGATGACGCGACTGGAGGTGGTTCAGGGCAGTTTGCTGGGGGTGTGGGGTGCTGCGGGGATGATTTTGCAGACGCACGCGCAGCAGACGATTCCGGCGAGTACTTCGTCGTTTTTCACGCAGTTCACGTCGGTGTTCATTCCGGCGTGGATTGCATGGACGTCGCGGCGGGCGCCTTCGGTTCGGGTGGTTTGTGCGAGTGGGTTGGTGATTTTTGGGTGTGGGATGTTGAGTGGTGTGGACTGGGGTGGGATGGGGTTTGGGGTTGGGGAGTGGGAGACGGTGGGAGCGGCGCTTTTTTTTACGGGCCAGATTTTGGTATTGGAGCGGGATGACTTTCGGGGGAACGGGATGGATCGGGTGGCGTTGGTGATGTTTGGGGTGAAGGCGTTGATTTTTTGGGCGGTGGTTGGGTGGGGCGAGTGGGTGACGGGATTTCCGAAGGGGAGTTGGGGTGGAATCGGTTCGCAGCTTGGGATGTGGGTGATGCTGGGGGTATTGACGCTGTGTTCGACGCTGTTTGGGTACGCGACGATGATTGCGTGGCAGCCGCGGGTGAGTTCGGTGCAGGCTGGGTTGATTTACGCGAGTGAACCGGTGTTTGCGACGGTATGGGCGCTCTTTCTACCCGGCTGGTATTCCGTGCTATCGGGGATTACTTACGCCAACGAGGTGATTGGGGGCGCTTTCGTGGTGGGCGCACTGGCGATTGTTGCTGCGAACGTGTTGATTGCGTTGCAGGTAAAACCCGATGCAGCACCCCCAGGCGGGGTGCTGTGAGGAGGGTGCGTCTTGCCTCGCAGGGTGGCGAGGGCGCGTTGGGATGGAGTTTGAGCGGCGGCAGACAGGCGGGTCAGTCCCACGCGTCCCAGCCCTTTTTCTTTGGGGCTGAGGTCGGTTTCTGCGGGGCTGAGGTTTGCGGAGGGCGTTCTGAAGTTCGCCGAGGTCTGTCGCTGTCAGATTTTCCACGGTGCGGTGCGGGGGGTGTCCGCCTTGCGCGCTCGGACGGCACAAAGCGAGGACGGTCCCCGCGCGGGCTTGCTTCTTCGCGTGATGAGGGGCGTTTGTCCACAAAACGTGGAGCGCGGGTCTCGCGATCGTCGCGCCGGTTTCCTCTGGGTGCGAAGGCAGGTCGGTCTGATGCGTCTCGGGGCGTTCTGCGTTCTGGGCGATCTCCGAAGGATGGTCGCGGCGGCGCGTCGTCTGTGGTTCGTCCGCGGAAGGGGCGTGGGCGCTCTGCGCGCTCGTTTGGTTCGGCGGTTCGGTTGCGAGAGGGCGGACGCGGGGTGAAGGGGCGTGCGGCGCGCTCGTCCGGTTTTTCGCGATCGGAGAAGCGGCCTCTTGCTGCGGGGCGCGAGTCGGATGCTCTGCGAGCTGGCCGTTCTTGGCGGGTGAACTGCTCGGGGGCATCTTCGCGCTCATTGGCGCGGCGTGAGGGGCGTGCGATTCGAGGCCCGGTGGGGCGTTCTTGGAAGGGTAGTTTGTGGATTGGGGTGGCAGCTTCTCGGCGGCGTGGGGTGGGCGCGGGCGCGACAGTTTTTGCGCGTGGCACGGCGTCTGGGTCGGGGTTCCGTCCTTCTTTGAGGGCGGTCACTTCTTTGGGATTGAGCATGCGCCATTCGCCGGGGCGGAGGCGATCGAGCCAGACGGTGCCGATGCGGATGCGCCGGAGGCTTTCGACCTCATAGCCGCAGTCATACATCATCAAGCGGATTTGCCGTTTGATGCCTTGGAGGAGGACGACTCGGAGTCGGTTGGGGCCTTCCACCGAGATGCGCTCCATTTTTGCGCGTCCGCCTTCGATGTGGAATCCGCGCAGAAGTTTTTCGCGGTGGGCGGGTTCGAAGGGTCGGTCGAGGAGGACCTCGTATTCCTTTTCGACTTTGTAGCGTGGATGGGTGAGTGCGAGGGAGAGATCGCCGTCGTTGGTGATGACGAGGAGGCCTTCGCTTTCTTTGTCGAGGCGTCCGACATTGTAAACGCGGGGCCAGTCGTCGGGGACGAGATCGAGGATGGTGCGTCGCCCGGCTTCGTCGGCGGAGGAGCAGATAAAGCCTTTTGGTTTGTGGATGATGGCGTGGACGTGTTGCTGTGACTCGACGGTTCGGTTACCGACTTTGACAACGTCTCCTGGGGCGATGGTGGTTGAGAGGGAGGTGACGACTTGTCCGTTGATACGGACGGAGCCTTCCGTGATGAGGGATTCGACGGAGCGTCGGGATCCGAATCCGGCGGAGGCGAGGTAACGATTCAAGCGCATCCTGCTACACGACCTGACGGGAGGCTCGGTGTCGAGCGCGGGTGTGGTTAGCGAGGCGGGCATGCGATTAACAAATGTTGACCCTGCGGCTATCATTCGGGCTGATGAACCACTCCGTTTTGCGACAGACTGCGCGACCTTGGATTCAACTTTTGAGGCCTGCATTGGTGCAGGTGGCTGTATTTGTGGTCCTTTCTGGCGTGTTGCGCGGCGTTTTGGAGGGGACGTTTGGCTCGTTGTTGCGGATGAGTTGGGCTGAGCATGTTCGGCTTTATGTGACGGGCGCGTATTTGGACGTGATGGTGGGTTTTTTGGTGATGCTGCCGGTGGCTTTGGGAGGGATTTTGGTTTCTGAGCGTTGGTGGGGCTGGCGTTGGTATCGGATTCTTTCCCGTGTGGGGTTGGCCCTTTGGTGGGGCGTGGTCCTGTTTGTGTTGCAGGCCGAATACTACTTTTTTCATGAGTACGCCTCTCGGTTCAACACGGTCGCGATTGATTATCTCCATTACTGGACGGAGGTTACACAGAACATCAAGGAGATGTATCCGGTGCGGCGGATTGTGATTCTGTGTGTGATGGGTTCGGGTGCGGTGGTGTTTTGGATGGCGCGTTGGTTTCCGCGTCCGATTTCCCTGACGGCACGGGATCGGGTGCGCGGGTGTGTGGGGTGGTTGGGTGGTGCGGCGCTCCTGGTGGTGGGGGCGACGCAGGTACCGATGCAGTGGAGTTCGGAGCGGTTGGCGAACGAGTTGACGACCAATGGTCTGACGGCGGGAGGGATTGCGATGTGGACGAGAGATTTGAAGTATCGAGATTTCTATCCGTCGCTACCGGAGGACGAGGCTTACGCGCGGGCTCGCCGCCTTTTGGACACTCCGGGAGCGGTTTGGGAAAAGGATTCGAGGTCGCTTCAGCGACGGATTCCGGGGGATGCTGCGCGGCCGAAGAAGAACTTGGTGTTACTGTTGGAGGAGAGTTTTGGGAGTGATTTTTGGGGTGCGTTGAATGGGAAAAAGGGGACGAAGGACAGTGTGACGCCGCGGTTGGATGGGTTGGTTGAGGAGGGGCTCTTGTTTACGAGTTTGTTTGCGGATGGGAACCGGACGATTCGCGGGATTGAGGGGGTTGTGGCGTCTTTTCCGCCGGTTCCTGGGGACAGTATTGTTGCGAAGACGATGACGGATGGGTGCGAGACGATTGCTTCTGTGTTGCGTCGGGACGGGTATCACACACGGTTTATTTATCCGGGGCGCGGGATTTTCGATGGGTTGGGTCGGTTTTCTCTGCACAACGGCTTTGATTCGTTCACGGAGCAGAAGGACTTCAAGAATCCGGTGTTCACCAATGTGTGGGGGCACTGCGATGAGGATTTGTATGATCGGGTGATTGAGGAGGCGCGTTTGGATTATGCGGAGGGGAAGCCCTTTTTTATCACGGCGTTAAGCGTTTCGAATCATCAACCGTTCACGTATCCGGAAGGGCGCATCAGTGAGCCGTCTTATCGTCGAAGTCGTCTACATGCGGTGAAGTATGTGGACTACGCTCTTGGCCGTTTTTTCGATCGGGTGAGGGGTGAGGCTTTCTGGAAGGACACCATTTTTGTGGTGATTGCGGACCACGGGGCACGGGTGTACGGCAGCGAGACTCTCCCGATTCGCAGTTACCAGATCCCTTTCCTTGTCATGGGGCCGGCGGCAGGGGTTAGCGCGGGTGAGAATGCGGTTTTGGGGTGTCAGTTGGATGTGGCGCCGACGCTTTTGGGTTTAATTGGGCGTCCGTATGATTCGGTCTTTTTTGGGCGCGACTTGTTGCTCAAGGAGGTTTCTGAGCCGCGTCGGGCGGTTTTGCATCATAATCGGAGTGTCGGAATCTATCGTGATGAACGGCTGGTTGCGTTGTCGTTGAACCGCCTTGTGGAACAGTTTGTGGGGAAGCCGACGGAGCGGCTACGGCGCGTTCCCATGGATGCCGAGGCGGGGGAGATTTCGAAGGATGCGCAGGCGCTCATCGAGGTGGCGGACGACATGTACCGCAAGCGGCGTTTCCGGTGGAGACCGCAGGCGGAGTGAAGATTTTGTGTCGGAGGGAAGGAGGGCGGTGAGTGAGGGAGTATGGGTGGTGGAGCGGGGAACACTTTGAGGCTCTGCGACATCGAGATTACCGGTGTTTGTGGGCGAGGAGGTGGGGAGGCGACGCGGGTTGCGGACACCAAGTTGTCACCTTCGTGACACAAGCTTGTCATCCAATCTCGCGACTGTGCGCGTGCTCAGCGGAGAGCTGGTTTTCATCGTGCACAAACTACCGGACATAGCAGAGGGGTGTTGGGGATTGGCGAGCGGCCACCGGTGGGCGTTCGCGGCGCTTTCCATGGGGCTCCTGATTGGGCCATTGGGATGGGGTGCGGCAGGAGCTGATGCGGTGGATGCCGGTGACGAGGCGACGGCGGCTCCGATGCGCTTCAATATTCGCGAGTTTCAGGTTCGAGGGGCGAAGAGTTTGAAACGATTGCCGGTCGAGGAAGTTGTTTATCCGTACTTGGGTCCTGGTCGGACTGAGGGGGATGTTGAGGCGGCGCGTTTGGCGTTGGAGAAGCTCTACCAGAGCAACGGATACCAAGCGGTCTCGGTTGAGATTCCGCCGCAGAATGCGTTATCGGGCGTGGTGGTTTTACAGGTGAGGGAGGGCACGGTGGGGCAGATGCGGGTCAAGGGTGCGCGCTACTTTCTACCGAGTCGCATCAAGGAGATGGCGAAGTCTCTTGAGGAAGGGAAAGTGTTGAACTTCAATGAGGTGACGCGCGACATTGTGGCGCTGAATCAGTGGCAGGACCGGCAGGTGACGCCTTCTTTGCGGCCTGGACTGGAACCGGGGACGGTGGACATTGATTTGACGGTCAAGGACAAGCTTCCGCTGCATGTGAGCGCGGAGTTGAACAATCGGTACAGTCCGTTTACGAGTCCGCTGAGGCTCAACCTTTCTGCGAGTTACACCAATCTCTGGCAGTTGGGGCATACGGTTGCGTTGAGTCACCAAATGTCGCCGGAGGTTCCGGGTGAGGTGAGTGTTTGGTCGGGCTCGTATGCGTTTCGATTGAATGGTGTGGAGGGTGTGAGTTGGCGGGTTCAGGGGGTGAAGCAGAACTCGAATGTGTCGACGTTGGGCGGGTTAGCGATTCTTGGGCGGGGAGAGGTGCTTGGTTTTTATGCGACGTGGGATTTGCCGGTGTCGCAGGATTTCACTCAGTCGTTCAGCTTGGGTTTTGATCATAAGAGTTTCGATCAGCAGATTGAGACGGCGGGAGGCGCGATCACGGCCCCGATTCGGTACATTCCGTTCACGGCGAGCTATCTGGCGAGTTGGCGCGGCGACAAGGTTTCGACGGATTTGAGTACGAATCTGGTTTGGCATTTCCGTGGGATGGGAAGCGATGGCGCGGGCTTTGATCGAAGCCGGTACAAGGCGGGTGGGAGTTTCATCTACTTGCGAGGTGATCTGACTCAGACGCGCGAGTTAAGCCATGGGGGGCAGTTCATGTGGAAGACGCAGTGGCAGGTTGCGGATCAGCCGCTGGTGAACAGTGAGCAGTTTACTGGGGGTGGGGTGAACTCGGTGCGCGGTTACCTCGAAGCGAGCGCGGTGGGTGACCGGGGGGTGATGGGGACACTGGAGTTGAGGAGTCCGGTGATTTTTAAGGGGGCGATGCGAGAGGCGGACGAGGTGCGATTGCACGGATTTGCGGAAGGCGGCGTGTTGGGGGTTAGCACACCGTTGCCGGAGCAGAAATCCAGCACGGGCTTGATGAGTGTGGGAGTGGGCGGCCGGGTTCAGGTGGGGACGCATGTGAGTGGGTCGTTGGATGTTGGCATTCCGCTGGTTGCGGTGAGTCAGACCAAGCGGTTCGAGCCATTTATCAGCTTCCGGCTGTGGACGGGATTTTGAACGAGCGAAATTGCATGAGAACACTGAAGACATCGATGAAAGCGGGGGCTGCGACGCTGATGGCGTGGATGCGATGGGGGGCGTTGTTGTTTGTGATGGGGGCGCAGGGGGTTGCTGAAGAGAAGGAGTCGGTGGAGTGGTGGAACTCGGAATGGACTGTACGAAAGAAGATTGTGATTGATGCGGGGCCGAAGGGAGCGGCGATTACGGATCCGATTGGTTCTGCTCCGTTGTTGATGCGTCTGCACGACGGGAACTTCCAGTTTGCGTTAGCGAGGGAGGATGGATCGGACCTTCGGTTTGTGGTGGCGGAGGGGAAGAAGGAGATTCCATTCCATCTTGAGAAGCTCGATGCGTTGATGGGAGAGGCGTTTGTGTGGGTTCGGTTGCCTGAGATGAAGGCGGGCGAAGCGGCGACGGTTTGGATGTATTACGGTAACGCGAAGGCGGGTAAGGCTGAGGATACGAAGGGGACCTACGATGTTGAGACGGTCGGCGCGTATCATTTTGCCCATCGGAACGCGCTTACGCAGGACTCCTCGATGGCGGGTAACAATGCGGAGGGCACGGGTGTTGGGGCGGATGGAGCGATGATTGGCGGCGGCCTTCGGTTGAGTGGAAAGGATTCGCTGAAGATTCCGGGCGGTGGCGCGTTTGAATGGACGCAGGGGGGTGCGGCAACGGTTTCTGCTTGGATCAAGCCGAGTGTGGCCAATGGGACGATGGTGCTGTTCAGCCGGAAAGAGGAGGGGCGGTCCTTCCGCATGGGGCTGGATCAGGGCGTTTTGTATGCGGAGATTTCTGAGGGTGCGAATACGGTGCGGACTTCGGGTGGTGCTCCGCTTGCGGCGAACGCGTGGGTTCACGTTGCGGCGGTGATTGGGAATGGGTCAGTGACCGTTTACCTAGGGGGCGAGCGATACGGAGCAGCGACGGGCAACCTACCCGCGATGAAGTCGGTTGGCCATGTGGGGGGCGATGTGGCGGGCGGGGAGACGGGATTTACGGGCGATGTCGACGAGTTGGTTCTCTCGAAGGTGGCGCGGCCGGCGGGCTACCTTCAGGTGCTCGCGATGAGTCAGGGTCCGGATAAAGTGGCGAAACTGGTGACGGCGGGTGCGGATGAGCAGGCGTCGACGTGGATGAGCGGGACGTTTGGGATTTTGATGAGTTCGCTGACGGTGGACGGCTGGATTGTGATTGCGATTTTGGTGGTGATGGCGGTGATCAGTTGGTGGGTGATGTGGGGCAAAGCGTCCTATTTGAGTGGGTTGGAGAAGGGTAATGGGACTTTCATGGATGCGTGGCGTCATCTTGCGCGGGATTTGACGGTATTGGATGACGCGGATGTGACGCGGGTGAACAACTTGGGTGGGCACGTTGATGCGAAGGGGCTGAAGCAGATGCGGCAATCGTCGGTGTTTCGGATTTACCACGTTGGGGTGGAGGAGATGCGGCACCGATTAGCGGCGGACCGTGAGTTAGGAACGCGGAAGGCGTTGTCGGGCCGTTCGATTCAGGCGATTCGCGCGAGCTTGGATGGAATCATGGTTCGCGAGACGCAGAAACTGAACAGCCTGATGGTGTTGTTGACGATTGCGATTTCTGGGGGGCCGTTCCTCGGGTTGTTGGGGACGGTTGTGGGGGTGATGATTACGTTTGCGTCGATTGCGGCGGCGGGCGACGTGAACGTGAATGCGATTGCGCCGGGGATTGCGGCTGCGTTGGTGGCGACGGTGGCGGGGCTGTTCGTCGCGATTCCGGCGATGTTTGGGTACAACTACCTGACGTCAAAAATCAAAGAGGCGACGACGGACATGCACGTGTTTGTCGACGAGTTCATCACAAAGGTTGCGGAGTTTTACCGCGAATAGGGAACGGAGGAAGGCACCATGCAAGTCCAAGACGATAACGCTCCGTACGATCAGGTGAACATCACGCCGATGGTGGATTTGGTGTTCGTTTTGTTGGTCATTTTCATCCTGATGTGCACGGCCTCGGTGTCGGGAACGAAGGTGAATCTTCCGAAGTCGAGTAACGCGCCTGCGAGCTTGTCGAAACCCAAGACGAAATCGATTTCGGTGAACAATGAGGGGAAACTGTTTTTGGATACGATGCCGGTGACGCTTCAGGAGTTGGAGCAGCGGTTGTCGCAGATTAAGGCGGTGACTCCGGACTTACCGGTGGTGTTGAGGGGCGACAGTTTGACGCAGTATCAGGGGGTGATGGATGTGTTGGACGTGTTGGGGCGGGTGGGGCTGACGCAGGTGGGGTTGGCGACGAAGGCGGCGAACAAGTGAGGAGCTACCATGAACGACGCATTCGACATGGGGGAAGAGGAGAAGCCGCGATCGAAGTGGCCCTTGATGATTTTGGGCGTCGGCATGGTTGCGGGAGGGTACGCTTTTTATTCGAGCATGAGTTCCGCTGGGGATTCTGGGCATCGCGAGGCGCCGCCGGCTCCGATTCGGATTCAGCTGCCGCCGCCGCCCCCTCCTCCGACGCCGCCTCCGCCGCCTCCTCCACAGGCGCCGCCGCCTGAGCAGAAGATGATTGAGCAGGTACCGGTGGAGGCGGAGGAGTCCAAACCAGAGCCAGCTCCAGCAGAAGAGGCCCCTGCGATCGGAACCAATGTCAGTGGGAATGGTCCGGCGGACGGATTCGGATTGGGCCGTGCGGGTGCGGAAGGGCGCGGGGGTGGGAGGATTGGGGGAGGCTCGCGCGGGCCTGCGAGTAAGTGGGGATGGTATGCGGGGAAGGTGCAGAGCCGGATTGGGCAGGCGTTGAAAAATCATCCTCGGGTGCGGAGTGCGGAGATGGATTTGACGGTGCGGGTGTGGTCGGACGGTGGCGGACGGATTAGCCGGGTGCAGTTGGTGGGTTCGACGGGGGACACGGGTTTAGACGGTGCGTTACGTGACGAGGTGTTGACCGGATTGCAGTTACAGGATGCGCCGCCGGAGGGGATGCCCATGCCCATCACGATGCGGCTCCGGGCGAGAAAGCCCTGAATCCAAGAGAGTTTTATTCACCATGATGAATCGGTTTAATAGAAGTTGGAAGCGTGGGATGCATCTGAAGTTGGCGTTAGCGGGGATGACGGCGAGCTTGGCATTTCAAGCAGCGCCTTCCGGGGATGGCGCGCCCAAACAATCCGAACCGGAGCGGGTTGTTCCGGAGGCAGGCTCTCCGATTGAGCTAAAAGCGGGGACCGCGTTAAAGGCTGTGCCTGAGGTGGGATCGAACGCGGCAAAGGATCATGAGGAGAAGGCTGGTGCGGCGGATGGT
>JBEEPE010000412.1:0-5857 GCA_041191265.1 Verrucomicrobiota bacterium | reverse complement strand
CATCGATGAACATATCGAGGGTGTGGTTAACCGCCCCCTCCCACGAGTTCTCCACCGGGACTACCCCGTAATCAGCGTGCCCACGCGCCACCGCATCAAATACATCCGCAATGCCGGTCTGGGCTACGTACCGCACCGAGGCACCGAACTTAGAACGAGCAGCCTGATGCGTGTACGTTGCTTCCGGCCCGAGATACGCGATCGACAAATCCTTCTCTAAGGCCAGCGAAGCCGACATCACCTCCCGATAAATCGCACGCACCGCCTCCCCAGGTAAACGCCCCCCAATAGAGGCGTTTTTTTCGCCGAGAGAGCGATACACCTGCTCCTCACGCTCCGGCGCATAAATCTCCAATCCGCCGCGCCGCTTAATCTCGCCAACCTCATGCACACAATCCGCCCGCTCGTTCAGCAATCGCAAAATGCGGTCATCTATCGAGTCGATCTGTTTCCGAATATCAGACAGTTCCATGGCCAAGGGAGGAGTCTCCCGTGGATCAAGGAACGAATCAACCCTTCCTCCCCATCTCCAGCTAAGATTTCGTGAAACCAGACCACCAAACGCGCGTTAGAATCCCTGTATGCAAAACAAAACCAACCACAGCCCCACCATTCCATCCCTCCTTTGCGCACTCAGCGCCCTCCTCCTCATCCCGATAGCGAACGCACAACAACCCGAGAGCACCCCCAATCCTTCGCCCGCCGAGCGCCTCGAAAAGATGGCGGAACGCCTTCAACTCACCTCTGAGCAAAAGTTGAAAATCAAAACCATCCTCGAAAAATCCGGCCCAGAAATCCGCGAAATCATGAGCAAGGGTCGACAAAATGCGTCAGAGGCCGACCGCTCAAAAATCCGAGAGCTTCTCAAAGCGCAATCCGAGGAAGTTGCTGCCATCCTCACCCCTGAACAGCGGGAAAAATTCAAGCAAACCCGCAATGCCACCCCCTCTGCCGAAGATCGCCTTCAGCGCATGACCACGGCCCTGTCACTCACCACAGAGCAACAGGCCAAGGTCAAAGCAATCATGGATAACCGAGGCCAAAAGCTACGCGAACTCATGGCGAAAGGACGGGACAACGCCTCGGAAGCCGACAAAGAGCAGTTCAAAGAACTGATGAAACAACAGTTCGAAGAAATCGGCGCGGTGCTTACGCCCGATCAGAAAACTAAGTTCAAGGAAATCAGAGATCAACGCGGCCCTGCTAAACCCGCCGAAAAGGCATCCAACTGAACGGTTTTCCTTCCCCGCTCGTAACGCGTTAACCAAAAAAAAGGAGCGCGGCCTTCCGGTCGCGCTCCTGTCGTTTAAAGCAAACTCCGCTGGCGATTATGCCCCGTAAGCCGCCTGAGCCCCGCCAAGATTCCGCTTCTTAATCCAAGGCATCAATGCGCGAAGGTTCCGCCCAGTCACCTCAATCGGATGCTCCTCACCCGCCTTCAACAAAGCGTTGTATTTCTTGTAACCGCCCTTGTACTCCGACACCCAACCCTTGGCGAACTTGCCCGACTGAATGTCCTTCAACACCGCCTTCATCCGCTTCTTGGTCCCTGCATCGATAATCTTCGGACCAATGGTAACGTCGCCCCACTTCGCCGTTTCCGAAATCGAGAAACGCATCCCTGCAATGCCCGATTCGTTCATCAAATCAACAATCAACTTCAACTCGTGCAAGCACTCGAAGTAGGCCATCTCCGGAGAATACCCAGCCTCAACCAACGTCTCAAAGCCAGCCATAACCAGCGCTGAGGTGCCCCCGCAGAGCACGGCTTGCTCCCCGAAAAGATCGGTTTCCGTCTCCTCCTTGAACGACGTCTCCAACGTCCCAGCGCGCGTCCCGCCCACACCCTTCGCCCACGCCAAAGCCGTCTTCTTCGCCTGCTTCGTCGCATTCTGATACACCGCAATCAACGCGGGCACTCCCTTGCCCTCCGTGAACTGACGACGAACAATGTGCCCAGGCCCCTTCGGCGCCACCAAAATCACGTCTACATTCTTCGGGGGCACGATGGTCTTATAATGCACCGCAAAGCCGTGACTGAACAAAAGCGTCTTGCCCTTCGTCAGGTTCGGTTGGATGTCAGACTCATAAACTGACGGCTGTTTCGTATCAGGAAGTGCAACAAAAATCACGTCCCCGCGGCGAACTGCTTCCGCAGTGTCAACCACTTCAAATCCATAGTCCGCAGCCACTTTGCGCGACTTACTCCCGGGGTACAACCCGATGATCACCTTCACGCCGGAATCCTTCAGGTTCAGCGCGTGCGCGTGACCTTGAGACCCGAAACCGAGAACCGCGATGGTCTTGCCCTTCAACACCTTCAAGTCCGCATCCTTGTCTGTGTAGACCTTTGGCATCTTCACCTTCGCACTCTTTGCTTTGCTGTTTGCTTTTGCTGGCATAAACTTAACTCCCTATCTTTTAACAAGTTGACTTCACTGCAAAATCATTAATCTCCACGCGGCGCGGCAACCCGCACCCCGCCTCACATCAGTCCGCTCGGCGAGCCAACGCAACTTTACCGGTCCGAGTAAGTTCCAAAATCCCGAAAGGCTCCATCAAGAACACAAACTTCGAAATCTTGCTCTCGTCTCCCGTGATTTCGATCGACACATTCGAGCGCTGCACGTCAATCACCTTCGCTCGGAAAAGCTCGCAAATTTGAATCACTTCGGCCCGACTTTTCGCGTCTACCGACACCCGCAACAACACCAGTTCGCGGTCAACGTACTCGTCATCACGAAAATCCTGAACCTCAATCACATCGATAAGTTTGCGCAACTGCTTGGTGACCTGTTCCAGAACCGTGTCATCCCCCCGCACAACAATCGTCATTCGCGAGGTCTCCGGATCCAAGGTGGGACCGACATTCAAGGTGTCGATATTGAAGCCGCGGCCGCTGAACATCCCGGCGATGCGGGTCAGCACGCCGAACTTGTTTTCAACGAGGACAGAGATGGTATGGCGCATGGTTAGAGCCTGCGAAGGCTGGATAAAGAGAGGTGAAGGGTCAACGCTAAATCCCAATCTTGAGTTCTGGACGGCACCCTCGAGGGAACCGCACCGCACGCGTTTGCACACTCGCCAAACGAAACTCCTGCACCGGGCACGGGGTTAAAACACCATGGCCAAGCTGCTCCTCCCAACCTCCATCGCTCTCGCGCTCCTCGCCCACGCGACGACCGCGAAAGCTGCCCACCCCGCGCGCCCCAACATCATCCTGGTCCTCGCCGATGACCTCGGTGCCCAAGAACTCGGCTGCTATGGGAACAAAGAGCACGCCACCCCAAACCTCGATCGACTCGCGTCAGAGGGCGCGCGCTTCGAAACCTTCTACGCCAATCCCCTCTGCACCCCCACCCGAATGGCCCTCATGACCGGTCAATACGGATTCCGTAACGGGTACCTCGGGATGTCCAACCCAGCCTTCATCCCCAAAAAGGACTCGCCGCTTCACGCTATCGGAAATCATTTTACCCACGCAGACCTGCTGAAATCCGCAGGATACCGCACTGCTCTCTCGGGAAAATGGCAGCTACCGGGCTCGCTCCCGACCCTCATTTACGACGCTGGCTTCGACGAGTACCGCATGTGGGCCTACGACCATAACCTCCCGCCCGACACCAAACATCCCGCTCACGAAAAAGCCGGTCAAGCCGCCCGCTACTGGCACCCCAGCATCCTCGAAAACGGGAAATATCTCCCCACAACCCCCGAAGACTACGGCCCTGACCTCTTCAACGACTACGTCATCAACTTCGCCAAAAAAACGAAGGATGCCCCCTTTTTCGCCTATTACACCTCAGTCCTTACCCACTCCCCCCACCTCGAAACTCCTGACCCCGCCCAACCCGAGAAACGCAGACCCGCCAACTTCCGTAGCAACCTCGAATACCTCGATCACCTCATGGGAAAACTCATGCTCGCCCTCCGCGAAAACGGACTCGAGGAAAACACCTACCTCATCTTCATCGGAGACAACGGAACCGGCGGCGCCGGTAAAGGATCCGTCACCGAACGCGGCGCACGTACCCCCTGCATCATCCGCGGCCCCCATGTCAAAAAAGGGCTCGTCTCCCCCGCCGTTGCAGACCTGACCGACATTTTTCCGACGCTCGCCGCGATTGCCGGAGCCACCCCGCCCGAATCCGTCAAACAAGACGGTCATAGCTTGCTCCCCGTCCTCCGAGGGGAAAAGGAACGCCACCGCGACTGGATCTACAGTCACCTCGACGATGGACGCATCCTTCGCGACGAACGCTGGCTTCTGGAAATGCCAAAAGCTGGGGGAAAAGAGCGCTTCTTCGATTGCGGAACCCGTCGTGACGGTATCGGCTACCAAGAGGTAACCCAAAGCGAACATCCTGAAGCTCAGGCCGCCCGCGCAAGGTTCGCACGCATCCTCGAATCCATTCCCAAGCCCCTGAGTCACCCAAGCGCCTCCAACCCAGATTCGTTCCCTAAACCGAGCCCGTCCGCCACCAATGCCGAACGCGCCACACGCTTTCGAAAACGTGATTTAGACGGGAATGGCTCTCTTTCCCTCGAGGAGTTCCTCAAAACCATCATCGCCAATGACCCAAAAGCTGCCGAACGGCGGTTCAAGTCGATGGACAAAGACAACGATGGCCAACTTTCGCTAAATGAGTTCTCTTCTGCCCCATAACCCCCTCGTTCCATGGCTCTTCGTAAATGGCGCATCGCCGGAATCAACTTTGATCACTTCCACATGGGCGACCTCCTGCGCATGGCCGCCAGTCATCCGCGCGCAGAGTTAGTCGGAATCTGCGATCTCCAACCCCAACGGATGCAGGACTCCATCCGCAAACTCAAGATTCCCGGCGAACGCGTCTTCACCGACCACACAGAATGCCTCGCGAAAACAACGCCTGATATTGTCATTCTCTGCCCAGCCGCGTCCCAACACGGAGAATGGGTGCAAAAAATCGCCCCGTTCGGTGTCCACATCATCGTCGAAAAACCATTTGCCGGTTCTCTCAAGGAAGCTGACCGCATGGTTCGTGCGATGCCCGCGCACCGAACACTCATGATAAACTGGCCCTTGCAATGGGTCAGATCCCACCGCAAAGCACATCAACTCATTCAACGGGGTTTCATTGGTGACGTCCTCAACGTGTGGCACTTCGGAGGAAATCGTGGCCCTCTGTGGCACGGCGCTGACAAGCAGCAATTCACTCAGGAACAAGTCGACGCCGAAAAACCGCATTCGTGGTTCTATCAAAAAAATCAGGGCGGCGGATCCCTCCTCGATTACCTCGGCTACGGATCAACACTCGGAACCTGGTTTCAAGGCGGTCGTCGCCCGCTTGACGTCACCGCTGTCGTCGACCAACCGCGCGGACTTGAGGTAGACGAACACTCTATCGTCGTAGCCCGATACGCTCACGGCCTCTCAAAGTTCGAAACCCGCTGGGGAACCTTCACTGACCCTTGGGAAATCCAACCGCAACCTCGATGCGGCTTCATGATTGCCGGGACCGAAGGCACCGTCTCCTGCTACGATTACGACACATTCGTAACCCTCCAAACTCGGCGGCATCCCCGCCCGCGCCAAGTCGCGGCTCCCGCCACGCGAACACCCCATCGCAATCCGGTTGAGTACCTTATCCACTGCCTCGAGAAAAACAAACCACTCGAAGGCCCCGTCAGCCTCCCCATCTCGCGCATCGGACAAGAAATCGTCGACGCCGCTGTCAGGTCGGCAGCCTCAAGACGCTCGGTTTCCCTATCACCCTGACCGCCAGAGAGAGCAAACCGGACCGACAAGGACCTGCGTAACCGGAATCCAGATTATTTTAATTAAAACAAGTACATCCGTTGCCACTTTGTCGAGATT
>JBEEPE010000411.1:0-3531 GCA_041191265.1 Verrucomicrobiota bacterium | reverse complement strand
GTTTAACCCATGCGCAAAATCTACCACGCCCTCACGCTGAACCTGCACAGCCACCCGGCAATTTGCAGTGGCTGACGTAGCCCCGTTTGAAGTCCCGGCTTTAGCCGGCCCCCGCTTCGTTCACTTGATCTGTTTGGCAGACTTGGCTGGCGGCAAATAATTTTCGCGGGTGACCACCTTCCGGCCGGTTTTTGACTCCAGTTCCAGCCGGGCTTTTTTGGCGATGCGCCCGCCCGTCTTCGCGGCGGCTTTGTTTTCCCCCATGCCGGTCGCCGTCACGCTCTCGGCAATCTGGCGGGTGGACAACTCCGCCAGCGCGGTGAAAATCAACTCCGCCTCGCTCATGTGATCTCGCAGGTTCTCCGTCTTGAGGCCCTTCAGATTCTTGTGCGCCGTCACGCCCACGCCCGACCATTCCTGATGGATGATGTTCGTGAGGATGGCAAATTCATCGCCCTTTTTGATCTCATGCCCCGCCCAGTAATCAGTGAGCTTGTTGCGCGTTTCCTGCCCGGTCATGCGCTGCTCGATCCATTTGGCGCTGCGGCCCTGTTGCTGCCACGTCTCACGGGCGCGCGCCAACGAACGGGCGGGGTCGGCCATTTCCTGCATCCGTTCGTAACCAACCTTGGCCAGCCAGAGTTTGATCGGCTCGGCCTTGCGGCTGGGGACGCTTTGGACGAGGCGCAGCAAGGTCTCGGCGGTGGCGACGTCGGTGAGGTAATTTTTGCCATCGGCGGCGGGCATTTTCAGTTGGTGACAATTTGTCACCAACTGACTGCCTTCCTTGCCCAGCCGCTCTTTCAGCTTGTTCCAATACTTTCTGGCCGTCTGATAATCCGGCTGCTGGGTCAACACCTGCACGATGTCCACGACGGAGAACCACCACGTCTCGGTCTGCTCGTCATAGTGGCGGCGGATTTCGTGTCCTTCAAAAACCGCGAGGTCTTGTTTCATGGTGGCGGGATGAGTTTGCCCGGCATTGTCGGAGGTTTCAACCGGTGACAATTCGTCACCGGTTGGGTGATGAAGACACCGCTGGATTTCAGTTGGTTACAAACTGTAACCAACTGGCGGCTTTTCGGAGCGCGGCTGTGTCCCGCTCGGCGCGGGATCAACCGCAGCAGCTTCGTAACGAGTGACCGCTGGCTTGCATCTGATGCTGCCGGGTATTTCCACACGCTCCGGGGGATTGGAAAACGCGCGTGCATCATAGTGCTCCGGTGAAGGCTTGGTGCAGCAGCGACTTCTTCAACGCCTCCAGCGCGGCCAGCTTCCGCTCGTAGAGGCGGGCGAGGCGTTGGGTTTCGGGGGTCAGTTTGTCGAGTTTAGCCACAACAGACATCTGCTCCTTTGATGACTTGGGAAACGGAATCACAAGTTCGCTGAGCTTGGTCGCGTTGAAGCCGCCTTGTGCGCTGCCTGAGACGCCAGCGCGAATGGTGTCCCAATACGAATGGGTTTGGAAAAACAGGTTCACGAACTGCGGCAGAAGCTCCTTGTCGTTCAACTGCACTCGAATCAAGTAGGAGGCGAAAACGGACTCCGGTGGATTGCTCACGAGGTAGCACTTGCCGGTGGTCGCGCCGGTTCGAGCGAAGACGATGTCGCCGTCCGCCAGTTTGTATTTTGGAAGGTCGCTCTTATCAATCGGGCAATAAGGAACGGTGTCCCAATCAACCCCGTTGTCTTTAATGTCCGTGATGCGCAGGAAGTGCGGCCCGACCTTTTCGAAGGAAGCCGACTCGGTGTAGCCGTAGTTGATTCGGGACAAGTCGCCCAACCGCTTCTCCACCCACCCTGGGCCGCGCTGGGTGAAGACGGATTGGAGGTGGCTTTCGAAGAGGGCGCGGGCGTTTTGGAGGTTCTTTTCGGCGTTGGCTTTGGCGGTGGCGAGGCCCTCAAACGCTTCGTCCAGCAGGCCGACGATCCGCTGCTGTTCGGCGAGCGGGGGGATGGGAACGGGAATCTCACGCAGACTGCCTTGGTTGAGCTTCGGAACGGTCAGACCTGAAACGAACTCGGTGAGGTCGGTGTGGTTGAGGTGATAGATGAGCCAGCTGTCGAGGAGCGTGTTTCGGTGCGGCCTCAACACATGAGCGTGGTTGTTGACCCAGATTTTCCCTTCGACAGCGAACGCGGTGTTCTCGCCTGATGCCCACTTCGCGCCATCTTCGCCGACGAGAACAAGAGGCTCGTCAAACAGGTAGCCGGCAACGTGGTCGAGGACTCCGGTTGCGCCATAGTAGGGATACTCTCCCGCCTCGCGGTCTCGCTTGGTGATTGGCTTCCGCTTGTGGTCAAGCACATCGCAAAGCTCGCCAAGGGGCACTGTTTTCCACCCCTTCTTCATAGCAGCGCCTTGATGTTGCCCAGCACTTTCGCGCTCTCGGCGTCCAGCGCGGCGATTTCGTCCATGATTTCCTGCGGGCTGCGGTGCGCGATTTCCTCGCCGCCGTTGGGGTTCTTCACGGACAGATCAAACGTCTTCGGATCAATGGCCGCCACGTCTACGCTCCAGCTTTTGCGCGAGTCGGCTTTGGTCTTTTGCAGCGCAATGAACTCGGCGAGGTCGGCGTCGTTGAGGGGATTGGTCTTGCCCAGGTTGCGACCGGGATCGAGCTGGTAGAACCAGACCTTGCGCGTCTTCGTGCCTTTCTTGAAGAAGAGCACCACGGTCTTCACGCCCGCGCCGATGAACGTGCCGCCGGGGCAGTCGAGCACGGTGTGGAGGTTGCATTCTTCTAGGAGTTTTTGCCGCAGGCTGACGGAGGCGTTGTCGGTGTTGGACAAGAATGTGTTCTTGATGACGACGCCGGCGCGGCCACCGGCCTTGAGGATTTTGATGAAGTGCTGGAGGAAGAGGAACGCGGTCTCGCCGGTGCGGATGGGGAAGTTTTGCTGCACTTCCTTGCGCTCTTTGCCGCCGAAGGGCGGATTGGCCAGGATGATGTCGAAGCGGTCCTTCTCCTGCACGTCGGCGAGGTTCTCGGCCAGCGTGTTGGTGTGGATGATATTGGGCGCTTCGATGCCGTGCAGGATCATGTTCATGATCGCGATGACGTAGGCGAGGGACTTCTTTTCCTTCCCGTAGAAGGTGCGCTCTTGCAGGGCGCGGTCCTGGGCGGTGGTGCGCTGGGGGTTCTGGGCGCGGAGGTAATCGAAGGATTCGCAGAGGAAGCCCGCTGATCCAACGGCGGGATCGCAGATGGTCTCGCCGAGCCGGGGCGCGGTGACGGCGACGATGGCCCGAATGAGTGGGCGCGGGGTGTAATACTCGCCGCCGTTGCGCCCGGCGTTGCCCATGTTTTGGATTTTGGCTTCGTACAGGTGCGACAGCTCGTGCTTTTGGGCTTGGCTGCCAAAGCGCAGCTCGTCGATTCGATCGATCACGTCGCGCAGGTTGTAGCCGCTTTGGATTTTGTTGGGGATCTCGCCAAAGACTTCACCGATTTTGTATGCGATGGTCTGCGGCCCGCTGGCGCGTTGCTTGAAGCCCGCCAGATACGGAAACAGCTTGGTGTTGACAAA
>JBEEPE010000410.1:0-2814 GCA_041191265.1 Verrucomicrobiota bacterium | reverse complement strand
TGGAGATGTAAAATTTCCAGCATGACCAAAACGCAGATCCAAGTTCCTGAGCGGCTCTTTGCCCAGATTAAGAAGTTTGCCCGCCAGCACGAATGGTCTCTCGCTGAGACATTTCGGCGGGGAGCGGAACTGCTCCTGGAAGTTTACCCCGAAGACGCCCCGCCAGTCTCCCAAGGTTGGCAGCCTCCCACCTCCGGCAAGGTCGGATGGAAGGGCCTTTCCGCAGCGCAGCTCCGAGAGATCGCATTCGAGGACCAGTCGAAAAACCCGATCGAAAGATGATCTCGTTCGACACCAACCTTCTGCTTTTTAGCTACTGTGAGGCGTCTCCTTACCACGCTGCCGCGAATGCGTTTCTTACCTCACTTGCGACTCGTGAAGATGTTGCTCTGAGTGAGTTCGTTCTCAGTGAGTTTTATCTGCACCTGAGGAATCCTGTCGTTCTGGCTCGTCCACTCGACGCGGAGGAGGCCGTCGCGGTGATTCAGAGCTATCGAAAGCACCCGCGGTGGCGGCTGGTTGGGTTTCCTCCCCGCAGTCGGGACCTTCATTCCGCCCTATGGAAACAGGCCGCCATCCACAACTTTGCGCGGAGGCGGATTTATGATGTGCGCACTGCCCTTTGTTTGCAGGCATTCGGGATCAAAGAATTTGCGACGGCCAACGTCAAAGACTTCGAGGGGCTCGGATTTTCCAAAGTCTGGAACCCGCTTGCGCCTCTTTTGTAGGGAGCCATAGGGGACAGAATCACAAGGGGACGGAGCTTCTATTGAAATGCCCACTGGCCTGGGTCGCACTGGCCGGGGTCAGGGTGCAAATCTTGACAAGCGGCGGTAGTTCTTGGGAATTGCAGGATGGCAGGGAGCATTCGAACGGAGTTTCCCGGTGCCTTTTACGTAAGCATCTGGGCAAGCCATCGACTTGAGGGAATCAGAGGCTGAGAATCTGTGTGGGTGCGATTGGCCACGCGGTGCAAGAGAGGAACTAGGAGATCGATGCCTTGGCCGAGCGCGACTGGCAAGGCGGGCTGACTCAGAAGACATTTGCGAAGAGGGATGGGGGCTGCGTAGCCACGCTGGCCAAGTGCCTGCCGCAAACGTATCATGCTTCCCGATGAACTGCATCCGCACGATTCTGAGCACTCTGCTGCTGGCAATGCTAACAGCGCTGCAAGCAGACCCACCTTTTATTGAAAAACAGGATCTCTTCACTGTTGGACAAGATCCCGCCTACAGCATCTACCACATTCCGGGTATTGTCGTGACCGCAAAAGGCACCGTATTGGCCTGGTGCGAGGCACGAAAGCGAGCCGCTGGAGTCACCGATTGGGATGATATCCGGATTCTGCTCCGTAGAAGTACGGATGACGGAAGAACTTGGAGCACCCCAGAATGCATTTCCAATGTTCCCGGTGCGAAGACAAAGAACCCATCTGCGCTGAAATTGAAAAACGTCGATCCCAACGACGTCACCTATAACAACCCGGTGCTGATCGCCGACAAAGACGGCACCATTCACATGCTGTTCTGCCTCGAATACATGCGCGCCTTCTACCAGCGAAGCGAGGATGACGGTCTTTCATGGAGCCAGCCAATCGAAATCACAAACGCCTTCGAGGGCTTCAAGAAACACTACGACTGGAAGGTGCTTGCCACGGGCCCCAATCACAGCATCCAGCTCAAAACAGGTCGCCTCGTGGTTCCGGTCTGGCTTTCCTTGGGCACAGGTTCCAATGGTGGCCACCACCCGAGCGTATCGGCCACCATCTACAGCGATGATTCTGGCAAGTCGTGGCATGCCGGAGAGATCGCCGTCCCAAGCACTGCGGAGTGGATCGATCCGAATGAAACTGTGGCGATCGAACTGAGCAATGGACGTGTCATGCTCAATGTGCGGAATGAATCCAAAGCGCATCGCCGCATCATCACCACCAGTGCTGATGGAGCCACCGGTTGGAGTACGCCGAAATTTGATGACGCTCTTCTCGAGCCTTTGTGCATGGGCGGAATTGTGCGCTACGCTTTTGGTGACCAGAGGCTCATCCTCTTCTCCAACCCGCACAATCTCGAGACCGCAAAGGGCACGCCAGTGCCCGGAAAGAATCGAGACCGCAAAAACCTCTCCATCAAAATCAGTCGGGACGAAGGCCAGACCTGGCCTGTCAACAAAAGCATTGAGCCCGGTCCCAGCATGTATTCGGATCTCGCGGTGGCAAAGGACGGCACCATCTTATGCTTCTACGGTCGTAGCGCGGAGAATCCGTCAGGGACGCCTTTGGCTGGCATGACCGGTGAACGACTTACATTGGCGCGCTTGAATCTGGAGTGGCTAACGGCCCCGTAAAGCATGAGTGCGGGAGCGGCATTTTGGGCGTCGACGCATCGGTGACCTGTTCTGCGAAGCGCCGTCCTCGGCAGGCGCTGCATCTCCAGCGCTGAAGTTTCCAACATCAACTGGCGTCCACAGGCCACATTTGCTGCCTTGATGGGAGCCGGGTTTGGACGCCGAACGCCAAGGGCATTCGCTCGGGTCCGGTCACAGCAAGATGTCGTGGATCACGGAGGCAGGTTCAACGCCGGTGAGTTTGGCGTCGAGGCCTTGGAATTTGTAGGTGAACGCGTCGTGCCGGATGCCCAGAAGGTGGAGGAGGGTGGCATGGAGGTCATGGACGGTGACCACGTTTTCTACGGCGGCGTATCCGAGGTCGTCCGTGGCGCCGTACACGATGCCGCTCCGGATTCCGGCGCCGGCCAGCCACATGGACATGGCTTTGTTGTGGTGGTCGCGTCCCACGGGGCCCTTGTCGCCCTGTTT
>JBEEPE010000409.1:0-3226 GCA_041191265.1 Verrucomicrobiota bacterium | reverse complement strand
GGTGTCGGCCACGGGGGGTGGGGGGGATGAGGATGAATCTTTAAGTGCGCACATCGGGGTGGATGAGAGTGGGAAGGGTGATTTTTTTGGGCCCCTTGTGGTAGCGGCCGTTTTTGTGAACTCGAGCATTGCGCGCTTTTTGAAAGGGTTAGGGGTGATGGATAGTAAGCGGATTGGTTCTGATGAACGGATCAGGGGTATCGCGCGCGGAATCCGATCTGCGCCTGAGATTGAGGTGGAAACGTTGGTCTTGGCACCGACGAAGTACAATGAGCTCTACGGCAGTTTTAAGAATCTGAACCGAATGCTGGCGTGGGGGCACGCTCGGGTAATCGAGAACGTTTTGGAGAGGCGCCCGGATTGTCCGCGCGCATTGAGCGACCAGTTTGCGCACCCGTCATTGATTAAGCGGGCGTTGATGAGTCGAGGACGTAAAATCGTCATGGAGCAGCGCACAAAAGCGGAGAGTGATATTGCGGTTGCGGCTGCTTCGATTCTTGCGCGGGATAAGTTTGTTGAATGGATTTCTGAAGCGGGTGTGCGCATGGGGGTTAGTCTGCCGAAGGGGGCGTCTGGAGCGGTCAAACGCGCTGGAGTTGAAGTGGTAAAGCGCTTTGGAGCAGCAGCTTTAAGTGATGTGGCTAAAACACACTTCAAGACTGCTTCAGAGGTGGCACCTGATTTTTTTGTGAAACCACCCTTGCCGAGTGGGGACTCATTGCATTAGAACTTCTTATCGTATGGGGACACTTACCAAAAGGGACCTTGTGGTCCAAATCAGCAGTGAGACAGGAAACGCACAATCTGTGGTGTTCGACGTGGTGCAGGCTACGCTCGACAAGATCACGGATGCTCTTGCGGAAGGCGAGAACGTGGAGCTTCGTAACTTTGGCGTTCTTGAGGTTCGCGTGACGAAGCCACGTATTGGCCGTAACCCGAACGAACCAGGCAGCAAGTTCAACATTCCGGCTCGCGCCACGGTGAAGTTCAAGGCGGGTAAAATCATGCGCGAGAAAGTGTTGAAGCTTACGCCGAAGCTTGTCAAAGGGGCGAAGCCAGCGGCCAAGCCAGCGGCAAAAGCCAAGAAAAAGTAGGTTGAGCTGAGGTTTGAGCGGCCCAACCAAGTAACTCTTAACAACAGGAGACCCTCGGCATATTGCTCGGGGGTCTTTTTGTGTTTACACGGGGTGCTGTGATTGGGCTTGCATCCGTGTTGAACTGGGGCACAACGACGATGAGTCCGAACTGCATCGGGCAGGTGCTCAATGCGCTTTTTTGGACGGAAAACCTCAGAACCCATCGAATCAAATGAAGAAACTGCTGACGACCCTCGCGGGGATTGCATTCACTACCATTACGGCGCTTGCAGGGAGTTACCCTGACATCAGCATTGCCGAGTTGAAGAAGGCGATTGAAGACAAGAAGGTTGTGGTGATTGACGTGAACGGATCTGACTCCTTCAAGTCGGGGCATATTCCTTCGGCTGTGAACTTTGCAGATGTCAAGGGAGACATTGCAAAAGTCCTTCCTAAGGAGAAAGATGCGCTGGTTGTGGCCTACTGTGGCGGACCCTCTTGCAACGCGTATCAGCGCGCTGCTGATGCGGCATCCAAGTTGGGGTACACGAACATCAAGCACCTCTCGGCTGGGATTAGTGGTTGGCTGAAGGCGAGCGAGAAGGTGGAAAAGTAAGACGCGCCCGAGATTAGCGTTGATGACTAAGGGAGCGTCTTCGGGCGCTCCCTGTTTTTTTTGCGATGCGGCATACATTGGGATTGTGGTTGTTGGGGCTTGGGCTGGCGTATGGCTTTTGGGCCGAGGCGAAGGAGTTTCCACTCAAGAGGTTTGGCGAGCCTCCTCATGATTACTGGTCTCGAGAACCGCAGGACGCGTTTGCGAAGCGGTCTGGTTCTGTCGACCACGCGTTGGGAGAGTTTTTCGCAAGACCGGGTGCCGCTTCTTTGTCCGCGGTGCTGGGCTCCCTCGAGTTACCGGTTTCTTCCCAACTTTTGGTTTACTCTGCGACGAGTCTTCAGAGTGGGTTGATTCGCCCAGACAATCCGAGGGCGTTGTATTTTAGTGACGAGGTTTATTTAGGGTACGTTCCAGGGGGGCGCTTGGAGGTTGCGGCGATTGATCCGGAGATGGGTCCGGTTTTTTACTTGGTCGAGCAGGATCGGAGAGGTGTGTCTGTTTCGCGGACGAGTCGTTGCATGAACTGCCACGGGGGGCGTGCGTCTGAGATGGTTCCAGGTTTGGTGGCTGAGTCGGTGATTCCCACGACGACGGGCGCGAGCTTGGATGGGTTTCGGCGCGAGATTACTGGACACACGATTCCTGTGAGGGATCGGCTTGGCGGGTGGTACGTCACGGGGCCACATGCTGGCGGAACTCACCATGGCAACCTTCTGGGGTTGGCCTCGGGAGGAGGATACACCACGAGCCGATTGGTGCCGGGCAAGAGTTTTGATTGGAGCCACTATCCGACGGGTACGTCTGATTTTTTTGCTCATTTGGTGCACGAGCACCAGCTGGGCTTCCACAACTTGGTGACGTTAGTGATTTACCATTCTCGGGAGGATCGTGCCGACAAGGGGGTGGTGCTGCAGCGGTTGGCGCGTCGTCTATTGGATTATGTGTTATTTCGAGAGGAGGCTGCTTTGCCTCAAACCGGAATTTTTCCGGACCCTGTGTTTCTGCGGGATTTTGTAAGAAACGCTGTCAGGGCAAAGGACGGGCGCAGCCTTCGGGATGTCGACCTGCAGACGCGGATGTTCAAATACCGTTGTAGCTACATGATTTACACGCAGGGATTTCGGGCTTTACCGGAGAGTTTTCTACTTCTCTTCAAGCGGATGCTTGAGAGTGTGCTTTCCGATTCATCCGACCGGAGTTTTGACCACATTCCGAGCTCTGAAAAAAAAGCAATCCTCGAGATACTACGGGATACGGGAGTGATTTCCTCGCGTTCCTAAGTCAGTGATTCGTTTCGATTTCGTTCGATCGAGAGGCGCGACTACTGGGCGGTCCAGCCGCCATCGATGGTAAGGCATGATCCTGTCATGAAGCTGTTTGCTGGAGACGCGAGAAACAGAATAGCTGCGCTGAGTTCTGAGATATCACCCCAACGGCCGACGGGAATCTTGGACCGAAACTGCTCGTATTTCACTGGATCGTCCAAGAGTGATCGGTTCATTTCTGTGGCGAACGGACCTGGGCAGAGTGC
>JBEEPE010000408.1:0-2637 GCA_041191265.1 Verrucomicrobiota bacterium | reverse complement strand
ATGGGCTTTCAGTTGCTCGGCGAAAGTGCGCTCGTCGGCGAGCCAGCGTTCAGTCGCTTTTTCATCGAGAACGTCGGGTTGTTTGAACTCAAGATCGACGGGGGTTCCGTCCTGCGTGAGCGGTTGGAGGAGCGGAGTGGTCTCGTGAATCAGGCGCGATGCAAGGCCTCGATCGGAGCCGGGTTGGCCACGACCTTGCCGTTCTTTGGTGAGGTTGAGGAAGCCTCCGCTCCAGATGTTGCGGACCGAGAGAAATCGCTCGTCGAAAGTGTAGTTGATTCCCGAGGGAAGTCCGACGTGAAGGGCGCGTCCGCTGGAGCCCATGATGGGGGCTCTGACGACGCGGGTGCGTTTTGCGACGGGTTCTTCGTTGGGAATTTCGAGGAGGGATTTGGGTTTGGATTTTTGGTCGACCTTCACCATCACTTTCGCGGGGCCGGCTTCGGGTGCATCGGCGAGGGTGCGAAGGTAGTGCCAGATGTTTTCGACGGCGGAGTCTGACAATACTTCAGTGGTAAAAAGCGGCATGGCGGCCGGATAGGGGGTGCCTTTGGTCGGGCCATTTTCCGCGATGGCGAGGTGTTCGGAAGCTTTGCGGACGGACTCGTTGTAATAGGTTTTGTCTGCCTTGACAGAGCGGCGCGTGTTGGCGGCTTGATCGAAGATTTCGCGCTGACGCGGGGTGGAAAGGAAGAGTCCGTGGAGGCTGGGGCCGGTGCGAACGGAGGCGTCGTTTTTGTCGACGGCGTGGCAGACGATGCAGCCGAAAATCTCGAATGCGTTTTTGCCTTCGGCGACGGCATCGATTTCTTGCTGAGCGACGAGGGAAGGGGAGAGGGCGAGGGCAGAGAGGGCGATGAGGTGGGGTTTCATGGGAGGGCAATGCTGTCTGAATTAAGGGGTATTTGGCTGTGAGGGCTATTCTCATTTTACACCTTGACGCATAGCGATGCGAAATGGTAAGTGAAAGTAATGAAGTTCTTACTTTCGGTAACAACTGCGCTAGTGTCATTTAGCGTATTTGCAGCCTCCCCTGTTCGAATCGATGGCGATGTAAAGGTTGTTAGAAAAGCGAACTCTTTTGCATCTAATAATGGCAAAGGGGCTAATCGAGTCGTTAACGAAGAAGTTCATCTCGAAGTGAGTGTAAAAAAGGCCACTGAATTCGACTCAAAGGTTGAACTCCGATGGTGGTTGTTCCAGCGCGGAATCGGCTCAACATCGCATGAACTGAAAGTTGCGGACGGAGGGAGTGAACAGATTGATGTTACTTCTCAGGGGGTCGCTAGCTTTAAGTCAAAAGTTCATAACTTTCACAGGAAAGAACCTCAGTCACAGGCTTTTGTGGCGGGTTCACTTAGAGACGCGCAGATGTTTGGCAAGAACACCGTAGGAATGAAGTTCGCTGGCTACGGGGTACAAATCATCGGCGGAGGGCAGGTTCTTGACAGCAAGTTCTCGTCCGACGATTTGGCGGCGCATGTGGGCGCTTCGGCAAAAACCCCAGGTAGGGCTGCACAGGGTGGAGGAAAGAAGTGAAGTGAGCGGCTGGATGGTTCGGTCTGGGTCAGCGACTTGCGCTTGAGCGAAGCGCTTGGATTTCGAGGGCTGCGGTGAGTGCCATTGAGCCGCCACGATCATCTGCCTGCTAGGAAATTGCTTTTGCGCCCGGCGCATCGGAAATGGCCAGGACGGGGATGGGCGTCGGGGAGTGAGGGGGCTGACTCGGCCGGCGATATGCTGCTCACCTTCCACAACGAGTTCACCCGGTTTGAGACGAGGGCCAAGGATTTCGAGGGGGAGCCAGAAAGCGGCCCTCGCCACTCCAGTGCCCCCGCGCCGGAGATCGTTAGTTCACGAGATGGCAGTGTCTGC
Source organism: Verrucomicrobiota bacterium (assembly GCA_041191265.1). Taxonomy (GTDB): domain Bacteria; phylum Verrucomicrobiota; class Verrucomicrobiia; order Chthoniobacterales; family Chthoniobacteraceae; genus JBEEPE01. The sequence goes on along the minus strand of JBEEPE010000408.1, from coordinate 762 downwards.
CCATCAGCACCCACGCAGCCCCCAAAAAAACAGCCCCCCAAAACCAGTGCTCCCGAGGACTTCGTAAAGGGCGGCAAAACCCCGGCGGCTCCTCGTTGTAAAAATCGCTTCGCGCCGGTTGCTCCTCAGCAGCACGTGGTAAATGGCATCCGGAAATTCAATCCGTATGCTTCGGACATCACCCAAAAAATGGAAACCACGGCAATTCTGTCAAGAGTTGCACCCTGCCCCCCTTTTTGCCCGCGCCCGCGCCCGAGCCACTGACCCCAAACCAATCGGCCGGATTTCCGACCGACGCTCGGTCAAGGCATCTTTACATCAATAACTGAGGACATCATGATGACTTGGTGAGAACGACCGTGACACTGGATCGGGACGTGGAGCAGCGCCTGCGCGAGACCGCGCTGCGGACGCGACGGCCTTTCAAGCGCGTTCTCAACGATGCCCTGCGCAGCGCTCTCGATGCCATGGAGCCTCTGACTGCCGGACGTTATGAGGTGAAGTCCCGCCCCATGGGTCTGCGCGCCGGTCTCGACCCCACCGGCTTCAACCGACTCGCCGATGACTTGGAGGCGGAGGCCTTTTTGGAAGCGACGCGGAAACTTCAGGCCGCCTCCCGATGATCGTTCCCGACGTGAATTTGCTGCTCTACGCCTACGACGAGAGCAGTCCCTTCCATGAACCGGCGAAGGCCTGGTGCGAGGTGGTGATGAGTGGTCCGTCTCCGCTCACCTTGCTGCCGGCGGTGGTGTTCGGGTTCGT
>JBEEPE010000407.1:0-9662 GCA_041191265.1 Verrucomicrobiota bacterium | reverse complement strand
TCTGCGACGGCGACGCGCATGGAGGAGGCTTGGGAGAGTTGGTGTTCGTCGAGGCTGGCGATGTATTTTTCGAGGTCTTCGATGGTGACGCGTCCTGCGGCGCCGCTGCCTGCGATTCCGGACATATCGGCGGCGTGGAGGCCGAGTTCGTTCATGCGCGCTTTCATGCGCGGCGAGAGGTAACCGGCGCCGGAGGCGTGAGCGGGCACGGGGAGGCCTCGCACGGTGGGAGCGACTCCGTGGCTGGGTTTGGGGGTGAGGAGGAAGGCGGCGGGGGTAGATGCTTCGGTGGAGCCGTGGACATTGGACATGTCGGGCTTCGTGTTGGCTGAGGTTGTTTCGTTGGGGGAGACGAATCCAATCCGGCGGGCTTCCTCTTCGGATGCTTCGAGGAAGCCAACGGTTGCGCCGACGGCGTGACTTTCGCCGGTTCCTACAATCCATTGTTGGATGGTGCCGGAGCAGGGGCTGGTGACGGCCATGCTGGCTTTTTGCGTTTCGACTTCGATGACGTCTTGGTCTTGGTCGACTTTGTCACCGGGTTTGGCGAGGAACGCGAGAACGGTGGCTTCGGCGATGGATTCGCCGAGTTGGGGCATCACGATGGGAATGAGCGGCATGGGGCGTGTGAGGGTTAGAGAACCAGCATTTCGCGGAGGGTGGATGCGATGGTTTGAGCGGTGGGCCGGTGCGTGCCCCAGAGATTGGGGTGATAGGGGACGGGGGTGTCTTTCGAGTTGAGGCGGCGTGGTGGCGCGTCCAACAGGGCGAAGCCTTCGGAGGAGATTCGTGCGAGCACTTCTGCGGTGACGCCGCCCCAAGGCCAGGTTTCGCCGACGGCGAGGATGCGTCCGGTTCTGGCGACGGACCCGAGGATGGTATCGGTGTCGAGGGGTTTTACTGAGCGAAGATCCACGACTTCGATTTCCCACCCTTCGGTAGCGAGTTCTTCTGCAGCGGCGAGGGATTCGTGCAGCATGGCGGAGTAGGTGACGACGGTTGCGTCTCGTCCGGTGCGTGCGATGCGGGCTTTTCCAATGGGGAGCGCTTCTGCGGGAAGGCCTTCTGCTTTGAGGTGGTAGTAGAGGTATTTGTGTTCGCAGAAGATGACGGGGTCATCGAGTTGAACGGACTCGAGGAGCATGGAGTAGGCGTCCTCGACGGTTGCGGGGCAGACGACGACGAGGCCGGGGTAGTGGGAGTAGAGGGCTTCGAGATTTTGGGAGTGGAACGGCCCGCTACCGGGGGTTCCGCCTGAGGGGAGGCGGATGACCATTGGGCAGGGTACGCCGGTGCGCCAGAAGTGGGTGGCGGCTTGGTTAACAATTTGGTTGAAGCCGACGGTGGAGAAATCGGCGAACTGCATCTCGATGATGGGTCGCATGCCGTGGATGGCGGCACCGATGGCGGAGCCGACCATGGCGTCTTCGCTGATGGGGGAATCGAGCACGCGGCCGGGGAATTCGGCGGCGAGATTTTTGGTGGCTTTGAACGCGCCGCCGAAGGTGGCGATGTCCTGTCCGTAGATGTAAACGGAAGGGTCGTTTTGGAGTGCTTTGCGTTGAGCTTCCCGGATGGCTTCGAGGTAGGTGATCACGGTGCGGGGAAGGGTCAGATTTTAGTGTGCGAGGTTCTCGTCGAGGTGGCGTTCCGCGAGTGCGCACCAGTCTTCTTTGGCGGGGTCGGGTGCGGCTTCCCGAAGGGCTTGGGAAACGGCGTGTTCCACTTCCTCTTCGGCTTCCTTGCGCCATTGGGCGAGTTGGGTGTCGTTGGCCCAGCCTTTGGAGCGGGCAGTGGTTTCGCCGAGGGTGATGCAATCGTTTCCGACGGCGAGTGTTTTGAATCGTGGGTCGAGGTAGCTGAAATCGTCGTGTTCTCCGTGCCCTGCGAGGCGGAGGAGAGACGCGACGATCATTTGGGGGCCGCCTCCTGCGCGGGCTTTTTCAACGGCTTCGGTAACGGTTTCGAGACAGGCGAGCAGATTGGTTCCGTCGACGGAATAGCCTGTGAAGCCGTAACCGATGGCGCGGTCGATGAGGTCATTGCAGGCGAACTGGCGATCGTTGGGTGTCGAGTAGGCGTACTGGTTGTTTGCGATGACCACGACGAGGGGGAGCTTTTCAACGGCTGCTTGGTTGAGAGCTTCGTGGCATGAGCCGGTGGAAGTGGACCCGTCGCCGATGCTGGTCGCGCCGACGGTCCCGTGGATGCCTTTGAATCGGTGGGCCATGAGGGCCCCGTTGACGACGGAGATCATGGCGCCGAGGTGGGAAATCATGGCGAACATTCCTTCCTGCGGGCGGCCTCGGTGAATGTTGCCGTCGCGCCCTTTCATGGGGCCGGACCGAGATCCGATGTAGGTGCGGGTGTAGTCGAGCACTGCTTCACCGAAGGCGAATCGCGCGCCTTGATCGCGAATGAGTGGGGCGAACACATCGCCACCGCGCAGGCAGAGGCCTGTTGCAACGCTGAGGGCTTCTTGTCCGCGTCCGAGAAATACGCCGCCGGTGATTTTGCCAGCGCGGTAGAGGCTTGCGATTCGTTCCTCGGCGGTACGCGCGAGGAACATGAAGCGGAGTCCCCGGAGAAAGGTTTCCGGGGTCACTTCGGACCGTGTGTTAGGGTTTTGAGGCACCGCTTTGCAAGAAGGTTAGGAGAGTGCCGCGAGTGTGGGTTCACTGGATCGGCGGCAGGATTGTAAAGAATCGGGAACGCTCACAAAGCCTTTGTTTTTCCGTCCATCAATGCGGTTGCATGTTGCAGTTTGTGTCGGCTTCGACGGCGGCGCCGGTCTGGTCGACGGGGTGATTGAAGAGGTATTTCCAAACCTTCTCATGGATGAAGTTCCCGTTGGGGTCTTTGCCAGCAGAGCCTCCTGGGACAACGGCGGTGTGGGCGCGTTTGGCATCTTTTTTGACATCGAAGTCGGTGATGAGGCGACGTGAATTCCCGAATGGTGCGGAAGTATTTTCGACGTTTACGAGGGGTCCGAATTGTTGAAGGCGAAGGAGTTGCCATGAGCGGCAGTAGTGATCAGCGGTCCATCCACCATCGAGGACGTGGGTGAAGCCGAAGAATCGGTTCAGGGGTGTTGCTGAGGGGAGCGATTGCCACGATTCCGTGTTGTCGCGCGGGCCTGAGAACATTACGACGCGGTCGACTTTTTGGTGGAGCGCGAAGCGGGCGGCAGTTGTGGATCCGTGAGAGATTCCGGTGAGAATGACTTTATCCCAGTCGAGTGTGGAGGCACCGGGTTTGATGAACTGTTCCCAGCGTCCTTGTGGGTGCTCGGTGGCGAGCCATTTCACGAACTGGTAGGCGCGGCCTGCGATGCTATCGGGTTGGGCGATTTCGACGAGGGGGCTGTGGTCTTCGCCGGTGGCGGCTTCTAGCCGGATTTTGCCGAGGGTGTTGCCGTCGTTGAGTTGCTCTTTGGTGAGTTTACCGAACCAGCGGTTGGCGTAACTCACTTGGATGGAGTGGAGACCGTATGACGCAGTTCGTTCGAAGAGACCGGCGTTGTGATCCATGAGCCAGACGACCAGTTTGCCTTGCGGTCGGACAGATGGGTCGACGGCGGCGTGTTGGAGATCCCTTGGTTTATTGGTTTTGGGATCGGTGAACAGGAAGTCGATGTCGGCGTATTCTTTGCAGCGTGAATCGATTTCACTGGCCCGCTTGGTGAGATCGACACGCGTTGTTTTCGGGGCGGGCGTGGCGGGTTTTGCGCTGGTTGCGGGAGCGGCGGATTGCGCGAGGGTGGCGACGGACAGTGCGAACGAGCATGCGGCGATGAGCGGGGCGGATTTCATGGTGTTGGGCTGAGGGTGGTGCGGAAAAAGGGAGGCTGGCGAGCGCTTTTGGGGGGCTTTATTTGAAGCGGTGCAGAAACTTCAAGCGTCCGGTGAAATCGCCGTTTGTTCCGATATCGCCGCTGACGCTCCAGTCTTCGCTTAGTCGGCGAGTGACGCGGGTTTCCTGTTGTCCGGTTCGGGGGTTTACGCGAGAGAACTCGACGTCGACTCGTCCGATTCCCTCGATCATGCGGCGATCGACGCCGAGTAGGGATCGGGAGATGTCTTCGGCGATGGCTTCTGTGGCTCTGGCTGCTGCGACTTGGGGACTGTCGTTAGAGTCGCTGGGGAGGACGCCGGTGGTGAGCAGAGAGAGAAGGTCGGTTTGATCGAGGGCGGGTTTACTGGTGAGAAGCAAGTCGGGTTGCGAGAGAGGGCCTGAGATGTAAGCCGCGATGCGGTAACCACGTGCGGTGGTGAGCGCGTTGACGTCTAGGGTGCCTTGGAAAGGGGTGTCGCGTTTGTACCAGAGATACCCGTCGGTGACGGCGAGGCGAACGGAGGGGAGGAAGGCGGTGAGATTTTTCGAGTGGTAGTAGCCTTCGAACCAGGGACGCAATCCGGTGCCTCCCCAAATCATGTCGACGTCCGCTTCGCCTTGCCATCGGTTACCGCGGACGAGCATGGGATCGCGGGGACGGCTTTTGAAGTGAATGTTGAACTTCCAGTCTGAGTAGGGCGCTTGGGTGAAGGAGAAGCCTGGGAAGAGGCCCTTGAGGCGATCTCGCGTTTCGCCTTTTTTTGTTAGGTTAATGGGAAGTATTTCTATGTCGTGAAGATATTTGCTTTGAACCGGAGCGGCTTCGCCGCTGATGGACGGTTCTTTCCATGTCCCTTTGAAGGTGAGGTCGGAATCGGCTCTGAGGAGCAGTGATTCGTTGCGGTAGGCGAGCACGTTGCGGGTTTTGATGGAGAGATCGAGCGTGGGGTTTGGAGAGAGGGGTGAGCGGATGTCGCCTTGGATTCTGATGGTGCCTCCTCCGGATGAGGTGAGGAGATCCACTGCGGTCGTGGTGGAGTCTTTGATTGTCGCGGTCAGGGTGAGGTCGGTTAGTCCGGGGGCGCGTGGAGATTCGAAGAGGATCTTTGGGGCTTTGACGACAGATTTGCCCGACCATTCCCAGTTTTTGTGGATGCGTTTTGCGGAGAGGGAGACGTCGATGGTGCCTGCGACGCTTTTGAAGATGTCATTGAGTTTGCTGAGGGGTTGGAGAGAGCCCCCTTTGAGATTGAGCGAGAAAGTATCTGGCGTTGCGGCGTTTGAGGAGGGGTCTGGAGAGAGCAGTGAGTGAATGGAGCCTGTGTAGGCCATTTCGACGGGGGCATTGAGTGCCGATGTTAGTTTGGCGGTGAGGGAGATGACGCCGGGTGTTGGGTGGGCTTGGATTTCGAGTGTGACTGGGTTGAGGAGGTTGAGTGCGCTGGGGAGATCGATTTTGGAGGAGGTCAACTTTCCTCGGAGGATGGGTTGGTCGAGGGTTCCGTTGAGGGACATGGTTCCGTTGATTTTGCCGGTCATGGGCGACGACCCGCCGAGGAGGGTGGACAGGTCGAGTTGATTGGCTTCGAGCGAGGCGAGCAGGGGAGTGTCTGGGGAGGGCGCGGCTGGTTTACTGATGGGGTGGTGGAGCGAGAGTTCGCCTTGAAGCGCAGGACGGTTGCGTTGAATAATCCGTAAATCCCTAACGGATAGCATAGTGGACCATTGAACGATGCCTGTTACCGTCGTTTCACCAAGGGTAAGGGTTGTGGGTTGGGTTTCGATGGATGAGCCGTTTGATTGGACGGTGGATTTCAGGTCCATTGGTCCGATTCGCCCGACGATGATTCCGGTGGCGTCGCAGGAGATTTGACCGAGGGGAAGGGGATGCTGCGGACTGAGGGTGGCGTTGGCATTCCACGCGATGCGACTAGACGGGGTTATTGAGAAGTTTGCGAGCGATAGAATATTGCGAAACGCGTTTGCGGTAGTGAGGTTGCCGGTGGAGGTGATGGTGGTGTTGGGGGTGGACGGATTCTGATCGAGCGTTATTTCGGCGACGGCGACGCGAGAGTCTTGCTGAAGGAGTGTGGCGTTGAGTTTTGCGGGGGCGTCATCCGTTCGACTGATGTTCACATTGAGAGCGGTTCCATTGGTTGGGTCCTCGATGCGAATGATTCCGGAAAAGGTTGGCTGCTGGCTATCTGTGGGGGTGATCGTGGCTTTGGCGGAGAGGGTGCAGGGATTGTCGCGCGGTGTGAGAGGGAGAAGTTCGCGGAGGGCGATGTTTTGGAAGGCGAGATTCCACGGGGTATTGGCGCCGTGTTGGGTGAGGATGGGGACGCGCCTGTCAGCGAGGATGAGGTGGAGGGTGAGGTGTCGGCTTGGTTGAAGGGTTGTGAGTCGCAGGTGGCTTGGAGGGATTGTGATAGGGATTTTTTGGAGAGAGGTGTGGAAGGCGTCTGTTTCGATTTCGAGGGTGCCGTTTAATACGTTTTCAAGAGAGGGGGCGTTCCAGGTGAGGGCGCCTTTGGTTGGCTGTTGTGAGGGACGCTCTGGGCTGGATTGGAGTTGGAAACTGGCAACTAGGGCGAGGGCGTGTGTTTCGGATTGGGTGGCGCGCGCGGAGATCTGTGAGGAGGGCGCCCAATTTGGGATTGGGTTACCAAAATGGTCGGCGATTTGGCGGAGTGGTGAATCGTGGTTTGTGGCGGAGTATTTCAAAGAGCACTGACCGACGAGGTTAGAAACGCTCTCTTTGAGGGAGTTAGCGGTGTCTCGCAGCGAGGCTGAGGCGCTTGCGGAGAACTGGAGTGCGGGGTCTTGGATGGAGAGTTGCTCGAGTTTCAACCCTTCCTCGGAGAGGTTTATGCGGGCTGCGAGAGTTGAAGTCTTGTTTGAATCGACGGGGTCGATGAGCGATCCGGACAGGGAGGCATTTGCTCGCCACATTGAAGGGTTGTTGAGAAGGCCTTCGAGGGAGGTGTGGCTTTCGTGGATTTCAACGTGGGGCAAGGCGCGCCGTGCGGTGGAGGCGAAGGGGTCGAGCGGGAGTTTGACGTTTTCGGCGTCGGTCCGTAGCGAGAATGACTGTCCGGACGAGGATTCCGAAAGGGAGGCTTTTGCGGAAACGTATCCATTTCCGCGTAACAGGAGGAAATCAAAAGACGGTTGATTGGAGACGGCACCAAAGTCGATTCGGAGGTGTTCGATAAAGTTGCTTTCTGATAGCTTTAGCTCCTTGATGGAGAGTTGTTTATTAAAGAATGTGGTTTCCCCGGTTGTCTCGCTTAGAAGGTTGGAATCGCCTGCTTTGAGTTGACCGATACGGAAGGAGCCTTCGTGGGTGGTGGACGCGTCGAGGGCGAGGTCTCTGATGCTGATTTGACGAATGGACGCGCCTGGGGTTGGGGGAAGGGAGAGGGTTAGGTCTTCGATGCTGATTTCGAACGCGTCTGGGATTTTTTTTGGGGGAGAGGGGTTGTTGGCGGGGGCGAGGTTTGTGTGCGGCAAGCCAGAGTGAAGGCTCCACGAACCGCGAACACCGTGAATGGCGATGTGCGCGAGGGGTTGGGAGTTTCGGCGGAAGAGGGCGGAGGAGCGGAGGGTCACGCTGACGCGTTGGGCGGAGGCGGTGTTTTCCTCTGAGGTGCTTTGGATTTTAACGTTGGTGAGGGTGATGCGGTTTGGGAGCGAGATGCGAAGGGATGCGCTGAGTTTGAGATTTGCCTGCGCGAGCTGGCGGTTAATGGCTTTAAGGACGATGGCGGGCAGGAGAAGTTGAGCGGCGAGGAGTAACATTCCTGCCGTCAGGAGCGCTCGGAGGGCGCGTTGACGGTTCGGGTTCGTCTCGGTCGGTTCGGGCATGGGGGGCTAGCCGTTTGGGGTGGCGGATGTGTTTGCTGTTTCGAACTGGCTTCGCCAAAAATCTAGGCGTTCTTGGACACGTTTTTCGTGTCCGATGGTGGATGGTTTGTAATAGGAGCGGCCTTCGGGAAGGTAGGCTTGCGGGACGAACCCGTCTGGGTAGTCGTGAGCGTATTTGTACCCGGTGTGTCCCAGGCGTTCGGCGCCCTTGTAATGTTTGTCGCGGAGGTGCAATGGGACGGCGAGGGTGACACCGGTTCGCACGTCCTCGCGTGCGGCGAGGATTGCTTGGTAGGAGCGGTTGCTCTTCGGCGACGTTGCGAGGTGAACGGTTGCCTGAGCCAGAGGGATTTGGCATTCGGGGTGACCGATAAACTCGACCGCTTGTTGAGCGGCAACAGCGACGACGAGAGCTTGTGGGTCGGCCATGCCAATATCTTCGGAGGCTGCGATGACGAGGCGTCTGGCGATGAAGCGGATGTCTTCACCTCCTTCTAACATTCGCGCGAGCCAGTAGAGTGCAGCGTCTGGGTCAGAGCCTCGGATGCTTTTGATGAGAGCGGAGGCGGTGTCGTAGTGCTGGTCTCCGTCGCGGTCGTATACGACGGCTTTGCGTTGGATGCATTCTTCGGCTTCGTGGAGGGCGAACTGGACGACTCCTTTGGCGTCTGGAGGTGTCGATAAGATGCCAAGCTCGAGAGCGTTCAGGCATTTGCGTGCATCGCCTTCACTGACGGTGGCGAGGTGGCGGAGTGCCTCGTCGGTGGCGTTGATGCGGAGAGCACCGAATCCGTGTTGGGGATGGGAGATGGCGCGCCTGAGGAGTTGGATGAGGTCGTCTGGGGTGATGGGTTGGAGTTGAAAGATTTGTGATCGAGAGACGAGCGGGGAGTTGAGATAGAAGAACGGGTTGTGGGTGGTGGCGCCGATGAGGAGCACAGAACCTTTCTCGACGTCGGGGAGGAGGACATCTTGTTGGGATTTGTTAAGGCGATGGATTTCGTCGACGAAGAGGATGGTGCGGCGACCGGTGGCGGCGGTGCGGTTTTCTGCGTTGAAGAGTGCTTTACGAAGGTCGGCGACGTTATTTTCGACTCCGGAGAGGGAGGTAAAAGCGGCGTTTGAATGGTTTGCGATGACTCTGGCGAGGGTGGTTTTACCCGTTCCAGGCGGGCCATAGAGAATGAGGGAGGAGAGACGGTCGGTGTCGATGGCGCGGCGGAGGAGTTTGCCGGGGGCGATGATGTGGGACTGCCCGACGATTTCGTCGAGAGAGGTGGGGCGCATCCGTTCTGCGAGCGGGGCATTTTCGCTCGGTTTACGAGGAGACGGTGGTTGAGGCGCGAGGTCGAAAAGATCGTTCATGGCGCCTTGCTTTTTGTTCGCAGGAGGTCGATCCATGCGACGATGAGGAGGATTCCGCCGACGGGGGTAATGGCGCCGAGGGGTTTAACGTGGGTGAGGCAGAGGAGGTAGAGCGATCCAGAGAACAAGATAAGTCCGGCCAGAAACAGTATGAGAGTGCGTTTTGGAGTCGGGTAGTGGAGGGCTAGGAGGAGGAGGACGGGCGAGTGGACAAGGTGGTAGAGTGAGGCCGTTTGCCAGGTTGCAGTGGTCCCGTGGACGGCGAGGGTGTCCTTGAGAGCGTGAGCGCCAAATGCGCCGAGTGCGACGGCAGAGGCTCCCGTTAGGGCGGCGATGAGGAGTTGGGGTGACCGCATGGGCGTGGGCGAATCGTTTGCAGGGAGGAACTGTGGCACGCGGTTCGTCTAAAAAAAAGGGTGCAGGCGCGTGAAAGAAGGGGAATGCGTTTGACAGGTGGGACACGTTTCATCAGTCTCGCCGTTCTTTCTAGGCACGCACATGGGTACATTCTCAGCAAAATCAAATGAGGTTCAGCGTCGTTGGTATGTCGTCGACGCGGCGGATCAGGTTCTTGGTCGGGTGGCAGTGAAGGTTGC
>JBEEPE010000406.1:0-16832 GCA_041191265.1 Verrucomicrobiota bacterium | reverse complement strand
AACTCTGCGGCGTGATGGGAGTTCGCTTTTTCAAAGTCCACCACACCTCCTGTGAGAATAGCTTCGGCATGAAGCACCGCTTGCGCGATCACGGGGCCGCTAACGTATTCAAACCACGCAGGTGCGCTGAACGCCAAGGTTTCGGCCGCGAGAAACCACTGCCGCACCTTCTTCGCGGCTCCTGAACCCGGCACTGAGAGACGGATCAACGCGCCTTGGCCTCGGCTTCGGTCAGCTTGCCATTCGATTGCAGCCACTTCAGCGCTTCCAGCGGTGAGGGACGGGCTTGCTCGGCAGCCGTGCTCTCAGCTTGTGCCACGGAGCGACGCGCCACCTCCGCCTTGGAGATGTTTTCCACAGCTTGGCCAGTCGCTGGATGGAGCTTTCGGTCGCGATATCCAGAGCGGCGGTGGTTCGGACGGTCATGGTAGCCATCCCATAAGGCTATGCCGTCGCGTTGGTGGTCAATGGCTTAGGGATGTATCCTTCTGCGAAAGAGCATGTTTGCAAACCCATCCCATTGAAGTGGACAAATTGTCTTTCCTCCATGATCCGCTACGGCACGGTCGGTTGGTTAGGGGATTTGACAGGCTCGGGTGGCGGGTGGCGCGTCTTGGGGTGGAGGGCGTGGACAGGGTGTCAGCGGGCTTTGGAGGGGGGTTAGAGCAGGGTGGAGTCGTCGCCTTTTTCCAGGCGGATGAGGTGTTTTTTGACGACTTCGATGCTTTTGGTGAGGTCGAAAAGGGCTTTGAGGATTTCGCCTTGGGCGGCGGGGGCTGCGAGTTTGGGCACGACGGGGTGCATGCTGGTGACGGAGGCGGAGAGTTGGTTGCAGGTTTGGCGGAGGGTGGCGATGGCTTCGGTGCGTTCCATGAAAGAGGGATTGTCCAAATGCAGCGGGGATGGCAAGAGGCGTGGGTGGAAAAAATGAAAAAAGCGGGGAGTGTTGGGGGATTGAGGCCGGTGGTTTTTGTGACGTGCGGGCCGGCGTATGCGCCGGTGGATGGGGTTCGGCGGTTGACGAATCATTCGACGGGGGCGTTGGGGGTAGAGTTGGTGCGAGCGGCGGCGGGGGTGGGGGCGCGGGTGGTGTGTTTTCGGGGGGTGGGGGCGACGGTTGCGATGCCGGATTTTTCGGGGGTGGAGCGGGTGGATTTTGGGACGAACGACGAGTTGCGTGGGGCGATTTTGCGGCGAGTGGAGGCGGGGGATTTTCCTGATTTGGTGTTACACGCTGCGGCTTTGTCGGACTTTGCGGTGGAGGGGGGTGGCGAGGGGAAGATGGAGAGTCGGGGCGGGGTGTTGGAGTTGAGGTTGGTGCCGGTGGCCAAGCTATTGCCGGAGTTTCGGGGATGGTTCCCTGCGGCGCGGATTGTGGGGTGGAAATACGAGGTGGAGGGGGATCGTGCGAGTGCGTTGGCGAAGGGGGTTCGTCAGATTCGAGAGTGCGGGACGGACGGTTGCGTGGTGAACGGTCCGGCGTATGGGACGGGGTTTGGCTGGCTGACGCGCGACGGCGCGGGGGTGCACTTTGCGGAGGCGGCGCGACTGGCGGGGGCGCTGGTGTCGGGTGCGCTCGAGGGTGGGGGAGCGGGCGAAGCCGGTTAGTTTTCCGGTGGCGGGAGCGGAGTGGTTTGGCGCGGAATGAGTTGGAGGAGATCGTTTGAGCGGCCTGGGGCGAGGAGTTCGGAGGTTATTTCGTCAAGTTGCCGTTCGAGGTCGTGAATGAGTTCCGTTCGCGCGTGGACGCGCTTGAGGAGGGGGCGGTGTTCTGGGAGTGACCAGTCGAGGGCGCTGATTTGTGCGGAGGGGCCGGGTTGTCGTTTGGGCTTGGGGTACGCGGTTTGGAAGAGGATGAAGGTGACGGCGTGGGCTGCGAGGGAGAGGAGGACGCAGAGAAGGGTGCGGCCTGTGCGCGGGATGTGGTGATCCCAGAGGAAGGTGAGCGGTTCGGTGGGTGTGGCTTTGGCGGGCATTTACCGAATCGTGGATGGGCGATTTTTCTCTAGTGGCGCGCTTCCAGCGATCGCGACGCGGAACCCATTTTGGAGGGCGGTTTGGGCGGAGCGGAGGATGAGGTCGTTGGGGGCGGAGCGGTCGCCGTGGATGACGATGGATCGGTCGCTTGGGCGTAGGTCGCGGAGTGCGGCGTCGAGTTGGTCGGGGGGGACGGATTTTTCGTTGAGGAAAATGGAAGGGGTGGGGGTGTTGGTGATGTGAAGGATGACGGGGTTGGAGGTTGGGGAGAGGGTGAATGGGGAGGGGGGTAGGACGACGTGGATACCGGGGTTGAAGCTGAAGCGTGAGGCGAGGCCGGCGAGGATGGCAGCGAGGAAGAGGACATTGACGAGCGGAACGATGTGCAGGGCTCCGAAAGGGGTGGAGGATGAGCGGGAGAGTTTCATTGCGGGCCGTTGGGTGAACGGGATGCGATGAGGGGATTAGGCCTAGGCCTGTTTGTCGGGGCGCGCGGGTTGTTGGGAAAACTCGACGATTCCTGGGGTATCGCGGTGATCGCAGACGAGGTTCACGATTTCGATTCCGGCCCGTTCCATGTCGCGGAGGATGCCGTCGACGCGGGCGGAGAGGTAGGCGTAGGCGAGGGCGCAGGGGACAGCGACCATCAGGCCACCTGCGGTGGTGAGGAGGCTTTGGAAAATGCCGTCGGCCATTTCTGCGGTGGAGGAGCCTCCGCCGGCGGCTGCGAGGTCGGTTGTGGCGTCGAGCATTCCGAGGACGGTGCCGAGTAGGCCGATGAGCGGGGCGATGACGCTGGCAGCGGAGAGGATGTTGATGCGGCGTTCGAGGCGGCTGACTTCTAGTTGGCCGGCGTCTTGGACGATGGCGCGGAGTTCTTCGCGGGGTTGGTTGTGGCGGAGGACTGCGGCGTGGAGGACGCGGGTGACGGGGGCGGGGACGGCGGCGCACTCGATTTGCGCTTCGGCCCATCGTTTTTCGCGGATGAGGTTGGAGAGGCCGCGGAGGAAGTCCGCGACAGGGATGGTGATTTGGTTGAGGAAGAGGATGCGTTCGAGGAATACGCCTCCGGAGAGGACGCTCAGGCCGAGGAGCACCCACATGAGGGGGCCGCCTTTTTGGAGATAATCGATCATCGCGGGGAAGATTGAATCAGAGAGTGCGAGTGGTTTCCAGCAAAGGGGATGCGGTCGGATGAGTGGGCGATGGGATGACAAAACAAAAGGCGAACCTTTTGCAGGTTCGCCCGATGTAGTGAAACGGATTCGATGGATGGTTCTCGCGGTTGCGCTACTGCAGCGATGGCACGCCGGGCATGTCCAGAAGCAGGGGCATCGGAGAAACTGGGTTGATTGAAGCGGGCTCTAGATCGAGCAAGCCGACGGAATCAGCGCCGTTGACCGGCTCGATTTCTGGTCTGGGGGCCAGCGGCATTCCTTCGGTAGGGATGCTCGGGGGCGTGATAACGTCCGCCGGAGAAACGCCGTCTTTCACAAAGGAAGAGCCGTCGCCGAAGGTGCCGTGCAGTTTCGAGGAGAGGGAGGCGAGCTGTGATGCGGCACCGGATTTCTTGAGTAGCATCGGGCTGGTGAGCGCGAAAGTGGCGCAGGCAGCGAGCGAGGCGACGGTGGAGAGGGAACGCATCAGTTTCTGACGGACTGAATCTGATTGGTGCGAGAGGACGGTGTGGCGTCGCGATTCATCGAGTCGCATCGGAAGGAGGTCGGTCTCGGCTTGGAAACCTTCTTCGAGCATTTTGGATAACTCGAGGAAATCGCAGACTTCCTGACGAGTGGCGTCGCAGCCCATCATCATGGATTCCACGTAGAGGCGTTCCTTTGGGGAGAGCTCGTTGAGTGCGTAGTCGGTGATATCGCGTTCTGTCAGCCTTGAACTCTTCTTGGGTTTGGCGTTCATCGCAAACGATTGGGTAGTTGGGTTGCTCGTCTGGGGAGACGTTGAAACGGTTAAAAGCGGTTAACTAACTTTGGTGAGGTAGATGATTTTTTCTTCGCGCTCGTCTCGCTCCATGAGGCTGCGGAGGTTGCGCATGGCTGCGTTCAGGATGAAGCCAACATTGCCCACGGTGAGACCGGTGATTTCGCTGATTTCCTGGTACGAATGAAAGTTTTGGAACCGCAGGCGAACGACTTCCTGCTGGTTGGGGGTGAGTTCTTTGAGGAGCGACATCAGGCGTGCGATGCGTTCTTTGCGCTCGAGGTCTTCCGCTGGGGAAGGAGCGTCGGAGCTTTGGCCTTCAAACTCGGTTCCGTCGACGTGGATGTAGCGATCCTGAGCGCGGAGGACTTTGAGAGAGCAGTTGCGGCAGACGGTGAACAACCACTGCGAGAGATGCCCTTCGATCGCTTCCTTCTCCTGTTTGTGAAGGCGCATGAAGGTTTCTTGGACGACGTCGCGGGCGCGTTCGAGATCCCGAACGATGCTGTAGGAATACTGCAGGAGGGGGCGCTCATAGCGCGTCATCGCGCTCTGAACCCATTCCGCTTTTTCGTCAGTCTTAGATTTTCCGAACATAGGGTGTTTGTGGTGGGGGGTTATGTTCTCTCTGTACAGCTTACCTGATTGCGGGCCAATTCTTTGGATTTTTCTCTG
The DNA here is from genome assembly GCA_041191265.1 of Verrucomicrobiota bacterium. Classification (GTDB taxonomy): domain Bacteria; phylum Verrucomicrobiota; class Verrucomicrobiia; order Chthoniobacterales; family Chthoniobacteraceae; genus JBEEPE01. The sequence goes on along the minus strand of JBEEPE010000406.1, from coordinate 12,242 downwards.
AAAACGAGAGTCTGGGCTCCGAATACGCACTGGACCCTTAGCAGGGGGCGTTGGGAGTGGCTTCTGGGCAATCGAAGAGTCGGTCGCGGATGATTCGGTCGGCGACGCTGGGCGGGACCATGTTTTTCCAGTGATGGGAACCGTCGCGGATGGAGCGGATGACTTCGCTGGGGAAGATGCGTAGGAGGGCGGGGTCGGAGGGTTCGACGTGAAGGAGGGAGCCTCGGTTGCGGAGGTAGTCGTAGAGGGGTTGGAGTTCTGGGCCGACGTGTAGGTTGTCGATGGAGGTGATGGTTTCGGTGGCTCGATTGATGGCGGGGTAGACGAAGAGCCGGATTTGGTGTTTCAGGAGGCGTCCGAAGGCTTCGAGGATTCCGCCGGGCAGCCGGGAATAGAACTTTTCATCGAAAAGGTTGAGCACGCGGGTGGAACTGAGGGCGAGGCCGATGGGTTCTTGGGTGATTTTGCGGAGGTATTCGGCGAGGCGGAAGTATTCGGAGAAATCCGAGACGAGGACGGTTTTGCCGCAAGCGGCGAGGGTGTCAGCGCGGTGCAGAAAGTTGCGCGGGTCGACTTCGGGTTGATCGGACAGGAGGTTGCGCATCGTGATTTCGGCGAGTTCGACGATGGGTTTGTCCTCGAGGTCAGGGTCGTTGCGAAAGCGTTTTGCGGCTTGGTCCAGCATATCGATGTGGACTTTGGTGACGGGGTGGAAGGAGCCGCGTTCAACGAGAACAGCCTTTTTGTAAAGGGCTTCCGAGGGTTGGAGGACGGCGCCATCGGGGCCGAACATGGCGGCGCCGGAGAGGCCGAGTTGAACGAGTTTGAGGCTCATCAGGCGGTTGTCCACGGCTCGGAATGCTTCGCCGGAAAACTCGATCAGATTGATTTCGATGCGGTTGACGGAGAGTTGGTCGAGGAGGGAGTTGAGAAGCGCCTCGGGGTTTTGATGGAGGAAAGCTGCTCCGTGGAGGAGGTTGACGCCGACGACGCCGAGGGCTTCTGCTTGCAGGAGGGCGTCGGCATCGAGCATGCGCACGTGGAGGATGATGCGGGAGGGTTTCGCGAGGGGTTCATGTTGGAACATGACGCCCATCCAGCCGTGGCACTCGTTTCCGCCTCTGAAGGATTGCGCGGCAACGGTGTCGGCGAAGGAGAAGAAGCATGTGGAGTTGCCGCGTTTGGTGGTGAGGCGTTACACGTCGAGATCGAACTCGCGTTTGAGCATGGCCTCGAGGCGGATACGAGACACGTAGCGCTCGGCTTTGCCGTAGATGGCGTCCGACACGGTCATGTCGTACGCGGAAATACTTTTTGCGATGGTGCCTGCGGCTCCGCCGACTTGGAAGAACCAGCGGACGACTTCTTGTCCGGCGCCGATTTCGGCGAAGGTGCCGTACCAGCGTGGGTCGAGGTTGAGGCGAAGAGCTTTTTGCCGGGTGTCGAGGGTGGGGTCAGCGGTCATTTTTGGACGGGTGATGGATCCGTTCCGGGGGGCGAAAGGGGGACTTCGTGGTAGTGGAGCGCCCATTCTTTCATGAAGCGGACGCGGGTGGGGGTGATTCGGTAGATGATGAGATCTGGATTTGAAAGAGATCCGAGGTATTTGCGGAGGAGGGGGTTTTCGTCCCAGATTTGTTGGAGGAGTGCGGCATCGGTTTCGGGGGATGCGGTGCCGGTGATGCGGGTTTGGTCGTGTTGCTCGTCGAGGTAGCAGAGTTCGACGTTGGGGCAGGCGGCGATTTCCGAGGTTTTGCCGTAGGAGCGCAGGTTGGCTACGTGGATGGTGAATCCGTCGACGCGGACGGGTGAAACGGGGCGCAGGCGGGGTTGGTTACCGTCGAGGGTGGCGAGCATGGGGAAGCGCGCGTTTTTGATGACGGCTGCGGCTTTATCCACGAGTTCGGCGGGGGTGAAGGTTGGGGCCGGAGGTTGTGCCATGGGGTGTGAGGTTAGCGTGGAAGGGTTTGATTTCAACTGGGTCAGGTGTTGCGAAGCGAGAGTGCGATGGCGCAACCGACGGCGAGGAATCCTCCGAGGATGGCGCGTGGACCGGGGCGTGATCCTTTGAACAGGAAGGTGAAGAGCATGGTCACGAGGGGGGAGGTGGCGACGATGGGGAGGACGATGACGCTTGGCGTGGTGAGGAGGGCTATTTGGTAACAGGCGACGCCGAGGGCGGGTCCGGCGAGGGAGTTGCCGACGATGAGGGGAGCGCCTTTGCGGAGGCGTGCGAGAACGGGGGCTTCGGGCTGGCTGGACACTGGGGCGCGTCTGCTGAGGACAGCGGCGGTGAGGAGGGTGACGGCGGTGCCCATGATGATGCGCTCGAACGCGGCGGTGCCACCGTCGACGTGCATGCCGGCGGCTTCTGCGACGGCGTTGGCTTTGCGTGAGACGACGGCGCCGAGGGCTTGTCCGGCGGCGGAACCGATGCCGAAGAGGATGCCGATGAAGAACTGACGGCGGTCGGTGGTGGAGGTGTTGTCGGGCGCGAGGGCGAGGGCGACGCCGACGAGAATTCCGGAGGCGGTGAGGAGGTCGACCCAGCCCACGGTGGTGTCGAGCCAGAGGTATTCTGCGGTGGCGGCGATGGGGGTGGCCAAGCATTGGGTGAGCAGGATGGCGAGGCGGGGTCCAATGCGCGGGAGGGATGCGAACATGGACATGTCGCCGAGGCCGTAGCCGATGAAGCCGCTGAGGAGGAACCAGGGAAGCGCGGGGCCGCCGAGGCCGTGTCCACCGGTGACGCTCCAGATGCCGAGGAGCACGGTGGCGAGGACGAGGCGCGCGATGTTCGCGAGCATGGGTCCGGCGGCTTTGGCAGATTCCGCGGCGAAGAGGATGGAGATGGAGAAGAAGACAGCGGTGAGGAGCGATGCGAGCATGGGCTGGCCTAGGCGGAGGTGAGGCGTTGGAGGAGGCGGTCGACGTTCACGTGGCGTTCGATCATGGCTTGGATGGCGTCGATTTTTTCGTACTCGCCCGGGAGGGTTTTGACGGTCATCGAGTGGATGGCGCAGGCGATGGCGTAGGCGTCGAGGGGAGAGGAGATGACGGGCACGCCGGCGCGCTGGATGGTTTCCAGAATTTCGGGGTCTGCGTCGTCGCCATCGCTGATGATGACGCCGGCGAGGCCGCGTGCGGGATCTTTGCCGGAGGCGGCGAGGGCGGCGAGGATGAGGTCTTCGCGATCGCCTGGGGTGACGACGAGGGTGCCGGGAGCGAGGATGCGGGCGGCTTTGCCGGAGCTGAGGCCGCCGATGACGACGTGGTGGACGGGTGCGTCACCGCGGTTGTTTTCTCCGATGAACTTGCCTTTGATGGATTTGCGGATGATGCCGAGGGACGGTTTGGTGAGCTTGGGCTCTTCGGGGATGCAGCCGAGGAGTTCGACGCCGATGCGGGCGAGTCCTTTCCCGGCGAACTCGGAGACGAGCGGATATTTGGAGGGGAGGACTTTGTTGACGATGGCGCCGATGACTTCGACGCCGGCTTTATCGAAGAGGGCTTTGTTCAGGGCGATTTCGTCGACGGGGCGTCCGATTCCGCCACGGGTGACGAGGATGACTTTGGAATGGAGGGTGGCGGCGACGCCGGCGTTGGAGAGATCGAACACGGAGCCGACGCCGGCGTGTCCGCTTCCTTCGATGATGACGAAGTCTTTTTCCCAAGCGGCGCGGTCGAAGGCGGTGCGGATTTTTCGGACGAGTTGGTCGTGGTTCGACGTTTCGATGTAGCGGCGGGTGAAGTCGGGTTCGACGGCGATGGGGCTCATCGCTTCGAGGGGGGTGTGGACGCGGTAGGTGGTGTCGATGAGGACGGTGTCTTCGTCGATGGACATGCCGTCGACGCGGACGAAGCGTTGTCCGACGGGTTTGATGTACCCGATGCGGCCGAGGCGTTTTCTGAGGGCGGCGAAGAGGCCGACGCAGGTGGTGGTTTTGCCGTCATTTTGTTCGGTGGCGGCGACGAAGATGCGCGGTGTGACGGTGTTCACGGTTTTTGGTGGGAGGGTTGGTCGTTGAGCGCGGGGAGGTTGCAGAAGAGGAGGCGGAGGCTGTTGAGGACGACGAGGAGGGTGCTGCCTTCGTGGCCGACGACGCCGGCGGTGAGTGGTATTTTTGCGCTGAGGGCGAGGCCGACGAGGACGAGGACGACGCCGAGGGAGATGGCGAGGTTTTGGCGGATGACGGAGCGGGCGGCGCGGCTGATGTCGAGCGCGACGACGAAGTTTTCGAGGCGGTCGTGCATGAGGATGAGGTCGGCTTGTTCCATGGCGGCGTCGGAGCCGCGGGCGCCCATGGCGACGCCGACGTGACTGGCGGCGAGGGCGGGGGCGTCGTTGATTCCGTCACCGATCATGGCGACGTTGCGGCCTTGGCGTTGGAGTCGGGAGATGGCGTCGAGTTTTTGGTGGGGGCTGAGGCCGGCGTGGATATCGGTGATGGCGAGTTTTTCGCGGAGGGATTCTGCGGCTTCGGGGCGGTCGCCGGTGAGGACGAGCGGGAGGAGGCCGCGTCGGCGGATGGCTTGGATGACGTCTTTTGCGGCGAGGCGGACTTCGTCGCGAAGACGGATGCAGCCGGTGGCGGCGGGGGTTTTGACCCAGACTTCGGAAACGCCGAAGGTGTTTTTGTCGGGTGATTCCGGCAGTTCTTCGCCGGGTTCGGTGATGAAGTCGGCGCGGCCGAGGCGGACGGGGTTGCCGTTGAGAGAGGCGACGAGGCCTTGTCCGGTGATGGAGCGAAGGTGTTGGACGGGTTGCGGTTGGATGCCCTCTGTTTGGCCGAAGCGGGTGATGGCGCGCGCGAGGGGGTGGTTGGAGTGGTGTTCGAGGCTTACGGCGGCTTGGAGGATTTCGAGATGTTTTTCGGCGGGGGAAGCGATGACGTTTTCGACTTTGAGTTCGCCGGTGGTGAGGGTGCCGGTTTTGTCCATGGCGACCACGTGGGTATCGGCGAGGTGTTCGACGGCGACGCCGCCGCGGAAGAGGATGCCGTGGCGTGCGCCTCGGGCGATGGCGGCGAGGATGGCGGAGGGGATGGAGAGGACGAGAGCGCAGGGTGAGGCGACCACGAGGAGGGTCATGGCGCGGTAGAAGGCGGAGGGTGAGTTGTGTTGTGTTTGGAAAGGCGGGATGCCGAGGAGGAGCCACCAGGTGAGGAAGGCGCCGAGGGTGAGGAGGAGGATGCCGAGGGTGTATCCGTTTCCGAACCGGTCGGTGAAGCGTTGGGAGGGGGCTTTTTGGCGTTGGGCGTCGCGGATGAGTGAGATGATGCGTTGGAGGGCGGATTGGGAGGCGGGACGGAGGACGGAGGCGGTGATGGAGCCTTCGATGTTGAGGGTACCGGAGCAGGCTTGGTCGCCGCGTTTTTTTGGGACGGGGACGGCTTCGCCGGTGAGGCTGGATTCGTCGACGTGCGTTTCTCCGGAGGCGATGGAGCAATCGACGGGGAACTGGGATCCTGGCGGGATGCGCAGGAGCATGCCGCGGTGGAGTTGTTCGACGGGGGTTTCGGATTCGGATCCGTCGGGGAGGATGCGGAGTGCGGTTTTTGGGGCGGTGTTGATGAGGGAGTTGATGGCGCGCCGGGTGCGTTCGAGGGCGAAGTGTTCGAGGGCGCCGGCGAAGGAGAAGAGGAAGAGGAGGATGGCCCCTTCGGCCCATTCGCCGATGGCGGCGGCACCTGCGGCGACGGCGAGCATGAGGAAGTGCACGTCGATTTGGCGGTCTCGGATTTTTTCGAGGACTTCGTGTGCGGGCTCCCAAGCGCCGGCGAGGTAGGCGAGGGCGAAGGTTGTGAGGGAGGCGGTTTCGAGGCCGCGGTGGTGAAGGGTTGCGGCGAGGGCGGTGGCAGCGGCGCAGACGAGGCTGAGGGCGAGTTGGGTTTTCCATTCCCCGTCGTGGTGATTGTCTTCAGCGAGGGAATCGGCATTCCGGCTGAGACGGAGCCAGCAATCTCGGCAGGAGGCGGGTTCGAGTTGGGGCTGCGGTTGCATCAGGCGAAGACGGGTTCGGGGAGCGAGAGCGCGGGGGGACGGGTGAGGGATTGGACGAGTTGTTCCCACGCGTGGTGTCCGGAGAGAATTTCGATATGGACTCTGAGGTAGAGCGTTGGGACGGCGTTGCGCGTGTGACTTTCTGGGAAGCGGACCGCGTCTTTTTCGGTGGTGAGGAGCGCGTGTAATCCGCGGTTGGTGCAGCGCTCGGAGAAGCGCTGGATTTCTTGTTCGGAGAAGCGATGGTGATCGGCGAAACGTTCGCGGATGTCGATGGTGGCGCCGAGTTGCTCGAGTTTTTCTTCAAAACTTTCGGGGCGCGCGATGCCGGAGAGAGCGCCGACGAGTTTGCCTTGGAGCCATTGGAGCGGGAGTTGTTCGCCGGTGTGGAGGTTGACGAGGTGGAGGGGTGCGTGGGTGCACTCGATGATGTCGGCGAAGGGGTTGTGTTTGCGGATGGTCTGGATGAGGCCGTGGTTGCCGGCGGCGTCACATTTGGTGAGGAAAATATAGTCTGCGCGGCGGATGTGTTGGACGGGTTCGCGCAGGGTGCCTCGGGGGAGGAGGAACCCGTTGCCGAAGGGTGCTTGGGCGTCCACAAGACAGACTTCGATGCGGCGTCCGAGTGGCAGGTACTGCATGCCGTCGTCGAGGAGAAGGGTGTCGGCCTTGAAATGTTCGACGGCGGTGGCGGCGGCGCGGCGGCGATCGCGGTCGGTGAGGACGACGACATTGCCGAGCGATTTGGCGAGCATGTAGGGCTCATCGCCGGCGAGACCGCTGTCGAGGAGAAGGTTTTTTCCGTCGTGCACGATGCGGGAGAGGGTTGGTGAGACGTTTCTCCAGCGGTTTTGCCAGCGTCGGAGGACGGGTGGTTTACGGGATTTGTAGCCTCGGGAGAGGATGGCGACGCGGCGACCGTTGTCTTGGAGGGTGCGCGCGAAGAGTTCGACGACGGGGGTTTTTCCGGTTCCACCGACGGTGAGGTTGCCGATGGAGATGACGGTGCAGCCGGGGAAGGAGGATTTGAAGTGGCCGGTCCGGTAGAGATGGACGCGGAGGCGCACGATGGCGGTGAAGAGCTGGCTGAGGAGGAGGAGGAAGGCGCGGAGGAGAGCGGCGCGTTTACCGCCGCGTCCGTGCAGGATGACGTCGATGGCGAAGCGTTCGAGGTCCTCGAGTCTCCGTTTTGCCATGGGTGTTAGCCGAGGACGCGGAGTCCGGTGTTGTCGGCGGTGACGGTTTCGATGCGGACGTCGCTGGGGGTGGGGCAGGCGTTGCGCATGGCGGCGGCGATGGGTTCGGGGGCGATGTCGGTGATGCAGCAAATGGTGGAACCGGAGCCGGAGAGGAAACCGCCGAGGGCGCCGGCTTCGGTGCCGGCATGGATAACGTCGTCGAGGAAGGGGATGAGGGGTTTGCGGAAGGGTTGGTGGAAGGCGTCTTGGAAAGCGTCTTTGAGAAGGTCAGGTTTTTGGAGAGCGAATGCGGCGGTGATGCGGCAGGCGTTGGCGCTGCTTTGGACGGCGGTGAGGCGGTCGAGTGAGGTGGGGAGAACTTTTCGGGCTTCGGGCGTGGAGACTTCGAAGGGGGGGATGAGGAGGATGAAGGAGAGGTGGTCGGGGACGGGGAATCGGGCGACGCGTCCGCCGGAGGCGACGGTGAATCCGCCGAAGGCTGCGGGTGCGGCGTTATCGGGGTGGCCTTCGAGGGAGGCGCAGATGCGGAAGAGGTCGTCGATAGACAGGGGTGAATCGGTGAGTGCGTTGAGGGCGCCGAGGAGGCCGAGGCGAACGGTGACGGAGCTTCCGAGGCCACGGGAGGTGGGGATTTCTCCTTCGATGGACCATTGGAGGTTGAAGCGAGGGCGCGCGGCTTCTTTGAAAAAGGCGGCGACGGCTTGCTCGGCCATGGATTGGGCGGGCGCTGGGCCGTCGATCGTTTGGCCGGGGGCGAGGGTGGAGGTGACGGTGACGCGGTTTGCGAGGTTTAGCGCGATGCCGAGGCAGTCATAGCCTGGGCCGAGGTTGGCGGTGGTGGCGGGGACGGAGACGCGGGCGGAGGCCATGGTGGGGAGGGTTTCACAAATGGGGGGCATGACGAAGTGAAAAGGGGTGAGCGAGGGGTCGACGGGAGCCAGGTGGTTACGATTGGCTGGAGTCGGTTGGGGGCATGCGAGGGATGTCTTTTTTTAGGGGATCTTGCTCGGGTTTGCCGTGGCGAAAGAGGGCGGTCCACTCGGCAAGGCGGCGTCCGAGGATGCGGCAGGCCTCCATGGTTTCGGGTTCGCGGGGTGCCTTGGCGGCGACGGCGCCGTAGTGGAGCGTCATTTTGTTTCCTGAGTAGTCGGTGACACCAAACACGAGGAAACCAAAGTTGATGAGAACCGTGAGAATCGACTGGCAGGCTAGTTCCATCCCGCCGCCCCAGCCGCCGGCGCTGCTGAAGGCGCAGCCGATTTTGCCGTCTATTTTCATCCACTGGGTTCCGGCGACCTCGTCCCAGAAGCGTTTCATTTTCCACGAGAGCACGCCCATGTTGGTCGGGCTTCCCACGGCGATGCCGTCGCACCAGACCAAGTCCTCTGCGGTGGCTTCGTCGACACGGAGCAGGCGTACTTCGGTTTCGGGAATCTGCAACGCGCCGTCGCGAACGAGTTCGGCCATTTTTGCGACATTGCCGGTGTGGGAATCAAAAAGAACGAGGATGCGGTTAGCTGAGGACATGGAGTGATGGTGGGGGATTGGCGGGAGGAATCCAAGGGGGGCGGCGCGGGCTTTCGGGGGCGAGAATGGGGTCGGCGCTGAGTTGCGGTTTTTCTGGATGCGGGTTTGGGGGCTTGGATGGGGTGAAAAACGGCATCTGGTGAACGGAGTTTGCGGGAGGGTGGGGAGATGGGCATCGTTTGTGGTTTACCGAAGCCGATGAGTTTTTCCTTTTTGAGTCGGGACCGGACGATTGCGCCACCTGGATTTAATCGATGGTTGGTGCCGCCTGCGGCGATTGCGGTGCACATGTGCATCGGGCAGGTTTACGCCTTCAGCGTGTTCAACAAACCGCTGGCTTCTGCGCTGGGGGTTGAGATTACGCGGGTGCAGTTTGCGTATCAGATTGCGCTGATGATGCTGGGCATTTCGGCAGCGGTGTTTGGGAAATGGGTGGAACGGAGCGGGCCTCGTAAAACGATGGTGGCGTCGTGGGCGTGCTTTTGTGGCGGTCTGATTTTGTCAGCACTGGCAGTGCGTTGGGGGTCGTTGTGGCTGCTTTTGGTGGGGTACGGTGTCGTGGGGGGGATTGGCTTGGGTCTTGGGTACATCGCGCCGGTGTCGACGCTCGTGAAATGGTTTCCGGACCGGCCGGGGATGGCGACGGGGATGGCGATTATGGGGTTTGGGGGTGGGGCGCTGATTGGGTCGCCACTGGCTCAGGAGCTGATGAAACACTTTTCGGGTGAGGGGTTGGGGGGGGCGGTTGAAACCTTGCTCACGATGGCGGCTGGGTACTCGGTGTTGATGTGGTTTGGAGCGATGCTGGTGCGCGTACCGGCGCCGGATTGGGGACCGGAGGGCTGGGTACCGCCGGCGGCTACGGCATCCATTACCACGGCGAGTGTGGCGGTGGATGTTGCATGGAAGACGCCGCAGTTCTGGCTGTTATGGGTGGTGCTTTGCATGAATGTGAGCGCGGGGATTGGCGTGTTGGGCCGTGCGGCAGACATGTGTCAGGACATGTTTGGTGTGTCGGCGGCGATTGGGGCGGGGTTCACGGGGTTGCTGAGCATTTTCAATATGGGTGGCCGGTTCGTGTGGTCGTCCGTCTCGGATTTCACGGGGCGGAAGACGGTTTACAGTCTCTATTTTGTGTTGGGAGCGGCGTTGTACGCGTTGTTGCCGTACGCGCAACGGACGCAGAGTCGGACGTTGTTCGTGATATGTACGGCTTTGATTATCAGTATGTACGGGGGTGGGTTTGCGACGATTCCGGCGTATTTGCGGGATTTGTTTGGGACGTATCAGGTGGGGGCGATTCACGGACGGTTGATTACGGCGTGGAGCATGGCGGCGGTGATTGGGCCGGGGTTGATTAACGGGCTGTTTGACCGGCGTGTGGCGGCGGGGGTGGCGCGGGCAGAGGCGTACAATGGGACGTTTTTGTTGATGTGCGGACTGCTCGGGGCTGGGTTTGTGGCGAACCTTTTGGTGCGTCCGGTGGATCCCAAGCACCATTTGTCTAAGTAATGCTAACGAAACGGATGATTGCTCATTTCGTGATATGAAACTGGTGCTGACTTGGTTGTTGGTGGCTCTGCCTTTGGGCTGGGGGGTAACGCAATCGGTGAAGAAGGCGATGCCGTTGTTGCAAGCGGGAGCGGCGGTGTCGGGCACGCCATCTGCGCCACGTTAGGTCCCGACCTATTTTCCTAAAAACCCTGAAACTGAACGTATGAAGAAAACCCCAGTATTGAAGAGTTGGACCGCAGCGATGGCTGCGGTGGCCGTGGTTCCTGCGGTGGCGATGGCGGCTGATGCGCCGGCGCAACCGGGCGGCAAGGTGGACGGAGTGCCCGCGGTGGCGTTGGTGAAGGTGGCGGACGGCTTGGTGGACCCGGTGGATGTGGCGGCGCCGAACGATGGCAGTGGCCGGTTGTTTGTGTGCGAGCGGCACGGGCTGATTCGTGTGGTGAAAGATGGCAAGCTACTGGACAAGCCGGCGTTGGATATTCGCGACAAGACGCTCAGCTCCTTTTTGGAGGAGGGTTTGTTCGGCGTGGAGTTTCATCCGAAGTTCAAGGAGAACGGGTTGGTGTACGTGAGTTACTCCGATTTGTGGTTCAACGGCGCGACGATGTTGGTGGAGTACAAGGTTTCGAAGAAGAACCCTGACCGGCTGGATCCCGATAGCGCGCGGGTGATCATGCAAATCGATTTCCCCTACTGCAACCATCACGGGGGCAAGATGAAGTTTGGTCCGGACGGGTATTTGTACGTTGGGGTGGGGGACGGCGGTTGGGAGGGGGACGTGATCAATGTGGGTCAGGACTTGCACACGTGGTTGGGCAAGATGCTGCGGATTGATGTGAACACGAGTTCTCCTGATCGGGCGTATGGGATTCCGAAGGACAATCCGTTCCTGACGCCGTTGCAGCAGATGACGTTGTTCGGTGTGACGGAGAAGCAGTTCTCGCAGATTCATCCCAAGGCGAAGCCTGAGATTTGGGCGTACGGGATTCGGAATCCGTGGACGTTCTCGTTTGACCGGAAGACGGGGGATTTGTTCATCGCGGACATCGGTCAGAACCATTGGGAGGAGATCAACTTCCAGCCGAAGTCGAGCAAGGGTGGGGAGAACTACGGGTGGAAGTTTATGTGCGGGAGCCACACGTTCCCGATTGAGGACGATAAGACGAATCCTCGCGTTGGGGTGTTGCCAGTGGCCGAGTACAGCCATGTGGATCAGGGGAACTGTGTGATTGGGCTCGGGGTTTACCGAGGCAAGGAGTATCCCGCGCTCGATGGGGTTTACTTTGCGGCAGACTGGGGGAGCGGGAAGGTGTGGGCGGTGAAGAAAGACAAGTCTGCGAAGTGGCAGATGCAGGAGTTGCTGGACTTGGATACGCCGCTGCGTCCGACGAGCGGTGGGGAGGATGAGCAGGGCAACATTTATCTGACGCATGCGACCGCGAACTATGGCGGGCCGGTGGATCCGACGACGAGTGAGCGCGGTGCGCTGTGGAAGATTGTTCCGGCGGACAAGGTTCCGGCGGGTGCGGTGACGGCGCCGTTGCAGAAGAAGTAAACGGGTTGTGCCGATGGATTGGGGAGGTGTCCTTCGAGGATGCCTCCCCGATTGGTTTTGTGCTAAGGCACGGTGCGTGTGAGGACTCAAGAAGAGCAGTTTATGAATACGATGAAGCAGAGCATTTTTGCGGGTGTGATGACTGTGATGTTGTCGGTTGGGTTGGGGGCGCAAGACGCGGCGAAGCCGGCGGATGCGCACGGTGCGCATGGAGCGGCGGGGGCTGGCTTGAAGAAGGAGCTGATTGCGGGGATGACGGAGAAGGATTTTCTCACGTTGGGTGATAAGCCGAAGACGGTGAAACTGAACGTGGTGGCGGTTTGGACTGCGGAGAACTACGGGATGAACTTCAATGGGTACGCGAAGGGAGCGGCGACGTACGTGATTCCTGAGGGTTGGACGGTGGAGGTGACGTACATCAATCCGAGTCCGATTCCGCACAG
>JBEEPE010000405.1:0-6534 GCA_041191265.1 Verrucomicrobiota bacterium | reverse complement strand
CAACCCCTCCGTCAAGCCCAGCAAGGGCACCGACTGACCCCGCACCGCCACCTGAACCCCAGCCGGACGCTCCAACGCCCCCAAAGCCTTCTCCACCGCATCCGTCGCCGCTCCTAAATCTGCCCCCTCCACATTGGCACCCACCGAGACAACCCGCGCCATATTATAACGGTCGTACTGACCAACCACCGTGCCATCAGAAACTTGCGCAAAGCTTCTCAGCGGCACCGCCCTGCCTCCTACTCCCGTCACCGGCAAGTTCAACAGCGCATCTTTACCCTCCAAACTTCCCGGAGGAACCTGCACCTGAAGACTATAACTTACCCCCGTCTTTGCGTCCGCCCAGTAGTTTGGCACCGTAAACCGGCTGCTGGCCGTCGCTGCCACCAAACTCCGCGTCGCATCCGCCATCCTAACCCCCATCAACCCCGCCCGCTCACGGTCCACATTCACCTCCACACTCGGATAATCAAGGCTCTGCGCAACCTGCACATCCCGTAACATCGGCAACTCCGCCATCGCCCCGCGCACGCGCTCCGCAAACGCCCGCGACAACCCCAAATCCTTCCCGCTCACCACCACCTCAATCGGAGTCGTCGCCCCCAACGCCATCACTTTGCTCACAATGTCCGCCGGCTCAAACGAGACACGAACTCCCGGCAACTCCCCCGCAAAACGACGCCTCAAGCGTTCCCTCAAAGCACTCACCGGCCCCGCACCGCCCGCCAACTGGATCTGCAACGTCCCCTCCTCCGGACCACTGTTCCACTGGTGAATCAAGTTGACCGGATAATTCGGCGCATGAACGCCAACCAACCCCATCGTCATCGCAACGCCCCCCGGACCAGCCTCTTCCGCCACCATACCCAAAATCTTCTGGGCAATCTGCTCCGTCACGTCCACCCGCGTCCCCGGCTCCGCGCGGAACCGCAACTGAATCTGACCCGCATCCACCGCCGGAAAAATTTCGCGCCCCATCCCGGTCACGCCCGCCCGCACCATCAAAACCGCAAGCGCCACGTAAACCGGCACCGCTACCCACCTCGCTCGAATCAATAACCGAGCAAGGCGAACAAACATCCCGTCCCCAACAGACTCGTTATGCTTCACTCCACCTCCCGCCCCCATCCAGACGCTCAACACCGGCAATAGCGTCGAAGAGAGCACGTATGAAGCGACCATGCTGAACGCAACAGCCAACGCCAACGGCAGAAACAACGCCTTCGCTGACCCCTCCATAAAGAACGCCGGCAAAAAAACAGCCACAACACACAGCATCGACAAAAACCGCGCACCCTGCGTCTGCGAAGTCGAAATCAGCGCAGCCCTCGCCACCGAATGCCCTAACGCACGCTGCCGATGCAGGTTCTCAATCTCCACCGTCGCCTCATCCACCAAAATCCCAACCGCCAATGCCAACCCACCCAGCGTCATCAGGTTAATGGTGTGCCCACTCACCCAAAGGCCACACAACGCCGCCCCAAGACTCACCGGAATATTCACCACCACAGCCAGCGCACCACGCAAATCCCTCAGGAACAACAGCACCATCACTCCCGTCAACAATGCTCCCAGCAGCGCCTCTTTCACCAACTCGCCAATCGCCCGCTCAATCCACGGGCTCTGATCAAACTCGAAACTCACCTGGATATCCTCGGGACAGGCTTCCTTAAAGCGCTTCAGGTTCGCCTTCACCAGAGACACCACCGTCAGAGTCGAAGCATCACTTCGCTTCGTAACCGGCATATAAACCGTCCGACGCCCGTTAACCAAAGCCACGCTCGTCACCAAATCACTCCCGTCCGACACCTCCGCCACGTCTCTGAGCAAAACCACGCCATCGGACGACGTCCTCAAAGGAACCGTCGCCAACTCCTGAATGTTCTTCGCCACCGCATTGGTCGGCACCATCGCAAAGCTCTGTCCTGAAATCAGGTTGCCGCTCGGACTCACCGTGTTCGCAGCCGTCATAGCCGACACCACTTCGTCCGGCGAAATGCCATACGCCTTGATTCGCTCGGGTTTCAGCGAAACCAGAATCGTTCTCGCGCTCCCACCAAAGGGCGGAGGCGCAGATACCCCAGGCAAGGTCGCGAAAAGCGGACGAACCATGTTCAACGCGGCATCCTGCATTTGCCCCACCGTGCGGGAGGGATTGTCCGTTGAGAAAACGAGATTCCCCACGGGAACGCTCCCCGCGTCAAAACGCGTCACAAAGGGACCGGGCGTGCCCGGCGGCATAAAGGCTCGCGCACGATTCACATACGCCACCGTCTCCGCCATCGCATTGCTCATGTCAGTCCCCGGATGAAACTGAAGTTTCATGATGGAGGCCCCTTGAATGGACTTCGACTCCACGTGCTCAATCCCCGTGATATAGAGAAAGTGGTACTCGTAGTAATAGGTCAGGTATCCCTCCATCTGAAGGGGATCCATGCCCCCATACGGCTGGGCGACATAAATGGTCGGAATCCCCAAGGTCGGGAAAACATCCTTCGGAACCCGTCGCGCCGCCACCCACGCCGCAAGCATCAACGCAATAACCGCCACAATCACCGTGACCGGCCGCCGCAAGGCCGTGCGCGCGATTGAGAAAGAGGGCGTCGATTTGTTCATGTCATTTTGGAATCAATCCGCGATTGCAACGAACGCAACGCAATCAGCAAGGCTTCATTTGTGAACACCTCAACACCGAAGTCGTCGCGCCCTCGCGCTCGAATCTCGCACCCACTAACGCGTCATCGGCTGATTAGAACTTCCCGAACTCGGCTGAACCTTCAACGGAATTTGCGCCCTCGGAAAATCCTTCAGTGAGAACATCAAATAAAAACTGACATCTCGGCGAACCCCGCGATCCCAAACGCCCCACCCCAGCGAACCCACCCATGACGAAAGGTCTCGGTGCAACTCGTACCGCTGATACTCGAGGCGCCCACTCGCCGCATGAAACTGCTCGTCCACAGAGAAGGTCCAGTCATCCCCTAAACGCACCGTCGCTCCAGCGGTCAGGAGATTGGTCTCAGGAAGCCCCTCAAAACCCGTAAAGTAACGATTTCCAAACGAGACCTTCACGTCTCGAGACGCTTGCACCCTCATCCGCGAGTTCAACTGGCGCCCACCATCCTCAGAAATAGGCAGTTGACCATCAATGTCCCACTCCAGCCACGGCAGCGGACTCCACGAGGCCCTCTGATAAAAGTTGGAATAAGCCCCCTTACCAAAGGTGCGTCGGCGCCAAGACCCATCCTCCTCACGGTAAATCGGGTAGGCAGGACGCTCCAAATACCCATCCAGCGTGCTCTCCAAAACCAGCCAGTCGATGGTCTCATCATCTCGGCGCGTCTTGAACGCATTGCGCACCCCCATGCGCACCACATTCCAATCTGAAATCGAATCCACCGACGAAAAGTCTCCCATCCGAATCGGTTGTAACTGCGAAGAATACCCCACTCGATCAAACGGCAGAACTCGCAGCGCCGGCGAACTCGACCGCACCAACTCCCACGCAAGCAATGGCTGAATCACATGCTTCAGACCATCAAGCCCCAACCGCCGAGACTCCACGTTCTCCCACGTGCGGGTGAACTTCACGGACAACTCAAACCCCAACTGGACACTCAACCGCAATAAACCGCCGCCTGTCGCCTCCACACCAGGCGTCTGACCGTCCGCCACCGAACTCGAATAATAGGTCCCTCGAACCGCAGCCAATGGCACCGCATTCAACCACCCGAGAAAGGTCTTCGGCATGGTCCACTGGTGAAACGAATCAAACCGAAACGCAGCGTAATCCCGTAACCCAGTACCATCTCCGCCAGAAATCAACGCATCAAAGTTCGTTCCCGGGTAGTTACGCCGCAACAAAGCGCCCGCCGTCTGTGCCTGATAAACGAGACCTCCCAAAGTCAGCGGACGAGCCATCAACTCATGCAGCACTTCAGGCAATCGCTCGGTTCCCGACGCAAACGACCGGTTCAACTGTGCCCCGATATTCAGCGTCAACGCCTCTGAATCACCCACCCGACTCAAGGAAAAAATACTCTGCGGGTTGGGATCCCTCCGGAAATCCTGGGGCGCAAAGTCCTCCAAAAAGTACCGGTCACTCATCCGGTTGATGTCCATCGTGACGTAAACCCCTTCATCCAAAACTGACTTGTCCTTCAACGAAAACCGGTAGCGATCCTGCGATGGCTTAGGGAACTTGGGATCCACGCGTTCGCCAGAAAAGTCCGTCATGCGCTGCCCGTCCCGCAAAACAAAGAAATCCAACTCACGCCGCTTCATCGGTTGCGGGTGAATCGAATCAAGCCGGAACCCCAGACCAATCCCTCGCTTACTCATCGCATCCATCCGAAACCCACCACGAAAATCTGTTCCCACCGGAAAGGAAAACGTCGACTGAACAAACGCCCCCCAAATCCCACGATACCCTGGCGTCACTGAAAAACTCTCCTCCCGATTCAGCGGTTGATACAAAATCGGAACCCAAAAAATCGGGACCCTCCCAAGATAAAGCCGAACGTTTCGATAAGTGATGGATTTGTCCTTCACCACCGAGACGGACCCCGCACGAATCGAGTAACCTGGCGCACTTGAATCACTCGTAGTGAAAGAACCGTCCTTCACTTCAAAGCGCTCTTGCCCCCAAGCTGTAAACTCCCCCCCTTCAGCAAACAACGGAACCGCAGCCGTCCGAAAATCGCCCGCCATCAACTGCTGGCTCTCGAGGTTATACACCGCACGCTCCGCCATAAAAACACGGTTGCCCCGGTAAATGCGGACGCTGCCCGTCAAAATAAAATCACGCGTCTCACGATCAAACTCTGCGTTCTCAGCAAAAACCCGCGTATCTCCCTGCGCTAGAACCACTGGACCCGCCGCATACCCAACATTTCCCTCAAAGCGTAATCCGCTCTGAGCCGCCAACTCCACCGGATCATTCGCACTCGACTCTGATGCCGCCCCGCCTAGCCGATTCTTTCCGTCCGCCGCAGAAATAGCGGCCCACGAAATCATCCCAACCCCCGCGACCAATAACTCACGGAGTCGGCGGCGAGAGCGGAGCAAAAAAAACAGCATCGCGAGATTCCAAGAAACCCTGAGCCCTTTGTCCAAGTATTTCCCCGCTCAGTTACCCGCAATCAACCGTCGCACAGCCTCCGCCGCATCCGCGTCCAAGGTCACCGTGCCCGCCTCCACCGCAGCAAATAAATCGCGCCGCATCTCCGGTTCCCAAAACGACTCCATGTGCTTGCGTACCGCCTCCACCGCATCCGCCGAAGGGTCCAGTTTCCACTGACGCGTAATCTGGTTCGCCATCCTCACCAACGCCCCCAACCGATGCTCCGGATGGTCCACCTCCGCACGCAACGCCGTGCGCCCAGGCGAAACCTGAACCGCGGTCACCTTGTACTCCGGACAGTTCGTCGCCCAGTCCGAGTTCTCCGTCGTCACCACATTCGCCCCGCTCACCGGATAATGAAACGTCGTGTAAACCACCCCTTGCGCCATCCGGTCCGATACTCGAGCCCGCAAAATCGTCGCCCCAACCCGACTCGCCACCGTCACCTCGTCCCCATCCCGTACCCCCCGCTCCTCCGCATCCACCGGATGAATCTCTAACACATCCTCCTGATGCCAAACCGTATTCATCGTCCGTCGGGTCTGCGCACCCACATTGTACTGACTCAAAATCCGGCCCGTTGTCAGCAACAACGGATACCGGCGAGTCGCCCGTTCCTCCGTCGGAACATACGGCGTCACCGCAAACCGTCCCAACCCCCGCACAAAACCGTCCCGATGCATGATCGGTGTCCCCTCAGGATACGTCGCATTACAAGGCCACTGCACACTCCCACACGCATCGAGCTTACCAAACGAGACCCCCGCAAACGTCGGCGTTAACCGCGCAATCTCGTCCATAATCTCCGCCGCCGACCCGTACCGCATTTCGTACCCCATCGCCCCCGCAATTTCACCCACTACCTCCCACTCCTGGCGTCCCGTCCGCGACCGCATCGCAGGCCGTACCCGATTAATCCGCCGCTCCGCATTCGTAAACGTCCCGTCCTTCTCCAAAAACGAGGTCCCCGGCAAAAACACGTGCGCAAACCGCGCCGTCTCATTCAGGAAAAGGTCCTGCACCACCACCAACTCCATCGCCCTCAACGCCGCCTCAACATGCGCCGTATTCGGATCCGATTGCGCAATATCCTCCCCCTGAACAAACAACCCGCAAAACGTTCCCTCCACCGCCGAATCCAACATGTTGGGAATCCGCAACCCAGGCTCGTCAGCCAACGACACTCCCCACATCGATTCAAACATTGCCCGCGTCGCATCATCCCCGACATGCCGGTACCCCGAAAACTCATGCGGAAAGGAACCCATGTCGCACGAACCCTGTACGTTGTTCTGTCCGCGCAATGGATTCACCCCCACTCCATCCCGACCAAGATTCCCCGTCGCCATCGCCAAGTTCGCCATCCCCATCACCATGGTCGATCCCTGACTGTGCTCCGTCACACCCAACCC
>JBEEPE010000404.1:0-3883 GCA_041191265.1 Verrucomicrobiota bacterium | reverse complement strand
CCGCCCCCACCAAAACCGCCCGCCTCTCTCGACCACTCAAACGAAATCACCCGCGTCGTGTCCGTCAGAAACGCCAAGTACGACAACTCCATCATCACATCCAACCACATCGGACGATCATGCGCGTTGCCGGGTTGCATCGAGAGCTGCAACAGTTTGTCTTCCACCGTCGGTTTCGGAACGTCCACCCAGGATTCCAGCCGCTGCACCCGCTCCTCCGTTTGCCGGACACTCCCCAAGTACTCACCCAGCTTCTGACGATCCTCCGCTCCCAACCGCTTCTCCAGCGCCTTCGCATCCTGCATCACACTGTCCAACACACTTTTGCGCTCAGCATACCGACGCAGCGTTGCCTCTCGGTCTGAGATGCTCTCCGGCACAAACAAGCGTTCAAACACCCGCTTCGGCGAGTTCTCAGCCGGCAAAGGCGTCCCCGTGCGATCA
The DNA here is from genome assembly GCA_041191265.1 of Verrucomicrobiota bacterium. Lineage (GTDB taxonomy): Bacteria > Verrucomicrobiota > Verrucomicrobiia > Chthoniobacterales > Chthoniobacteraceae > JBEEPE01. Next base: position 3,439 of record JBEEPE010000404.1, on the reverse strand, counting down.
AAACTCAACGTGTGCGAGTGCCCCGCCGTCCCCGTGCCCGACCCATCCGCCAACTGTAACGAAGCAAATCGCGTCTCCCGCCCGTGCCGCTCCGCAATCACCTGATCAATCGAAACCGTGTTGGTGTAATCAGAGCCCGGACGCCCCTTCAAGTTGGCTCCCGTCAACCACGTATCCGCACCCGAATGCCCGCCCTGAGAAGACGGATGCCCCAGACCCGTCAGCACCGAAAAATCACCCCGATGCGCCTCAAGCGCTTTGAGCGTCGGCGAAAGCGCATACCCTCCTCCCTCCCCCTCAGGCATCCACTCCAAAATGTTCACGCCATTCGGAACATAACACGCAATGAAACGCGGATGGCTACCCAACGATTTCGCCATCGGCTTGAACTGCGAAGGCGCTCCCAAGGCACGCGGCAACATCGCCTCCAAAAGCGGTAACGCCAGCACCGCCCCCATCCCCCTCAACACATGCCGCCGTGAAAGCGGCTCTCTCAATGCAATATTCATGATTCGTAAAACCTACTTGGTCCCAAACGCCTCCGACTCAACAACCTCTTTGATCAGACTCCGCAACGTCATGTCGCCCCCCTTCACTCGGTCCACCGCACGCTGAATCATCGGACGATCCGCCAACCCCATCTCGCGCCCCAACGCATACGTAAACAGTTTCGAACTCAAACAGTTCAAAAACAAATCCTGCCGGGCCATCAACGCCGCACGTAACCCGTCCGCCCCCTCCACCACCGTGCCATCCGGCAACTGCGACGATGCATCAATCTTCGGATCATTCCGGTCAATCCGTCCCTTGTAGCCAAACCCCTCCTGCTCCCGCCACTCGCCCGCAGCATTAAAGTTCTCCAGCGCAAACCCCAACGGATCAATGCGATCATGACACCGCGCGCACTGCGGCAACTCCCGATGAATCGACAACCGCTGCCGAACCGTCGCCTTATCCACCCCAGGAACCTTCGGCGCAATCTCGCCCGCATTCGCAACCGGTAACCCCGGATCAATCCCCAACAGATTCTTCAACAACCAAACGCCCCGCTTCACCGGCGAAGTCCGCGTCCCGTTACTCGTAATCGTCAAGACCGCCCCCTGCGTCATCACCCCACCTCGATGCGCCGCCGCCGGCACCACGCGAAATGCATCCCCTCGCACACCATCAATCCCGTAAAACCGCGCCAACCGCTCATTCACCGTCACAAACTCGCTGCTCAAAAACGACAAAACGCTCCGATTACCCCGCAGCACTTCGTCAAAAAATGCGAGCGATTCCCCAACGAAGCTCTGCTGCAAATGGCGGTCGTACTGCGGATACAAATCCGACGCCGGCGGATTCGCCCCCACCTCACGCAAACCCAACCACTGCGCCGCAAACGATTTTCCCAACGCCCCGACGCGCGAATCCAACAGCATCCGGTCCACCTGCTTGCCCAACGCCTCCGCCTCACGCAACCCTCCCCGGTCCGCCAGCGCTCGCAACTCCGCGTCCGGCATCGAACCCCACAAAAAATACGAAAGCCGCACCGCCAACTCGTGATCCGACAGACGCCGCACCGCGCTCCCGTCTCCTTCACCCGCCCGCTCCGACAGATACAAAAACTCCGGCGAAGCCAGCACCCCCGAGAGCGAGGCCTTCATCGCTTCCACATACCCGCCCCTCCCCGCACGAACCGCATCAAACAACGCCAACTTTCGATCAATCTCGCTCGCATCCACCGGACGCCGATATGCCCGAGGCATGAAATGCTCGAGCACCGCCCGCGCAGCGTCCCGCTCTTTTTCCACCGTCGGAATCTCCTTCCCCAACAACTGAACATGGGAGGCCGGCGGCCATTCCGGTGCCATCGGCCCTTCAATCTCAAACCAATCCAAATGCACCACCGGACGCGCGAAATCGTCGTGCCCCTGCATCCAAAAATTCTCCAGCACCTTCGGAATCGCGTACGCGTACTCGAGCGTCAGCCCCATGCGCTCCTTCGTGCAACGCACCCGAAACTCGTACACGCGGGGCTCTCCCGCAGGAGCATCCACATCCCACTCCGCCACCACACGCGGTTGTCCCCCGCTCGTATGCACCAACTTCAACCGAGGCGGCCCGTAGTCGTACATCCGATCAGTTTGAAAATGCTCCAACTCCTTCTCCAAACGCTCCCGCTGCCGCCGCGCTTCATCCGTCTTGCCCCGTCCCTCCGTCTCCGCAATCCGACGCTCCAACGCCCTTCGCGCCGATGCCACGACCGCATCCCGCCCAGGAACCGTCCCCCCCGCACGCACCCGAACCACGTATTCGCCCTCGTGGTACATCGCAAAATCCCGCGCGTTCGGATTCCGATCCCAACTCTCATGGTGCATCAACGTCACCCCACCCTCCTTGGCGTTCTTACCCCCGTGCACGATCGCGTTGTTCTTCGCATCATACCGAACCCGCGAACTGTCCCCACTCCCCACCTCCGGCTCAAAGCGCCAACGCAAACTCTCCGGACGTTCCCCCGTCACCAGCGCCCGATCCAACACTTTCCCCGCCAACTCCATGTAAATCTCCAGATGCATCGGGGAAATCGTCAGCGCCCGTCCGTTGTTATCGAACCCCCCAGACGGTGCGTCCACAGGGAGAGCCGACACATCCGCCTCCACCCCCAACAAATCGCGAACCGTATTCGCGTACTCATCACGATTCATCCGACGCAACACCGTGCGCGTATCCCGCTTGAACAACTCCGCCCGCACCGCCTCCGCTGTCACCCAATCCACCACGCGCGCCACTTCCTGGGCCGTAGGCTGCTTCTCCTTCTCCGGCGGCATCTCATGCCCGTTGAGGACGTTCACCACCTCCGCCCATCGAGCCCGCACCGCCCTATCCCCAAACTGATTCGGCAACGCATCATCCACCCGAAACTCGCCTTTCTGCTTTTCCGCACCATGGCACCCCTCGCAGTAAGTCCGAAAAAACGGACGCGCCACCTCCCGGTACCCGCTCTCATCCGCACGGAAATCTTCCGCCCCAGCCAACGCCCCAACCCAGAACACCGCCAACAATCCTAGCATCCTCTCAACTCTGAAAAGCATGCCTGCCGTTTAGCACCTTTCAGACCCCCTCCGCCAAACGGTCTCGCTTTGCAAAAACCTCCCGCAATCTCCGCCAGCCGCGCGGGCGTAGCCAAACGCCCACGTCCATCCGCCGCGTTTGGGGTGTCACCTGTGACTGTCAGGGGCCAGTGAAAAAAATACCCCTGCGCGGGTGCCCATCAACTCCCTGATAACCAGTGTGCTGTCGCCACTTTTCCCCATGCTTGGGGCCACAATCGCTGGTCGAAGCACATCAAAAACATTCGAAGGCAAACGGTGACTGACGAAGTGGTGGAGATTTATTCCGCCAGACGCGATGTCTCCCCTGGCCAACTTCACCCGTCAGGCTCTCCCAGCACACAGCC
>JBEEPE010000403.1:0-27240 GCA_041191265.1 Verrucomicrobiota bacterium | reverse complement strand
AACCAGTGCTTCAAGCCGTTGCGGCAATGGGGTTTGAGGAGCCTTCGCCCATTCAAGTGCAGGCGATTCCTGCGTTGATGGAGCGTCGCGATGTGGCGGGTTTGTCGCAGACGGGATCTGGAAAGACGGCGGCGTTCGCGATTCCTGCGGTGGAGCGGTGTCTTGCGGGCGGGCGGGGGTTGAAGGTGTTAGTGTTGTGTCCGACTCGGGAGTTGGCGGTACAGATTTCGGGCGAGTTTGAAAAAGTGGCGGCCTCGGCTCGGAGCGTGTCGGTGTTACCGATTTATGGGGGTCAGAGTTACTCGGTGCAGTATCGGGGGTTGAAGGATGGGGCGAATGTGGTGGTGGGAACGCCGGGACGAATTTTGGATCACCTCGAGCGTGGTTCGCTCAAGTTGGAGGGGGTGGAGATGGTGGTGTTGGACGAGGCGGATCGGATGTTGGACATGGGTTTCCGCGAGGATATTGCGGCGATTTTGGCGGCGACGCCGGAGGGGCGTCAGACGGCTTTATTTTCTGCGACGATGAATCGGGAGGTGGAGCGGTTGGTGGATTCGTTGACGCGGGATGCGGTGAAGATTCGGATTGGCGCGGAGAGTTTACCGGCGCCGGACATTCAGGAGCGGGTGTACGACGTTGGGCGGACGGATCGGGTGGAGGCGGTTCGGCGGGTGTTGGCGTGTGAGGGGATTGAGTACGGCATTATTTTTTGTTCAACGAAGCTTACGGTGGATCGGGTGATGGAGGAGTTGAATGATGCGGGTTTGGTGTGTGACCGGTTGCATGGGGACATGACGCAGGCGATGCGTGAGCGTGTTTTGGCGCGGTTCCGCGAGCGGCGGATTAGTTATTTGGTTGCGACGGATGTGGCGGCGCGCGGGATTGATGTGGCGGATGTGGAGGGGGTCATCAACTTTGATTTGCCGCGTGATTTGGATGATTACGTGCATCGGATTGGGCGAACGGGGCGTGCGGGTCGGAGCGGCAAGGCGCTCAGTTTGGCGACGCGTCGCGATGCTTTTCATGTGCGACGGATTGAGCATTCGGTGCGGCGACGGTTTCCGATTATCCCGTTGCCGGGGCGGGAGGAGATTGAGGAGTTGCGGTTGAAGGCACTTTTGGATCGGGTGCGAGTGGTTTTGGAGGGGGGCGAGTTTAAGCTGCGCGACCATTTGTTGACGGATTTCATCGGGGGCGAGTGGGGTCCTCGGGCGGTGGTGTCGGCCATGCTTGAGGTGATGGCTTATCCCAAAGGCCGTCCGAAGGTGGAGGAGCCTCGGGCCGAGGACCGCGGGTCGTATGGTCCGCCTCGGCGTCGGGATGGGCGGTCGGGGTACGGTGGTGAGGGTGGGGGGCGCGGTGGGCGTCGAGACGATCGCGAAGGGCGTGATCGGGGCCCAGGTCGGCCTCCGATGCGCCGTAAAAACGGGCGGGAAGGACGGGAATTGCCTAAAGGCTAAAGGCTCGCGATCCGTAGCCTAATTATGGATTTTCTGTTGGCGCAGGAGGAAACCCGTCGAAAGGTGGGTTCCCTTGCGGTGTTATTCGTGTTGGGGGCGTTGGGAACGGCTGCGTTGGTGCACGTCGTTGCCATGTGGGTTTGCGGGGTGACCTTGATTGGGCTGACTCACTGGGGTTACGCCCCGTTCACGTTCGGGTTTGCGTTTGTGATGATGGGGGTTGGGACGGTTTTCCGGATGTTTTCGTTACAGGATGGGGGGTCGGCTCTTGCCCGTGAGATGGGTGGGCGCAGGGTTCACCCGGCGAGTCCGGAAGCGTACGAGAAGCGGCTGGTGGAGGTGGTTGAGGAGGTGGCTTTGGCGGCGGGCGTTCCGGTTCCGGAGTTGTGGGTGTTGGAGCGGGAGGAGGGGATTAACGCGTTTGTTGCGGGTTTGGACCCTGCGTCGGCGGTGTTGGGGCTGACGAATGGTGCCCTGAGGCGCTTGAGCACCGAGGAACTGCGGGCGTTGGTCATTCACGAGGTGGTGCACATCATGAACGGGGATATGCGACTTAACTTCCGCTTGCTCCCGTGGGTGCATGGGTTGGCATTCCCCGTCGTCACGGGGCGCCAGTTACTGGGATTGCGGAATGGGTCGACCGAAAGCAGCACGCTGCTCCGCGCTTTCGCCATGCTGCTGATGTTATTTGGTTCGATTGGGTCGCTGTTCGCTCGGATAATCCAGTCGTCGGTTTCGCAAGCGCGCGAGCTGGAGGTTGATCGGGTGGTGAATCACATGTTGAGGTCGCCGAACGCGCTGGTGGCTGTTTTGCGGAAAATCGGGGGGTGGTCGACCAATAGTTTGGTTTCGAGTGAGTATGCGCCTGAGGTGGGGCACATCTTTTTTTCGGAAGCGTTCAGTGGTCCGTACGTTTTGTTTTTCCCCACGCACCCGCCGTTGGAGGATCGCATTCGGGCTTCGGACACGAACTGGAATCGGGAGTACTTGGGGGCGGACGTCCAAGATCTCGAGCAGGAGCGGGGGATGAATGAAATGCGGGAGGTTCTTGCGCGTTTGGAGGCCTCCGAAGGTGGTGAATCGGGGGAGCAGCAGACGCCCGCGTTTGCAGAGAACCCTTCGTTGCCCGTGCGGTTCCCAGCCGAGCAGCACATCCCGTCGAACGTGCTCGAAGAGGTGACTGGGCGGATGAATCCTTCGAGTTTCATTCATGCTGGCTTGGTTCGTCGCAGTTTAATCCCTGATTGGGTGTTGCGGACTCGGTCTCGCGAAAACGTGAAGGCGCTGATGATTCAGCTTTTCCGAGCGCCTCATCGGGCGGAGTCGCGGCTGGGTGACGCGGCGCCTTCTCAAAAAATGGCGTTGTTTGATATGGCGATGCCGTTGTTGCGTCGGATGGGGTACGAGGATTTTGCGACGCTTTATTTGCGGTGTGAACGCGAACTGGCGCGGTGCGACGAGGTCGAGCTTTTCCGGTTTCTTTTGTTGAGGGCGTTTCGGCGTCGGATGCGCGTGGGGTTGGGCATCATGGAACCTTCTCCTGCTCTTTATCATGAGCCGACGGATCTTTGGCTCGAGTTGCGGACGTTGATCTCAACGATGGTGGTGATGGGTGGGCCCTCAGCGGGTTACCCCCACGCCTATGCGACGTCTTGGGAAAAGTTGGGAGCGGACGGAGCACCTCCGCAGATGAAGATTGATGGCGATGCGGCGGCGTTGAGCCGTGCGCTCGAGCAGATTGAGCAGGCGTCTCCGGCTCTGAAACGGCGTATTTTGTTGGCGTGCGGGGCTGCGATTGGGCAGGGCGGATATGTGACGGACTACGAAGCGTGTCTCATTCGGTTGATAGCGGACGTGATGGGGGTGGCCATTGTGCCGATTTTCCGGAGTCCGGAAGCTGTGGCTGAGGTGGAGCAACCCGAGCTGATTTCTTTGGGTTCAGCGGCGTGACGCGACGGTTTGGCGCACGGTTTGTCACGACTCTCCGCGTGACACCAAGGGAAGGACGTGGCAAAGGAGGCGGGTCATGATTACTCCCTCCTCTCTTCGGCGCGGATTCCTTCGCACTGTGTTGTTTGCTTCACCTCTTTTCGCCGCTGGTGTTTTGTCGGCTCAGGAGCCGTCGGGCTCAGCGAGCGGTAAGCCTGTGGAAGAGGTTGCGGTGATTAAAACGACGAAGGGTGAGATGGTGGTAAAGTTCTGGCCGGATAAGGCGCCGAAGACGGTTGAGAACTTCAAGAAACTTGCTTCGGAGAAGTTTTACGATGGGACGGCATTTCACCGAATCATCGATGAGTTCATGATTCAAGGCGGGGATCCGAATACGAAGGACGTGGCGAACGAAGACGCGTATGGCACTGGCGGACCGGGGTACAAAATCAATGCGGAGTTCAACGACCGGAAGCACGTGTTTGGCGTGATTTCGATGGCGCGCAGCGCGCATCCGGACTCCGCGGGGAGCCAGTTTTTCCTGATGCTTGGGGATGCGCCCTTTTTGGACGGCAAGTACACGGGGTTTGGTCAACTTATTAAGGGGGAAGAAGTTTTGAAAACCATTGGCAAGACGCCCGTTAGCAAGAGTCGCAGTGGTGAGCGGAGCAAGCCTCAGGAGCGTATTGAGGTGAAGAGTGTACAGATTGTGAAAGCGTCCGATTTGGCAAAGTGACGTAACCTAGGGTTGTTGGGCGAAAATCCGTACGCGAGTTTTGGCGGCCCCTCGGTCGGCTGAGGGGCTGCAGTTTTTTATGAAAAGGTCTGGAAAAGTGAGAATTGCGACGCCTCAAATGGCGTGTGGGCTGAGTCCAAAGGACAACCTAGAGCGGGCGGTTGGACAGATTCGGCAGGCTGCTGCGCAGGGTGCTCAGATCATTGGTCTGCAGGAGTTATTCACCTCGGTGTACTTTTGCCAGATTGAGGACCACAAATATTTTGGGTTGGCGGAGGCGATTCCGGGGCCGTCGACCGACGTGCTGTGCAAGGTGGCAGCGGAGTTGGAGGTGGTGATTGTGGCTTCGTTGTTCGAGCGGCGTTCTGCGGGTTTGTATCACAACACGGCGGCAGTGATTGATGCGGACGGGCGTTATCTCGGGAAGTACCGCAAGATGCACATCCCAGACGATCCGTTGTTTTACGAGAAATTTTACTTCACTCCAGGGGATCTTGGATTTCGTTCGTGGAAAACGCGTTATGCGGACATAGGGGTCTGTATCTGCTGGGATCAATGGTATCCGGAGGCTGCCCGTCTCACGGCGTTGCGGGGAGCGCAGATTCTGTTTTATCCGACGGCGATTGGCTGGCATCCGTCTGAGAAAGCGGAGTATGGGGTTCGTCAGCACAGCTCGTGGGAGACGATTCAGCGTTCGCATGCGATTGCGAATGGTTGCTATGTGGCGGTGACGAATCGCGTGGGGCATGAGGCGCCGGATGGCGGGCCGGGGCTCGAGTTCTGGGGGCAAAGTTTCGTTGCGGACCCAGCGGGACAGATCATTGCGAAGTCTTCGGTGGATCGCGAGGAGGTGATGGTGACGGAGATTGATTTGGACGCGTTGGACACGCAGCGCACGCATTGGCCGTTCTTCCGCGATCGCCGCATTGATGCGTATCAGGGGATGGACCGGCGTTTTTTGGAGGAAGGCGATGTTTAGTTCCACGGGACGGATGTGCGGTGACGAGAGCCCGACGGCGAGGGGGTACCGGATGCCTGCGGAGTGGGAGCCGCATTCGGCCACTTGGTTGAGTTGGCCCCGTCCGGAGGGCATTTCGTTTCCCGACGCGTACGACCGTGTGATGCCCACGTTTGCGCGGATGGTGGATGCGTTGGCTGATTCTGAGCCGGTGCACATCAATGTGTGCGATGAGGCGCATGAGGCGGTGGTTCGCGGGGTTCTGGCCCGGGAAGGCGTTCGGGATGGCCATGTGGTGTTCCATCGGAATCCGATGAACGAGCCCTGGTGCCGGGATCACGGACCGATTTTTGTGACGCGCGCAGGGGAACACCCCGTGTTGATTCTCGATTGGGGGTACAACGCGTGGGGCGGGAAGTATCCGCCGTATGATGCGGATGATGTGATTCCGACGCGGATTGCGCGGTGGATGGGGGTGCCGGTGAGCGAACCGGGGATGATTCTGGAGGGCGGCTCGATTGATGTGAACGGGGCGGGGACGTTGTTGACGACGACCTCCTGTTTATTGAATCCCAACCGGAATCCGCACCTGGCGCAGGGAGAGATTGAGGAGCGTTTGTGCGAGAACCTTGGGGTGAGCAAGGTGCTTTGGTTGGGCGACGGGATTGAGGGGGACGATACAGATGGGCATGTGGATGATATCACGCGATTTGTGTCGGAAGACACGGTCTTGACGGTGGTTGAACCCGATGAATCGGATCCCAATCATGTGCCGTTACGGGAGAACCGCGAGGCACTGGAGAGGATGACGTTGGCGGATGGGCGTCCGTTGCGAGTGGTGGAGTTGCCGATGCCAGACCGTATTGATCGCGAGGATCTTCGGTTGCCTGCCAGCTACGCGAACTTCTACATCGCGAATCGGGTCGTACTACTTCCGGTGTTCGGATGTGAGAAGGATTTGGAAGCGGAACGCATTGTCGCGCGTTGTTTTCCTGAACGCCGTGTGGTGCCGATTGACTGTCGCGAGTTGATTTGGGGGTTGGGCGCATTTCATTGCTTAACGCAACAACAGCCAGTGTGGTGACGGCGCGGGATTGACTTTGGGCGCGGCAGGGGGTTTGAAGGGCGTGTAAACCTTCCCCCGAATGAAAAAAGCATTCCTCCTCGCAGCCACGCTCTCCTTGGGTTTCACCGTGCAGGCCCAAGATGCAGCCAAACCAAAGCCGGCAACCTACTTGACGGAAGAACAGGCGCGCGCGATTGGGCCTGATTTTGATCTTCAAGGCGAATACGCGGGAGGAAAGATTGGGGCTCAGGTGATTGCGCTTGGGGACGATACCTTCCGTGCGGTGTTTTTGAAGGGTGGTCTACCTGGAGCGGGATGGGATAAATCGCCCAAGGTGGAGATTGAGGCGAAGCGGAGCGGTGAGTCCGTGCAGTTTGAGAAGGACGGGTGGAAGGTTGTTTTGAAGAAGGGCGCTCTTTCGGGCGACGGGGCTTGGGGTGCCTTTGAGCTGAAGCGTGAGAGTCGCCAGAGCCCGACGTTGGGCGCCAAGCCGCCGCAGGGCGCAGTTGTTCTGTTCGATGGCTCAAACTGTGACGCGTTTGTGGGCGGGCACTTTGATGATTTGAATCGGAACTTGTTGGCGTCTGGTTCGAAGACGAAGCGTGCCGATTTTCAGGATTACCAGTTGCATGTTGAGTTCATTCTTCCGTTCAAGCCGTTGGGCCGCGGGCAGGATCGAGCGAACAGCGGCGTGTACATGCAGGACCGTTACGAGGTTCAGGTGCTCGATAGTTTCGGGCTTCGCGGTGCGAACAATGAGTGCGGGGGCATTTATTCGAAGACGGAGCCTTCGGTGAACATGTGTTTACCTCCTCTGGTTTGGCAGACGTACGATATCGATTTTACAGCTGCCAAGTTTGATGCGTCGGGCGCGAAGACGAAAAACGCGGTCATTACAGTGAAGCATAACGGGGTGACCATTCATGATGCCGTGGAGATTGCTGGTCCGACCGGAGGTGGGAAAAAAGAGGATACCACCGGCGGGGCAATCCAGCTCCAAGGTCACGGGAATCCGGTGTTTTACCGGAATGTGTGGATTCAGCCGCGCTGATTCTTCGCGCTTTTTTTGGGGGGGAAGAAGGGGCACACGAAGGCGCGAAGACACGAAGGAAGAGGGGGTGGAATCTCACTTTTTGGGGAATCGGCGGGGGGGGAGGGTGTTTTTTCTGGAGAGCTTCTCTTGGGCAATCGCTGTGATTCCTTTCCCTGTGGTGTGGACAGGGGCGGACGCTCACCGCTAATTTTGAACCCTTATGTCGATTTGGAATCTTGCCCATCCTTGGCTCCGCGATCTTGTTGCCTACGAACCCGGCAAGCCGATTGAGGATGTGGCTCGAGAGTTGGGCTTGGAGCCCGCGCAAATCATCAAGCTTGCCTCGAACGAAAACCCGCTAGGACCTTCGCCCAAAGCGCTTCAGGCGATGCGCGAGACGTTGGAGCGCTCGCACTTTTATCCGGATGGCGGAGGTTATTATCTGCGTGAGGCCATCGCGGAACGCACGGGTTTGAAGCGGGAGAACGTGATTTTGGGGTGTGGTTCCAACGAGGTCATTGAGTTCATCGGGCACGCTTTTCTGAAACCGGGCGACGAGATTGTGACCGCGAAGCATGCATTCGTGGTCTACAAGCTCATGGCCACGTTATTTGGCGCGACCACGGTGGAGGTGGATGACCCCGGCTTCGTGCATGATCTCGACGCCATGGCTGCGGCGATTACTCCCCGTACTCGGGAGGTGTTCATCGCTAATCCGAACAATCCGACCGGCACGCTTCTCAATCAGGAGCAGATTGATCGCTTTATGGACAAGGTACCGCCTCATGTCGTGGTGGTTTTTGATGAGGCGTATTACGAGTTTTTGGACAATCCGCCGGACGTGTTGAAGTACGTTCGTGAAGGACGGAACGTGGTGGTGCTGAGAACGTTCTCAAAGATTCAGGGGCTGGCGAACCTTCGGATTGGCTATGGTCTCTCCAATCCCGAACTGATTACGGTCCTTCAGAAGACGCGCCAACCGTTCAATGCGAACGGCATCGCTCAGGCGGGTGCGCTGGCGGGAATCCTCGATACGGAACATCAACTGAAAACGCGCGCAATCACGACGGAAGGACGCAACTACTTGCAGGAAACCTTTCAACGGTTGGGGCTTCGTTTTGTACCGAGCTTCGCCAACTTCGTTCTGGTGGAGGTGGGAGATGGAAAGGCGGCGTTCCAATCGCTGATGAAGCGCGGAGTCATCATTCGGGACATGAACGCTTACGGACTTCCTTCATGGATTCGGGTGTCCGTCGGAACGATGGACCAAAACCGCCGATTTGTTGAGGAGTTGGTGGAACATCTTGGATTACAGGGACGTTTGTCCGCTTGATTGCGGCTTTCGGACTCAACCTTCGGTGTCATGGACACGATTGCGGCGATTGCAACGCCTCCGGGGCAGGGGGCGCTTTCAGTGATTCGCGTAAGTGGTCCTGCTGCTGAAGCGGTTCTCCGCAAGGTTTTCCGACCTCGCGGGAACCTGACTCCTTGGGAGTCGGCGAGGCGCGCTGTTTTGGGCGACTTCCTCGCGGAGGATGGTTCGGTTTTGGATGAGGGGTTGGTGGTATTTTTTCGAGGGCCGGCGAGTTTCACGGGGGAAGATACGTTCGAGTTTACGGGGCACGGCGGGGCGTTGGTGACGCGGCGCGTATTGGAGCGTGTGCTTCGGGCCGGTGCGAAGGGTGCGCAACCGGGAGAGTTTACGCAGCGGGCTTTTATCAACGGTCGGCTGGATTTGACGCGTGCTGAAGCGGTGATGGATCTCATTGGGGCGCAGAGTGATCGGGCGTTGAGGATGGCGACGGGGCTATTGTCTGGAAGTTTAGGACGCAAGATTGCGGAGGCGTGTGACGGGTTGGTTGGTGTGTTGGCTCACGTTGAGGCGTACATCGATTTTCCGGAGGAGGATATTGATCCGGAAACGGGGATGGCCTTGTGCGCGCGGATGAGTGAGGTGCTCGGGTTGGTTCGGGCTTTGGAGAACTCCGCGTACCGGGGCCGTATTTTAAGGGAGGGGGTGCGCGTGGTATTGTGTGGATCGCCGAATGCGGGGAAGAGCAGTCTTTTGAACCACTTGCTGGGAAGAGATCGGGCGATTGTCAGTCCGGTGGCGGGGACTACGCGTGATACCATTGAGGAGTTGGTGCAAATGCGGGGCTACGCGATTCGACTGATTGATACGGCTGGTATTCGTGAGTCGGATGATTTGGTTGAAGCGGAGGGCGTTGTGCGGTCCCAGCGTGAGGTGGATTTGGCGGACATTATTCTGGCGGTGATTGATGGCAGCGCGGGTTCTCATTCGGCGTATGTCCCTGAGGACAAGCGGGTGCTTCGGATTTTCAATAAAGCAGACCTCACGGAACATGCGGATTGGAGCGGGGTTGAGGGGGTGCGGGTCTCGTGTTTGACGGGGCAGGGGCTGGATGCGCTGGAGTGTGCGGTCGAGCAGCGAATCGGCGAGGGCGGATTGTTATCGGACACGGATGAGCCCGCGGTGAACGCGCGTCAGGCGGATGCGCTTCGCCGCGCTGCGGTGGCATTGGAAGCGGCTTTGAGCGGGATGGAGGCGGCGGTTGGAACTGAGTTGGTTGCTGAAGACTTGCGGGAGGCACTAGGCGCGTTGGGCGAGATTGTTGGTCGCGTGGATGCGGACGACATTCTTGGACGGATTTTCTCGAGCTTTTGTATTGGGAAGTGAGGCGCATGCCTCTTCGTTGAGAACACGAGTTTCCGGTTTGAGTGACTTTTGGTTAGTGATCGTCCTTTTGGATATGGCTCGACGCCTGAGCACGCGTGCCGCGCTTCCCGCGAACTTACCTGACGAAATGTTGGCAAATGGGGCGGGTTTTTGCAGAGGGATGAGTGCACATGAGTGGGACAGATCAACAGCGGCACGCGGCATTTCTTCGGCTTTTTACCGAGGCGGAGGGGGCATTGCGGGTGTTTGTCCGCTCGTTGTTGCCGACGGCGCAGGATGCAGCGGAGGTTTTGCAGGAGGTCGCGGTGGTTTTGTGGGAGAAGTTTGATCGGTTTGATGCTGAGCGAAACTTTCGGGCTTGGGCGTTCGGGATAGCGCGGTATCAGGCGCTGATGTTTTTGCGGCGGGCTCGGATGGACCGCCATGTATTCGACGACGCGTTGGCGGAGCGGATGGCGGATGCGGCTGAGGCGCGTGCGGGATTGCATGAAGTTCAGCGTGAGGCGTTGGAGCGATGTTTGCGTCGATTACAACCGGCTCAGCGCGCACTGGTGATGGAGGCTTATGCACCGGGAGTCCGCATTGACCAGATGGCTGATGCGCGTGGTCAGAGTCCTATGTCACTTTACAAAGCGTTGCATCGCATTCGTTTGAATCTGATGAGTTGCGTGAGTGGCGAGATGAAAAAGGAGGTCGTATGAATCGTGAAGAATGGGTTTGGCTACTTTCTGAATACCTCTTGGGCCGCTGTGCGCCTCCCGAATCTGCGAAGGTTGAGGAGGCGTTGCGCACGCGAGAGGAGGTTCGCGACCTTTACGTGGACCTCATCAACTTGGAGACGGGGTTGAACCAGTGCGCTGACGCGGCGTGGATGGAGCGGCAATCCGCGCAGATTGCCTCGATGCCTTCGCGAGGGAGGGGGTGGCGGCGTGCATGGGTTGGAACTGCGGCGGGCGTGGCGTTGGGGCTGATGGCAGGAATCGTTTTGAGCGCCTCGATGGTTTGGGCATTCGCAGGCAGCAAGACGCTCGGAAAAGGTGAGTTGCTCAGCCTTGCGCATGGCGACTTTGAGACGGAAATGGATCTTTTATCAGATGGGATTCCAACGGTTGCGGGTGTTTGGGGGGGAGACTTTGCTCGCGTTGTTGAGGCTGAACAGGGAGTTGTGCCTGTTCAGGGTCGCCACATGCTCAAGTTTTTGCGAGCGGACAACCGACTGACGCCGCCGGAATCACGGCCTGCGGTTGCTGAGGTGTGGCAGGTGATTGACCTCAGTTCTCAAGCACTGGCGGAGGGTATGAACTCGCGACCGGTGGAGGTTGCTGCGCGGTTTCATGCGGCGGAGTCTGCAGCGGGAGAGCGCATGACGTTCGGGGTATCGCTGCACGCGTTTACTGGAAAGGTGGGGGAGGCGCCTACCCTCTGGCGGAACCACAAATCGCAGGCTCTTGCATCAGCGAGTCAGGAAGAGCTTTGGGAGGCCGGAACCGCGAGCTGGCAGAGTTTGAGGGCTCGGATGGTCCTTCCGCGAGAGGCGACGCTCTTGTTGGTTGGATTGCGAGCTTCCCGAAAGGGTGATGTTCCGAATCGGCAGGAGTTTGGTGCGCACTATGTTGATGGGGTCCAAGTGTATTTCGTGGAGCCCTCTTCGATTCCTTCACAAACCCCTTAAACTCATGAATGTTAAAACTCGAAACGCTGGTTGCGCATCGTTCACGAATCTCTCGCAGGAGCGGCGCACGTTTCTGCGTGTGGGAGTGCTTGGGCTGATGGGAGTTGGTTTGGCGGATGTTTTGCGCGCGGAGGCGCGAAGTCGTTTAGAGAATCGAAAAGCCGCCCCTGCGCGGAATGTGATTCAAATCTTTCTCCCCGGCGGATGTGCTCATCAGGAATCGTGGGACCCCAAACCGGAAGCGCCCTTGGAGTATCGGGGGGCTTTGGGAGTTGTGAAGACGGTGATTCCGGGGGTGGTGTTTAGTCAGAATCTCAAGGAGTGCGCAAAAATTGCTGACCGTTTGACGGTGCTTCGCGGCATTACCGGAAAGATTCCCGACCATGGGCAAGCGACGTACCACGTGCTCACTGGGTACACGCCATCGCCCGCGATTCAGCATCCGCAGATGGGTGCGGTGATTTCGCATGAACTGGGTGGAATGAACCATCTCCCGGCATGGATTGGGGTGCCGTCGACGGCTCCTCAGGCGTCCACTGGGTATCTTCCCGCAAAGTATGGATGCTTTAATCTTTCGGCTGACCCGGGGAAGGCGGACTTTCGAGTTCGTGACGTGTCGTTGCCTGGGTCGGTTTCGGCCGATGATTTTCTGAAGCGCCGCAGTTTGCGGGAGGTCGTTGAGGACCAGTTTCGTGCCTTGGAGACCGATGGTGTGGCGCAGGCCACCATGAGCGAGTTTCACCAGCGTGCGTTCGGCTTGATGTCTTCGGAACGGGCGCAGGCTGCGTTTTCGATGAAAGGCGAGACGGAGTCGGTGAAGGCGCTTTACGGGAGTCAGAAGTATCGTGGTGGCCGTGCGAAGCAGATTTTCACGGTGGCAGAGCGGCTCATCTTGGCACGGCGTTTGGTGGAGGCTGGAGCGCGGTTTGTGACGGTTCAGTACGAGGGTGACAACGGGTGGGACACGCACACGCGCATCTCGGATTACTTTAACGATGCGATGCCTGCGTTTGATCATGCGTTGGCGGGTTTGATTCTCGATTTAGAGCAGCGCGGTTTGTTGGATACGACGCTGGTGATGGTGATGACGGAGTTTGGACGGACTCCGAAAATCAATGCGAGCGCTGGTCGAGATCATCACGCGAAGTGTTTTTCCATGGTGCTGGCGGGGGGCGGCTCGACGCGGGGCAACATTTTTGGTGCGAGTGACGCGATTGCGGCTGAGCCGGCTCGGGATCCGGTGAGCATCGAAGACTATCTCGCAACGGCTTATGCGTTGGTCGGGGTTGATCCAGCGAAACGGCTGATGGCGCCGGGGGAGCGTCCGATTGACATTATTCGCGAGGCTCGTTTGGTGAAGGGGGTGATGGCGTGATGGGTCGCAAGCGGATGGGTTGTCGATGGGCCTGGGTTTTGCGGGCCGCCGCGCTTTTGGTTGGCGCGCTGGGGAGCCATCTGTGGGCGATTCAGCACATGGTGGAGATGGTTACGCCGCGTGGGGCGGGTCGGGGCGAGCGGGTTGAGGTGATTGTTCACGGGGTGAATCTTGAGGATCCGCAGGAGATGGTTTTTTACCGACCGGGGATTCGCTGCGTTGCATTGGAAGCTCTTCGAGCCGACGAAGCGGGGACGTCGTTAGCGCATGGAAGTCGGATGGTTCGGGGGGCGCGAGCGATCTTGGAAGTTGCACCGGACTGTCCGTTGGGCGAGCACGTGTTGCGGGTGCGGTCTCGCCGGTTTTTCTCGGAGCAAGCGACTTTTTGGATTGGCCCGTTTCCGAGTGTGAGCGAGCGCGAACTCAAGCGTGGGGAGAACGATTCAACGGAGCGCGCAGAATCGTTGAGCATCGGATCGACGGTGAATGGTCGCATTTTGCCGGGGGAAGACGCGGACGTAGATTGTTATGCGGTGGAGTTGAGGAAGGGTCAGCGCTTGAGTGCGGAACTCGAGGCGGTGCGGCTGGGGACGCTCAACTTTGGAGGGGAGAATGATTGTCAGATCCGGGTGCTTTCACCGGACGGACGTGTGTTGGTGAAGTGCGACGACACGGCGCTGTGGCTTCAGGATCCGTTTGTGTCCGTGGTGGCGGAGACGGCTGGCCGCTACGTCGTTGAGGTTTCGCAGCAGATGCACACTCCGGGTGATCATTGCTTCTATCGATTGCACGTTGGCGAGTTTCGTCGACCAACGGTCGTTTACCCTGCTGGGGGAAGACAGGGAGAGGTGCTTGACGTCACGCTGTTTGAGGATGGGGATTCTGGGCTGGAGACAAGATCGGAGATTCGTCTTCCGGAATCTGCGACTCGATCGGAAATTGCGGTGTTTAACGCGTTTCCTCCGTCTGCAGGGAATGTTCCGTCTGGCTTACCCATGCGGGTGACTGAGCAGCCGAATGTGTTGGAGAACCCAGCGCAAACGGGGGACGCAGGTCAGGTTTTTCAACTGCCGGCTGCCTTGAACGGGATTCTTGCGCGCGATGGGGAAGTGGATCGCTGGCGCTTCCGAGCGATTAAGGGGCAGCGTTGGGTCATGCGTGTTTATGCGCGTGCGCTGGGAACTCCGGTGGATGCGCGCATGGTGGTCCGTCAGGCTGGGTTGGACGGCGCCGTTTTGCTGGATGCAGATGACGCCACGCTGGCTGCGCGCGGGTATTGGAGCTGTCATTCACGGTTGAAGCCGAGGGCGTTGCTGGATCCGGCGGAGGTCTTTGAGGCTCCGGCGGACGGAGAGTACGTGCTCGAAGTGAGTGACACCCGGGGGATTGGATCGCGTATGGGGGTTTACCGCGTTGAAGTGGAGCGTCACGTGGACGGGTTTCATCCGTATGTGCTGGGGCAGTTTGCGTTTAAGGTTGCGCGGAGCGTTTCGTTTGTGGTGCCTCAGGGAAATCGATGGTCTTTGCCCGTGTTGCTCGGGGAGGGGTTAGGTACGCGGTACAAGGGAGATCTAGAGTTGGAAGTGGCGGGATTACCGGAGGGAGTGACGATGGAGGGCGGGAAGTTTGTTCAGGGAATGCGGAACTCGCAGGTGACGTTTCATGCGAAAGGGTCCGTGCCGCAGGGGGTTTATCCGATTCAGCTACGGGCGCGAGCTCAGGACGGTCACCCGATTCAGGGCGGTGGCCAGCAGGGGGTGACGCTTTCGGACCGCCGAGGAGGGTTCGCGTGGCATAGTGTTTGGCTTGACGAGTTTATGTTAGCGGTGGTTGATCCGTCCCCCTTTCGTGTTGAGTCGACGGCTTCGCGATGGTCGGTCGCGCGGAACGGAGAAGTATCGATTGAGTTAACCGTTGAGCGTGCGGGCGGTTTTGAAGGTGCGTTGGAGTTGCAGGCGGATTGGTTGCCTCCGGGCGTTGAGAAAGGGCCTCCTGTAAAAGTGGCTGCGGGGCAGACGCGAGCGGAGTTGCGCCTTCGTGCCTCGGAGAAAGCGATGCTCGGGGATTGGTGGTTTGCGATTACGGGCTCCACCACGGACGGATCGATGTTGGATGGAGCGGGGTGTCGGTTGGTAACGACGCCGCGACTAGGCTTGTCGGTGGCGGAGCCGTATTTGAAGGCGAACATTCAGCGAACCGCGATTGAGCGGCGGAAGCGTGGCGTGGTGGTGGTGGAGTTTGAGGAGAACCGTGGGTTGCCGAGTGCTTCCATGGTGATGCTGAAGCGACTGCCGCATGGTGTGACGCAGACGGGTCCGGAGGTGCAGCTGATGCCTGGTCAGCGATCCTGTCGATTTGAGGTGGAAGTTGGGCCGGACGCGTTGGTGGGGCAGTACAAGGAGATTGCCGTGGAGGTGGCGATTCGTGAGGGCGAACAAGTGGTCCGGCAACAGGTTGGGAACGGGATATTGCGGATAGATCCGGAACGTCAGTGATTCAGCACGCAGAAACGAAAGGAGCGAAAAAGGATGCGCGGATTTAATTTAAACAAGCAGTGGTGGCTGAGGTGGGTGTGTCTTTGTGTGGTGTGCCTTGGGGGAGGGTTGAGGGTGTGGAGTGCGGAGCCGGTGAGTTTTCGTCGAGACGTGATGCCCGTGTTTTTTCGGGCCAACTGTAACTCGGGCGGCTGTCATGGGGCGGCGGCGGGGAAGGACGGGTTTCGGCTGTCGTTGTTCGGGTATGATCCGGAGGGGGATTACTTCCGCCTCACGCAGCAGTTGATCTCGCGCCGCATTGATCATGCGCGACCGGAGAGCAGTCTTTTGTTGTTGAAAGCGACGCAGGAGGTTCCGCATACGGGCGGCAAACTTTTCGAGAAGGATTCGCCGCTGTATCGGACGCTGTTGGAGTGGATTCGCGAGGGAGCTGAGGATGACGGTGCCTCGGTGCCGGTGGTGACATCGATTGTTGTGGAGCCGAGGTTGATGCGGTTCGCGGATGCGGTGCGTACGGAGCGTCTGCGTGTCACGGCCAAGTATTCGGATGGAGTGCAGCGGGATGTGACGCCGTTGTGTTTGTTTTTGACGAACAATAAGACGGTGGCTGACATCGGGGAAGACGGGACGGTTCGTGCGGGTGCACATGGTGCGACGCATGTGTTTGCGCGGTTCAACAAGTTTACGGAGGGCGTTGAGGTGGTTGCGCTCCCGCGGGAGGATACATTTGTTTGGCCGGAGCATGCGCGTTCGCGTGGGGTGCTGGATGACCGAGTGTTTGAGCGGTTGCGCGAGTTAAGAATCGAGCCGTCGGGCGAGTGTTCGGATGCGGAGTTTTTGCGGCGGGTCAGTTTTGACTTGGTCGGCGTTCCGCCCACCGCCGAGGCGTGTCGCGCTTTTTTGGCGGAGACGCGGATGGATAAGCGGGAGCGGTTGGTGGATGCGTTGCTGGAGCGTTCGGAGTACGCCGAGGTTTGGGCGTCGGAGTGGGCTGGCTGGCTGAAGTTGTTTGGGGACACCAACAGTGGTTCTGGGACGGATCACAAGGCGGCGCTTGCGTACTTTCAGTGGATTGTGGAGCAGTTTCGAAACAACGTGCCGTTGGATCGGTTTGTACGAGCGCAAGTGGCAGCGAAGGGGAGCACGTTTTTGCAGCCTGAGACGAATCTGTACACGATGTTGGCGAAGCCCGATCCTGCAGCGAAAGCGGTGGCACAGGATGTGGCGCAGTTGTTTACGGGAATCCGGATTCAGTGTGCGGAGTGTCACAATCATCCGTTCGATCGGTGGACGATGGACGATTATTATGGGTTGGTGAGCTTCTTTACGGGGCTGCGGCGGAAGGTGGCCAGTGAGCCGCGCGAGTTTTTTGTGTACTCGGATTTGAACGCAAAACCTGCTGCGCATTTGCTGGACGAGCGTCCGGTTCCTGCACGGTTTCTGGGCGGAAAAGAGCCTGAGGTAGTGGGGCGAGATCCGCGGTCTGTGTTTGCGGACTGGCTGACTGCGCCGGAGAACCCGTTCTTTGCGGCAAACATGGCGAACCGGATTTGGGCACACTTTTTTGGGCGTGGTGTGATTGATCCGGTGGATGATTTTCGGGTGACGAACCCTGCTTCGAACGGGCCCTTGTTGCAGGCGTTGGCGGAGCGTTTGGTGGAGTTGGGTTTTGACCAAAAAAAGTTGATTCGCGAAATCGTGTTAAGTCGGACGTATCAGGCGAGCGCTCGGACGAACGCGAGTAACCGTGGGGACGATCGCTATTTCTCGCACGCAGCGGTTCGACGATTATCGGCGACGGCGGCGTTGGACGCGGTTTCGGCGGCGACGGGCGTTGAGACGCGGTTCAAGGGTTTGCCGTCGCAGCATCGGGCGGCGCAGGTGTATGAGGGTGGGCGGCGGCGGCAGGATTACTTTCTTGCTGCGTTTGGGCAGAGCGAGCGGAAGACGGTGTGTGTCGCGGACGATTCGCGCGAACCGGATTTTGCCCAAGCCTTGCACTTGATGAATGGGGAGACGGTTCTCCGCAAGATGGCGACGAGCTCGGTCGTGGAGAGCTTGGTTCGTGCGAAGGCTTCGTCCGAGCAGGTGGTGATGGAGTTGTACCTTCGAACGCTGGGGCGGGAGCCGGAGGAGCGGGAGGTGAGGAGGCAGTTGGAGATTTTGGGAGATGCGCCGGGACGCAAAGATTTCGAGCATCTGTGGTGGGCGCTCTTCAACTCGACGGAGTTTCTTTTTCAACACTGAGATTGGAGAGCATCATGCAATCGAGAATTGGGCGAGTTTGGTTGGCGCTGTTCGGAGTGGTTGTTTCCATGCGCGCGCATGCAGAGGCGCCGATGGTTTTCGAGGGACGTGTGCGGGAAATTTTCCGTGCGCGGTGTTTGAAGTGTCACAGCGACGACGAGCAGAAGTCAGATTTGAATCTCCAGCAGTATGCGACGGCAATGAAAGGGGGTTCAGGTGGCGCGGCCATCATCCCGGGGAAGCCGAATTCGAGTCCGCTCTTTCAATCCATTGTTCATGCGGAGGGTGTGGAAAAGATGCCCCCAAAGTCGGAGAAAATTCCTCCGGAAGAGATTGAGGCGATTCGTGCGTGGATTGCGAGGGGAGCCCCGGAGCGGGCCGGGAGCGCGACCCGATCGGTGGCACCGCTGCGAGTGCAACCTGCCGTGGTGAAGCCGGGCAGCGTGGTGATGCCGGAAGGTTTGCCAAAGGCCTCG
Organism: Verrucomicrobiota bacterium; assembly: GCA_041191265.1. Classification (GTDB taxonomy): domain Bacteria; phylum Verrucomicrobiota; class Verrucomicrobiia; order Chthoniobacterales; family Chthoniobacteraceae; genus JBEEPE01. Next base: position 9,095 of record JBEEPE010000403.1, on the reverse strand, counting down.
GTTCCAGCGCGCGCACATCCGGTGACGGCGATGGCGGTGAGTCCGTGGGCCCCTTTGATCGCAGTGGCAGGGCGGGATGCCGTGTATTTTCGGGGAAGCGAACGGGGCGATTGGTTGGGACAGGTGGCGTTTGGCGATGGGATTCCCTTCGTGCTGCGGTTCAGCGCGGAAGGGGCGCGCCTGTTGGCGGCGGGTGGGAGTCCGGTGAAGAGCGGACGCGCGGTGATTTATGACGTTCGGACGGGTCAGCGTGTGGCGGAAGTGGGGGATGAAGCGGATGCGGTTTTGGCAGCGGATTTGAGTGGGGACGGCAGTTTGGTGGCGCTTGGAGGAAGTGGGCGAGTGGTGAAGGTGTACGACGTGGCGACGGGGAGGGAGGTGTACCGAATTCGGAAGCATACGGATTGGATTACGGCGGTTGCGTTTAGTCCGGACGGTACTGTTTTGGCGACGGGCGACCGTGCGGGAGGGGTGCATTTGTGGGAGGCGCGGACGGGTGCGGTGGCCCTGAGTTTATTGGAGCACAAGGATGCGATTCATGGACTGGAGTGGCGTTCTGACGGGCGGTTGTTGGCGAGTGCGAGTGAGGATGGGTCGTTGATTTTGTGGGATGCGAAGGATGGATGGCCTGCGGTCACCGTGAGTGGGGGGCATTCGACGCGGGCGGGTTCGCGGGAGCGGAACGGGGTTCTAGCGGTAGCGTGGCTTGCGGAGGGCGCGTTTTCGACGGTGGGACGTGACCGCCGGGTGCGGTTTTGGGGCGCAGGTGGTGAGGCGCTTGGGGCTTCGGAGCCTTTGGATGCGTTACCGACGCGGGTGCGTGCGTCGGGAGCTGGGGTTTGGCTTGGGGATGAGCGGGGGCGGATTTTTCGGGCGTCGTTGGAGTCTGGGGTTGCGCGGGTTTCGGCGATAGGAGTGGAGTGAGGGCACGCGGAGCCGGTTTAGGGGGGCGGCGTTTAGGGTTTTACCCTAATGAATGGTCGCGGACATGAGTTGCGACGGAAGCGAGGGGCCACATACTCATCTAGGTGGCGGACGAAGAAACGATTGTGTGATTTTATGAAGATGAACCAGAGCGGAAAAGTTTGGTGTACGGCTGCGATGACGGCCTATTTTGCGGCGGGGCTGTGGTGTGAAGCGGGTTTGGTGTCGGGCGATTTTGAAGCGAAGGCGGTATTACAGCGTGGGGATTCGGTCATAGCACTTCCGGTGTCGGTATTGGTGACGGTTGCCTCGCCGACTGCTGTCGCGCCAAAGTTTTCTGGAAAGGTGATTTTGGGGGGTGTGTCCCAGTCGATTGTCGGCACCTTCGTGCCGGATGTGGGCGGCGAAGGCTCTCTGGGGTTGAGCGCACAGGTTACGACTTTGAAGGGAGTCCCGCCTTTCACGCTTTATTACCGTCCGCCGGTGGTTGGTTCTGAGTTTGAGGAAGAGGTTTCTGATGCGTTAACGGTTTCGTTTGCAGAATACGGGGATTTTGAGGCTCGGTCGTCGGTGACGTTGAGTGCATTGGGGGATGGGACAGATTGGACGCTCACAGATGTTTTTGCGGGCGCGTTCAGGCTGGGCGCTCAACCGGTGGAATCGCTTGAGCAGAGGTTGAGTGGGTTGGACGGAGCGGTGGCTGGAGTTTCCGAAACGGTGGCCACAATCTCGAATGAGCTTTCGGGCTACCGAAATGATTTGAAGTCTGTCGAGACGGAGTTGGCGTCGGCGAAGGCGGCACCGGTTCGAAAGACGGGCTCGAGGCTTTTGAAGGCGTGGGCTGATCGTGAAAACGCGATTCAGGTGGTGGATAAGCGGATTGCGGATGCCGAGGTGGCGTTGGCGTCAAAGATGGTCTCCCTCTCGCCAGAGGAGGGTGTTGACTTTGCGGGGGATGCGGCTCGGCAGATTTTGGAGCGTTTCGTTGCGGAGTTTTTGCAACCCGCAGCAGAGTCCGGTGATTCTGCGGCACTAGCCTCACTGAGGGAGTATGCGAACGCGGTGAAAGCGTTGGTTGCAACGAAGACCGACGAGACTTTTGATTCTCTTCTCTCGGATCTTCCGTATCTCCTGAGTTTTCCCAGCTACGATACAGCGGGCACTCGCGAGATCTGGGGCGTTTTCGCCGCGCATGTCGTGGGTATCACGGATGCGGCTACGCTCGTTGGCCAGCGGTACACCGCGGCGGTTTTGGTTGCGGAAAGCATGGCGCCGGATTTGGTCTCAGAGCTCGAGGCGTCGGAGTTTGAAATTCGTGAGCGGAGTGCAGCCTTGGTTGTTGCTCAATCGTCGGTAGCTCAGGCTACTCAACGCCTTAACGGCGCGAAAGCTTCACTGCAGTCTGCGAATGCGCTTCGGAGCCTTCTTCAAGGAGCACGGGCTATCGCGGGGTTTGGAGGGTATGGGACATTTCAGGGGTCCGTAAAAGCAGCCAGTTCTCAGGCAGGAACCGCTGGGCCAGTGACGGCGCTCTTCGCGGGTGTGACGCCCGATGGCCAGAAGTTTACTTCGAGCTCGAAACTACGGGCGTCGGAAAGCGACACGATGGGGTTGTACCATGTCAACACGCGAGCGGGGTCGCGTCCGTTGATTACGGACATTGCCTATTCGATTGATGTGGAGTCAAAGGCCGGCATTGCGAGGTCGTTCGCCGCGGACCGGGACGAGGATGCGGCGAACTGGTCGGGTTTCGCGGTGGAGCAGACGGTTGGGGCTGCGGTTTTCCCGACGAAGGTGGAGGAGCAGGGGCGAGATGATTTCGGTCGAAGCATGAACATCTTTGGTGGACCTCTCGATGAGAACGGTTTGGTGGCAGGATCGGTCTCGGCGACATCTTCCGTCGTGGTGGCATTTGGTGAATCGATGGAAAGCGGCGCAATCACGGGATTTGGTGCGTCCGTTTCGAACACGAATGCAGTGCAGGACCTTTTGGTCGAGAGGAACGGGTCTGCTTTTAGGATGTCCGTTTCGTCATCGGCGGCGTCCACCTTCCAAGGGAGTTTTCCGTTGCAAGGCACGGTAGCGAGTCCGTTTTCCGGGATTTTTCTTCGCTTGGAGGAGGAAGGAGTTGTGAAAGGGTTCGGCTCACTCGTGTCGTCCAAAACATCGAGTGTGCCGGTGTCGATCTACGTTTCGGAAATCTCGAGTGAGACCGAGGTTCCTGCGACTCCCGACGTTCCGTTTGAGCCAGTGGTGGTTTGGAGTGGGCTGTCCTCTGGTGTGATGGCGTTTCAGCTCAATGACATGCCTGTGGGGTTAAACGTCACGACGGTCAAGTTGTATAAGGGGCAGGGTTTACAACCCATCGCGACGGCGGAAGCTTCGGCTGATGGGCGGGTATTGTTTTCGAGTAAGGGCCTTGTTGCCGGCGATGACTACACTTTGGAGGTGCATCGCGAGTACTTGTCGGGGACGCGTACTTCGCAGCGTTCGGGGTTCTTCGAGATCAGTGTGCGTTCTCTTCCTGCTTACAGTTATCAGATGTTGATTGGGCCTGAGGAAGGTGGGGTCACGCGAAACGGTTTGACGCACCAAGGGCGTTTGACGGTTACGACGACTCCGTCTGGCGCGTGGAGTGGGAAGTTGGAGTGGGTAAATCTTGCGCAGGTGACGGATACTTCGGGTGAGTTGGCTGGCTATCGATTTTCCTCGGAGCAGGGTGAGTTGGCGTTGCACATCCCGACGATTGTCACGTATCCGCTGAAAGGGCAGTTCAGTGTGCCGGAGCCGGATGATGAGGGGGGGCCTGAGGTTGGGGGTGATAATGAGTTGAGATCGGTCATTACGATTCCCACTGGGAAGGAGTTACCGGGACATCAACTTCGGATTTCGCTGTATGACTCCTCTTTCGATTTAGATGAATCGCAGCGATTTGTAACGGGGCCGGTCGGTCCAGTCGCCCTTCGTGCGGTCGCGGAGGTTGATTTGGATTCGGCGATAGAATCGGTCTCTCCTCAAGGCGGAGTGGCGTATCCTGCGACCAAGGGAGTCTTGGGAGCGAAAGGGAAGTACAATACGGTTTCGGTTGATCTGAATGGCGAGGCTCTGAACAACCAGTCGCACCTTTTTGATTACTCGGGTGGGTCCACAATGCTGTACACCCTGAAGACGGGATCGAAGTTCTCGAAACTTACGTCTGCAGCGAACGTTAGCATCAGCGGGGAAATACCGCTTTTGGTGTCGGGCGTTGTCTCCAAATCGACAACCGTTTACCAAAACGCCTTCGGCAATAATGCGAGGGCGTCCATGGCGACTCTCGTTAGTGGCGTTTTGTCACCCACAGTTGTGGCTAACTTGGAGGATGGTTCATTCGTCCTTTCAGGCGCGGCGTTGGTTGCGTCGGGAAATCAGTTGGAAGTTTCGTCCAAATCAAAGGGGGGGTATATCTTTCGCGAGGAATGGGCTAACTCGAGTCAGAACTGGCCTACTTATTTTGCGAACGCCGATTCTGCTTGGGGTTTTGTGCGTCGTTTTGATTTGGCCGACACCAAGCGATACGCGGATTTTGGCGATCAGCGGATGGTTCCCAACGTACCCTACACATTTGAGTTAGTATTGGACGATGCGACGGTTGTGACCGACAGCATTACGTTCAATGCTTCCGGCAAGGCGACTTTCAGCAACAACGAGCTTGTTGGTGCGATTACGCTCAATGCGACGTTCTCCACAGGGGCACTCGTTGCTCGGGTGAAACTGCAGGAGGGGCAGGTCAATCCTCGAGGAAAACAGGTTGTTTCATCGGGATTTGCTTTGCCGGGAACCCTGCTCTTGGGCTGGGGCGGAGTTGAGGGTGGCGACGTGGGCTGGCGCATCCGGCCCTAGAGGGATCGACGGGCCGCTCGCTCGTGGCCCCGCGCAGCCTAAAGTTAACATTTTCTCCGTTGCCCGCATCGGTTGCCTTTCCGGTGGTCACTGGTGCGGTCTATGCGTCTTGAGGGATGTACTACCTCGAGACATGTCACCTCATCGGAGAATAAATGCGCTCGTTCCTATCTGGTCATTTGTGCTTGTGGGCGCACTTGTCTGGGACGCGGCGGGGGCGATTGATTACGGCACTTCGGTTAAGCCGCTTTTGAAGGGGCGTTGCTATGCCTGCCACGGGGCATTGAAGCAGGAGGGAGAGCTGCGACTGGATACAGTGAGTGCGCTTCGGAAGGGCGGCGAATCCGGGCCCGCGATGGTTCCTGGTCAACCCGATAAGAGCCTTATTCTGGAGCGGGTTGTCAGTAAGGATGAGACGGAGGCGATGCCTCCCAAGCATGAAGGGGAGCGGCTGAATGCAGATCAAGTCACCTTGCTTCGCACGTGGATTCTTGAAGGCGCACACGGACCGGCAGATGAGAAACCAGAGCCGAATCCGCGAGACCACTGGGCGTTCAAACCCAGAGTACGTCCGTCAGTCCCTGCCGTGGGCCCGGACGTTGCCGTCCGAAATCCTGTGGATGCGTTCATTGGCGCTCGGTTGAAGTCCGAGGGGTTGCGGGCCGCTCCAGAGGCGTCTCGGGAGGTGCTGGTGCGTCGGCTTTACTTCGACTTGATCGGGGTGCCCCCCGAGAGCGCGGCGTTGGACGAGGCGATGGCCGCAACGCAGTCGGACTGGTTCGAGCGATTGGTCGATCGGTTGTTGGAGGATCCTCGGCACGGCGAGCGTTGGGGCCGGCATTGGATGGATATTTGGCGGTACAGCGACTGGTGGGGGCTCGGGGCGCAGTTGCGGAATAGCCAGAAGAACATTTGGCATTTTCGCGACTGGCTTATCGAATCACTCAACGCGGATCATCCTTATGATGAGATGGTTCGACTGATGCTTGCGGCGGACGAGATAGCGCCGTTGGATCCTTCGAAGTTGCGTGCGACGGGGTTTCTTGCGCGGAACTGGTTTTTGTTTAACCGGAATACGTGGATGGAGGACACGGTGGAGCACGTGGGCAAGGGGTTGCTCGGGCTGACGATGAACTGCACGAAGTGTCACGATCACAAGTACGATCCCATTTCTCAGGCCGATTATTATCGGATGCGGGCGATCTTTGAGCCGTACCACGTTCGAATGGATGTGGTTTCTAATCAGGTTGATCCAGAGAAGGGAGGGATTCCGCGAGCCTATGATGGCGGCACGGTTCCACCCACGTATCGCTTTGTGCGGGGGGAAGAGTCGAATCCGGACAAGTCGCGTGAGATGGAGCCGGGGGTGCCTGCGTTTTTTGGGCCGAACGGCATCCCGATTAGATCGGTATCACTGCCGATTGAAGCAACGGAACCTGAGCGGCAGCCGTGGGTATTGGACGCCCACATCCACGCGGCTTCAAACGCGATGGAAACGGCGCAAGCGGCGTTCAACAAGGCGAAGCAAGCTTTGGAACATGCTCGCGCTGAGGAGAAAAAGGTTCTTGATGCGATTCAGCATTCCTCGTCTGACACGGCACCCAGTGCGGGTCAGGAGAAGCGAACGGCTGTCTCAAGCCGCGAAACTCAACGCGCGCCTGCCGTTGGTTCCGAGCGATCTGGACTGCTTCTTTTGGACGAGAAGTTTGAACGTCTGGATTTGAAGCGGTGGGAACTGAGTGGGGGTGATTGGCGGCATGAGCCAGGGCGGTTGAAGCAGCAACGGGACGGGAAGGCGCGCTCGGTCGTGCGTCTTCGTTCGGCGCTGGCCGTGCGCGACCTCGAGGCGAAGGTGCGGTTTACGACCACCGGCGGCAGCACGTATCGCAGCGTGGGCATCGCATTTGATGCACCCGGTGATATGCCGGTCGATTTCGCGGTGCCGAGTGGTGCGGTGAAACCAGAGGACACGGAGTTCGCGGTGTATGTGAGTTCGATGAGTTCGGGGGCAAAAGTTCAGGCGACGTATCGGCGGGGTGGTTCTTGGGCGTATCCCGCGGACGGAATGGTCAGTTTGCCGTTACCCTTGAACGTTGAGCGAACACTGACCGTTCGGCTGCGCGGCGACTTGTTGAATGTGGCGTTGGATGGGAAGCATCTTTTTGCGTGGCGTACGCCGATCGCTCGGCGTGACGGAGGAATCCAGATTTTTACCTTCGACGCGGTGTGTGATTTTCATGAAGTGAGCATTGCGGCCCTTTCGGACGACGCTGCGTTAGAGGAACCTAGCCAGAGGCCGCGGCCTGTGGCTCCGGTTGTTACCGCACCGGCCACCGCGCCGCGCACGGCAGATTCTGTTCGAGCGGCTCGTGAGGCAGCGGAGACGGCGCTGGAGGCCGCGCAGCTTTCACGGGGTGTGGCGGAGGCTGAGCTTGAGAGCGTGCGGAAGCGCGCGGCCGCAATGAAGGCGGGATGGTTCGGCGATGAGGCGGCTGCGCTCAGTGCGCGAAAGCAGGCGGTGCGAGCGGAGCGCGCGGCGCTGGTGGCAAGGGCGGAGCAGACGTTGTCGATCAAACGTAACGCGATGGCGAAGGCGGCTGCCGATAAAAAAGCAGCGGCTGAAAAAGAAGTGAAGTCCGCAGAGACCGGTTTGGAAAATGCGCGAAAGACGGCTGCTGCGGAGCCGCAAGACGCCGACAAGTTTGCTCCGCTTCATGGCGCGAAGTGGACGCCGACTCGTTTTCTGAGCTCTGGCAAGGATGACCCCGAGGTGAAGTTTCCGGCGGTGAGCACGGGTCGGCGCAAAGCGCTCGCCGAGTGGATTACGGACCCCGCAAATCCGCTTGCAGCACGCGTTGCGGTCAACCATCTCTGGGGACGCCACTTCGGAGTGCATCTGGCGGGCACTCCGTTTGATTTCGGACGATCGGGAAATGTTCCGCAGTATCCTGAGCTGTTGGACTGGCTCGCTTCCGAGCTGGTGGACCATGGGTGGAGCATGAAGCACATGCACCGATTAATCTGCCAGTCAGCGGCTTACCGAAGGAGTTCGTCGGTCCGAGGGATGGACCCTGAGGTGCAGAAGGATCCCGATGTGAAGATGCTTTGGCGTCGGACGCCCATGCGGCTGGAGGCGGAGGCGGTGCGGGACGCGATGCTGTCGCTCTCGGGCGTGATGGACTGGACGAGGGGCGGTCCGCCGGTGATGGCGGGCGAGCAGGGGTCGTCGCGCCGCCGGAGCCTCTATTTCTATCATTCTAACAATGAGCGGAATTTGTTTCTCACGACCTTTGACGGTCCGATGGTGAAGGAATGTTATCGTCGCGAACAGAGCGTGGTACCGCAGCAGGCGTTGGCGATGAGCAACAGCGCGTTGTCGGTTGAGTCGGCGAAAGGGATTGCGGCTTTGCTCACGGATTCCTTGCGCGGACGGGGTGCGGATACGGATCGCGCGTTTGTGGAGGCGGCGTTTTTGTATGTGACGGGAATGCGAGCGGGGTTGGAGGAGGTGGAAACGAGTCTGCGCGGATTGGCGGAGTGGGAGAGGCAGGCTGGGACGTCAAAAGATGTGGTGGGCGTGCGGTCGCAGTTTGTTTGGGTATTGCTGAACCACAACGACTTCGTGACGTTGCGATGAAAGGAGAATGTATGAGCGAGCAAGAGATTCGGCGGTCGATGTTCGGAGGTGAAAGCCGATCCCGGCGGGGTGTGATTCGGAGTCTGAGTGCTGGGATTGGTTCGCTGGCGTTGGAGGCGTTGTTGCGAAGGGATGCGTCGGGAATGGCCGGAGAATGGCGTGAGCCCGATGGACTTCCGCATCGGGCACCGAAAGCGAAGAAGGTGATCTGGCTGTTCATGAATGGGGGCGTGAGTCAGATGGAGAGCTTTGATCCAAAGCCGATGCTGACAAAGTATGGCGGGAAAACCATTTCTGAGACGCCATTTGCGGACGTTCAAGACCCGAAGAAGCTTGCGTTGGAGCGGTTGGTGGTGCCGGACGGGAACGGGAATCAGCGCAATAAAATCTATCCGTTGCAGGTTGGTTTTTCGAAGCACGGGCAGAGCGGGATCGAGGTGAGCGACTGGTTTCCACATATTGCCGCGAATATTGACCGGATTGCGGTGGTGCGATCGATGTACACCACGGACAGCAATCATGGGGCGCAGACGCAGTTCCATTCGGGCAGACACATGGTGGAGGGGAGTTATCCAACCCTTGGGGCATGGGTGCATTATGGATTGGGCAGTTTGAACGAGAATCTGCCGCAGTTTGTTTCGATGGGGACGCG
>JBEEPE010000402.1:0-7300 GCA_041191265.1 Verrucomicrobiota bacterium | reverse complement strand
GGCCGAAAGACGGTTAGAAGGGACATCATGTGCGTTTCTCCTCAGGCGTGGCCGCGAGAGGAGCCATCATCCGAGAAAAAAGTGGGCCACGCGTGTGGTTGAATGTTGCACGACGGTGGGGAGCGCAGATCGGTGGTTTTTCTCAGCGCGAGGACTCCACCTTTTGCCGCGACATCACGATGGATTCACTGCGTGTGCGTGTGAACGCGAGTGACCGAGCCACCGTTGAAGACGGTCATTGACGGTCGAAGCCACCATCAAGTCACTGGTGAGTTCGTCCTCCGGAGTTTGTAAGGCGGATACGCCCCACCGTTCGAGGTCATAGAGAAAGTGAACTCTGGGCATACCAACAAGGTCCGCAGCCTGTCCTGAGGTGAGTTTTCCTGCGTCGAATAGCTTCACCGCCATCGCCATCCGTGCATTGCGCTCAAATTCATGCTCCGACATGTGTAGCGAATCAAGAATGGACTCTGGGTATTCGACGCTAAACGTCTCCATGGGAGAAGTGTATTGCGGCGTCTCCACCCAATTAAGGCCTTGCCCGCACGCGTCCCACTGGTCGCTTCAAATCGCCCAGTCGTCCCAGTTCTCTCCCTTGCGGTTCTTTTCTACGATTTGAAGTTCCTGCTCTCGGTAGAATACCAGCGAGCGCGGGGGTACGCTTCGGGTCAGGAAGACGCCGGCGCCAATCGTTGAGCCTGCTCCGACGATCGTGTCGCCGCCCATGATTGTGGTTCCCGCGTAGATGGTGACGTTGGCCTCGATGGTGGGGTGGCGCTTCTTCCCCTTCAACGCCTGTCCACCCGCGAGTGAACGCGCGATGAGGGAGACGCCTTGATAGAGTTTTACGTTCGAACCGATAACGGACGTTTCTCCAATGACCACGCCCGTGCCGTGGTCGATGAAGAAGTGGCTTCCAATCTGCGCGCCAGGATGAATATCGATGCCGGTCCGACTGTGCGCCCACTCGGTCATGATGCGCGGCAAAAGCGGCACCGAGAGGCGGTACAGCAGGTTGGCGCAGCGCTGAATCGCGATGGCTTCAACGAAGGGGTACGCGAGGATAATCTCATCTGCGCCCGACGCCGCAGGATCGCCGTTGAAGGCCGTCTGAACGTCTGTTTGCAGTGTCGCGCGAACTTGCGGAAGGCCGACGAGGAATGCACTGGTGTGACTGGACGCCACTGCCGCAGCGTCGGCACCTTTGCTGCACGTCGAAAGGCTTTTGCCGATTTCCTGCTGCAACCGCTCGCCGAGTGAGCGAATGCGGTGCTGCGTGACGCGGGCGATGTGGACCGAGTGAATCGGTTCAAGGTCGTGAAACCCCGGAAAAAGCAGTTGAAGCAAATCTTCGCACAGTTCTGAGACTGCGCGTTTTGAGGGAAGGTTGGTGCCGTCAATGTGGTTCATCCCGCCGATCCGATAGGACTCAAGCAAGGATGCCCCGAGGGTTTCGAAGTCGGGCGGATCGATTTCGCTGGGATTCGGGGCGGACATTTGAGGAGTCGAATCGGAGGTAAGGAATCAGGACAGGGATGCAACCAGTCGAGCGAGGTCGGCCTGTTTCGCAAGCCAATCCCCCTCGCGTTGCCGATGTTCCTCCACAACTGCGGCAGGAGCGCCATCGACGAAGCTGGGGCTGGAAAGTTTGGACCGAACTTTTTGAAGTTCAGATTCGATTTTCGCCAGTTCTTTGGAGAGGCGCTCTTTCTCTGCTGCCACGTCAATCAGACCTTCCAGCGGAAGGTGCAAGGCTCCGAAAGGCGTGAGCGAGGCAGGAGTGCCTTTTGGCGGAACCCAGCCCGAATCAACCACCTCAAATGGATCGGCATTTAACAAAATCGCCACGCCGTCAGATTCCTCTTTCGTGAGTGCGGTTGACGCTGCCAGAACAAATCGCGCCTTTCGGTGCGACGGAATGTTGAAGTCACGCCGCAGGCCGCGTCCTGCGCCCACCACTTCGAACCGGCGTTCCGCGCGCGTTTCGTCTTCTGGCGAGAGGCCATAGTGGGCAAGGAAGTCCTCGTCAAATGCCGCTGGCCACACCGCTGATTGGATGGAGGTGCCGCCCTGATCCTTCGGCAAATCAAGGCTGTATCCCATCGAGTTCCAGAGCTCTTCCGTGATGAATGGAAGGAACGGATGAAACAGTCGCAACGTGTGCGAAAGGATGAAGTCAATGACCGCAAGCGTGTTGGATTTCAGCGCTGTATCCGACCCGTTCAGGACGGACTTCGAGGTTTCGATGTAGCGGTCACAGTACTCGTTCCAGAAGAAGCGGTAGAGCGATTGGGCCGCGTCGGAGAAACGGTATGAGTCGAGCGCTTCGGATACTTCACGAATCGCGCGGTCCAGCCTCAGAAGAATCCATTTGTCGTCTCCGGTCAGCAGGGCGGGCGTGATATCGCTTTCGGTTTCGCCGCCTTGCATTTGTCTGAACCGTGCCGCGTTCCAGAGCTTTGTGCAGAAGTTGCGGCCCAGTTCGACGTTCTTCTCGTCGAAAAGCACGTCCTGCCCGAGTGGCGCGCTTCGCATCACGCCGAAGCGCAGCGCGTCTGCGCCGTAGCGGGCAATGAGGTCGAGCGGATCGGGCGAGTTGCCGAGAGATTTCGACATTTTGCGACCCTGCTTGTCACGAATGATGCCGGTGAAGTAGACGTTCCGGAACGGAAGCGTCCCTGTGTATTCGAAGCCTGCCATGATCATCCGAGCGACCCAGAAGAAGATGATGTCCGGACCCGTGACGAGGTCGGTGGTGGGATGAAACGCTTTCAGCGTGGCGGTCTCCTCGGGCCAACCCATGGTGGCGAACGGCCAGAGCCATGAGGAGAACCACGTGTCGAGGACGTCGGGGTCTTGTCTCCATTCTGGGGAGGTCGGGGTGGTGAGGGAGCTGAAAGCAATCGAACCGTCCTCGAGTTCGCGGAGGGATTCTGCACTCACTTCAATGCCGAGGCTCACGAGGGACGCCCGAGCAGCGGCGAGGTCCGTGCCGCTGAAGTAGTGCACGGGGATTTGGTGGCCCCACCAGAGCTGGCGGGAAATGCACCAATCTTGAATGTTTTCCATCCAGTGGTCGTAGACTTTTGCCCAGCGTTCGGGGAAGAAACGCATCTCGCCGGAGCTCACGACCTTCCGCGCTGCTTCCACGGAAGGGTAACGAAGGAACCATTGCCGGCTGGGGCGTGGTTCGATGGGTACATCGGCGCGTTCGGAGAAGCCCACGTTGTTGGCATGGGGTTCTTCTTTGTCGAGGAGTCCCATTTGTTTGAGCAACTCGACGGCGGCTTTGCGGGCTTCGAATCGGTCCAGACCGGCAAGTCCTTCTCCGGCGAGCTCGGTCATTTTTCCCGCTTCATCAATGACTTCGGGAGTGCCGAGTCCGTGGCGAAGACCGATTTCGAAATCGGCTTTATCATGGGCTGGCGTGACTTTGAGAACGCCGGTTCCGAACTCAAACTCGACGTGATCGTCCGCCACGATGGGAATCCGGCGTTGCTCATCGGGCACGTTGACTGGGAGCGGACGCAGGGCGTGGAGTCCGATAAACTCCTTGTAGCGAGGGTCGTTCGGGTTGACCGCGATGGCGGTGTCACCGGGGATGGTTTCCGGACGCGTGGTTGCGATGGTGAGGAACGTTCCGGGGAGTTCGGCGATGGGGACGCGGAAATGGTAGAGGAAGCCGTTTTGCGGCTTCAGCACCACCTCTTCGTCGGACAACGCGGTGCGTGAAACAGGGCACCAGTTCACCATGCGTTTCCCGCGGTAGATGAGACCTTTCTGGAAGAGGTCGACGAACACCCGTCGCACGCACTCTGAGTAGGCGGGATCCATCGTGAACCGTTCGCGATCCCAGTCGCAGGAGGCTCCGAGTTTGCGGAGTTGCTGGGTGATGATGCCTCCGTATTTCTCCTTCCATTCCCACACCTTTTCGAGGAAGCGTTCGCGGCCGAGGTCGTCGCGGTGGCGGATTTCTCCGGACTTCTTGAGGGTGCGTTCCACCACGGTTTGGGTCGCGATTCCTGCGTGGTCCGTTCCGGGGAGCCAGAGCACTTCGAGCCCTTTCATGCGCGCTCGGCGGGCGAGGATGTCCTGGATGGTGTTATTGAGGACGTGGCCGAGGGTTAGGACGCCGGTGACGTTTGGAGGGGGGATGACGATGGAGTACGCTTTTCTGCGATCCGAGACGGCTTCTGGACGTGCGGTGAAGGCCTTGTTTTCAAGCCAGAGCGCGTACCATTTTTCTTCGATGCTCTGGGGTTCGTAGGTTTTGGGAAGCTCGGACATAGTAGGCAAACGATGAAGCTTGGGCGGAAACAGGGGTTCGTCGAAGGAGAAAATAGGGGTCATCGGCGAGATAGGGCGGGCTGAGCGCAGGAGGAGGGGATTTTCACGCTTGAAACTGCGGGCTCTCGGTGAAAGCCTCACCGCTCTTCGTCGGGCCGTAGTTCAGCTTGGTAGAACGCTTGAATGGGGTTCAAGAGGTCGTGGGTTCGAATCCCGCCGGCCCGACCAAGTTTGATTTCCGCTCTCCTCGGAAACTACTTTTGCGCGCTCCACACCTGAATTTTTCTCGGGGGGTCTAATATGGATTTTGTGCCCGAATGAATCAGGAGGTCCCGTCGTCCTTGCTCCTCTGTTTTTTGTGTGACACGATGACCGTTATGCTGCCGTCAGCTGCAATGCCCCCTGATAACCTTGATTTCGCTTGGGATCGCTACGAGACGGCGGCCTCACTAAAGCGGCGTTTGGATACAACATCTGGTGCAGAATGGTTGCGGACGGCGGCCTGGCTCATGCGCGAGGCTCGGGTCGAGCAAGTGTGGCAATTTGTTACGCTGCAGCAGGTTGCCGACGCTTTTCCTCAGATCAGTCCGATGCTGGGCAAACGCCGCCCAGTTTGGGAGCATCTCCTTCGTGCTGCTCATGAACTGGGAAGAATCTAAAGCCTGCACCCCGCTGAAACGCGATTTCCTCCGTGCATGGTTCGCTCGGGAGCAGCGGTTTTTTCTCTCAGGTGGCAGTGCGCTTGGACTCTTCTACTTGAATCACCGTCTTTCCTTTGACCTCGATTTTTTTACCAGCGAGTCGGTTGATGGCAAAGAGGTGCAGAATCTCGTTTTTAGGTTCGCCGCTGAAGTTGGAGCGGACTGTGTAGCCATCCGCACGGCGCCTGATTTTCATCGATTTAAGCTCACACGCGCTGAAGAACGGGAAATCATCGATGTGGTAATCGACCGTGTTCCGCAGCTCGATGTAAAAAAGGTCAACTTCGACGGAATTCGAGTGGATACTCTGCGCGAGATTACTGCGAACAAGCTCACCACACTTCTCAGCCGCGCTGAGTTGAAAGATGCGGTGGATCTTTATTTCTTAGAGAAAGCCGGTCGTGACCTCCTCGCCTCGGTTCCTGATGCTCAGGCGAAGGATGGAGGATGGGAGCCTGCTGTGGTTGCCATGCTTCTGGATGGCTTGGCCGTGAATGAGGTGCCTGCTTGGATGATTCGGGAGCTGACCTCGGCTGAGTTGGAAGCATTTATCCAAAGGTTGCGGCTCGCCATCTCCAAACTGGCTTTGTCGCACAGTTGATGAAACGTCACACTGGGTTGTGTGGCTTGGCATAGTGAGGCGGGCGACGCGATCGAAGCGGCGATGGCAACGCGGATCGTATTTTAAAACTCCGACCTGTTCACGATGGTCTCATGGCTTGAACCGTCGTTGATCTATCACTCACGTATCTCGGGCATTTGAAACTGCCGAGGGAGTTGAAAGTGAACAATCCCACGGAGGCGCCTTCTTTTCAGGCGCTCCATCGAAGGGAATGTCTCTTGCGTGGGAGAGGTCGGCTGAGCGCCTGTGACTGCTACGGACTCACGGGATTTCGGCATCAGGCATAACCCCGATGAAAACCACCCTTTCTCGTTGTTACTTTCTTCGCAGTTCGTCTGCCCTTGCCGCGCTGACGCTGAAAGTTCTCCCAACCGGTGATGCGGTAGCAAGGATTGTTGTTCGCGCCCTGACCGGGGAAGACTGCGCTGCCATCGGGCAACTCGGCAGCCTCACCTACCGTACGAGAGTGGATAGTGGGTGATGTTGAGTCCGCTGGTCATCACAGGCGTCAAACGGCGTTCGGCCTCATCGACCCGCAGCAGGCAGGGAGACTGTCCCGTACCTGCGCGGTGCATCCCCGTCGCCCCCTTCACCAAGCCCTTGGCAAGCCCCCCGTACATGTAGGTGCTTGGAGGACGTAGTGACGTTTGATGCGCATGGCTTCGTTGAGGAGGAGGCGGTGACCTTCGGCGAAGCCGTCGTGGCCATGCTCTGTAAGGAGTTGCAGGACGTGGGTGGGGAGTTCAGGGTTGTCGTGGTGGGTCATGTGATGGGTTCGTAGTTGGATGTGTTTGGAGACACCCCAACAAGAGACCAACATGGCCTGCCCTTGCCTAATTTTTTACGAGAAGGGAGCAGCGTCCCCCCTTTTGGGTTCGGCTGCGCTCAGCTCGCTACGCTCCACCTCACCCCAAAGGGGGGACGCTGGAGGGGAGAAGGACAACTTACAGAAACAGATTTACACCGACTTCAAAAACACCAGCTGACTGGAGTTGAAGTAATCAGTAAGCACAACCTTGGATTTCGATGCTCGATCTTCCCTCGTCAAAGGAGGGAGGGCATCGGCTACATGGGCCAGAACATCAAAAAGGTCAGATTTCTGGGCACTGATGATCCATTGCATCTCCACAGGCTGTTCATCTGCCAATCCCGCGAGCAACTTGGACCCTGTACCAGCATCACCCCACAACTGGCGCAGTTCGTCGTAGCTTTTGAAGAACTCTAGAATATGGCCGAAAAGAAGGTTCAAGTGGACCAGAAGTTGGCGCAGGTCGCGTGCTGGACAGCGCGCCCGTCTATATCAGCAGGCCTTAACTCTGTAGGTCCAGAGAACGAACAGAAAACAAAAGTGGGTCGACTGTGTTAAAAATGGTTTGAAACGCAGTTTAAGCCTTTGTTTCTATTGTAGTGCCTTTGTAAATCTTTCATCACAAGTCTAAGCCAATCGGATGGTCTGTATCTAACGCATTGGGATTCATAAATAAATGAAAATCTTCAAAGTTTTCAATATTTCTCACATACTCGGCTGCGTCCAAGATGTCAGTCGAATGAGGCAAATCTTCTGTAATCCTCATAATCCTGCTGTGGTAGTTGCATCCAAGTGCTGCAAGGCAAACTTGCCAGTCCAAGTTTTCGCTTATCATTGAAGGGTGGTGCCCATGCCATGGCGGTAAGCGCGTCTTACCTAACG
>JBEEPE010000401.1:0-3136 GCA_041191265.1 Verrucomicrobiota bacterium | reverse complement strand
GGCGGGGTCGGATTGGCATCATTGTGGCGACGCAGATTGCGCGGTATTCGCCGAAGTTTCATCAGTTACCGGGATGGCGTAGTCCGCAGCAGGCGTGGGCGCAGACGCAGGGGCAGTTGGCTTATTACCGTGCGATGGAGGAGATGGGGCACATGCGGCAGTTGCGGACAGCGGAAGAAGTGCGGACGCATGCGGCGTTGTGGCGGGCGGCGGATGATGAGGCAGCGGCGTGTTTGCCGATTGGGTATTTGCTGAGTTTGGAGGGAGCGGATTCCATTTTGAGTTGGAAGCATTTGGAGCGGTCGCGTGCGGACGGGTTGGTGGCGCTGGGCCCGGTTCATTATGGGCCGGGGATTTATGGGCATGGTACGGATGACGCGGGGCCGTTAACGGAGAAGGGGCGTGAGTTGCTTCGCGAGATGGAACGGCTTGGCATCATATTGGATGCGACGCATTTGTGTGATGAAAGTTTTGAGGATGCGCTGAACCGGTTTTCTGGACCGGTGTGGGCGAGTCACCACAACTGTCGTGCCTTGGCGAACTGGAATCGTCAGTTAGCGGATGACCAGATTCGGCGGTTGGTTGAGCGGGGTGCGGTTATTGGGATGGCGTTTGACGCGATTATGATGGTGCACGGGTGGACGTATCGTCGGTCGAAGCCTGAGGATTTTGATCTGCGGATTTCGAAGATTTGCGAGCATATCGACCACATTTGTCAGATTGCGGGGAATGCGTCGCATGTGTGCATTGGGACGGATTTAGACGGGGGGTTTGGGACGGAGCAGACGCCGAAGGATTTGGACAGCATTGTGGATATTCGGACGATTGGTGGGGATTTACGGAAGCGCGGGTATTCGGAGGCGGACATTGAGGGGATTTTCAGTGGGAACGTGATTCGTTTTTTGGAGCGGAGTCTGTGAGGTGGGACGGGCGATGCGAGTGAACTGAGGGAACGCGGGAATGTCGGCCGAGAGCGAACGTTCGGACGGGTTTAGCGGGATGCAGCGCGCGGTTATTGTCGTGGCGATGGCGAAGGCGTTTCTTTTGTACTTGGATCGGACGTGTATGGGGGCGGTGGTGCAGTCGACCAGTTTTCAGAATGAGATGGCGTTGGGGAAGGCGGAGGTGGGGTCGGTGATGTCGTCCTTTTTTTTGGCGTACGCATTGGGTCAGATGCCTGCGGGTTGGATGGCGGACCGGTTTGGGCCGCGTCGGATGTTGGTGACGTACGTGGTGTTGTGGTCGGTGTGCACGGCGATGACGGGATGGGTGCAGGGATTATCGGCGTTGGTGGTGGTACGGATGGCGTGTGGGTTAGCTGAGGCGGGGGCGTATCCGGCGATTACGCGCTTGGTGGGGTCGTGGTTTGGGACGGTGGGGCGTGCGCGGGCGAGTGGCTTGGTTGCGATGGGGGGCCGGATTGGGAATGCGTTGGCGCTGGGTTTTACGGCATGGGCGATTGCGTGGTTCAATGGGTGGAGACCGGTGCTGTGGGTGTATGGGGTTGCGGGGTTGGTGCTTGCGGCGGTGGGTTGGCGTGTGCTCCGAGATCAACCGAGGCGGGACTCTGAGGTTGCGGAGACGAGGGTGGGTGGGGGAGTCTCGGTTCCGTGGCGTGCGCTATTGATGGATCGCGGGCTATGGATTTTCAACGTGGGCGCGATTGGGATGAACCTGGGGTGGGCGTTTTTGATTACGTGGCTGCCGAGTTATTTGCGGGAGGTTCACGGGATGGATGCGGTGGTGACGGGGACTTGGATTTCGTGGGCGCTTGCGTTTGGGATGACTGGGATGTTGGTCGGGGGATGGTACGGGGATTTTTGTGTGCGACGGTTTGGGGTTCGATGGGGGCGGCGGTTACCGATGCTGACCGGAGGCGTGGTGGCGGCGCTGTGTTATGGAGTGGCGCCCTTTCTGCCGGGGCCGGGGTGGGTGGTCGCGGCGTGTGGTTTGGTTGCATTTGCGAGCGACTCGGTGACTCCGTCCATTTGGGGTATGGTGCAGGACGTTGGAGGTTCGCGGGTTGCGTCAACGATGGCGTGGGTGAACATGTGGGGAAACCTTGGCGCGTCGCTGGTTGCGAAGGTGATTCCGTGGCTGATCGCGAGTCGGTTTCACTGCACGGACTGGCGAGAGACGTTTTTTCTGTGTGGAGCGGGCTTTCTCACGCTCGGGCTGAGTGCGCTTGCTGTGGATGCTCAGAAGCGGATTGATGCCGGGGTCGGTGGTTGATGGCTTAGCGGGGCGAGTTAGGTGTAGTTGCAATCGGCTTGTTGGACTGAAAATACGTTAGATTTGAATGGACTGCCGACCGCTCGATACGGGGGAGATGGGCGTGTAAGCTGCTTGGGGTTCGCGTTCATGTCCGAACAACAGCAGAGCGGGTTTCATGAGGGGGTGACGATTCCGATGAAGCCGGTGGAGTCGGGTTCGTCGTTTCATTCGGACGTGACAGTGGTTCGGTCCGCTTCGGAGGCAGAGACACTTCTTGGAGCCGCGGTCCAACCGACGCCCCGTTCGAACAGTGGGGTTGGGGCTTTGGCGGCCGATTATGCGGGGCGCTATGCGATGGTGCGGGCGATTGCAAAGGGGGGCATGGGGGAGATTCATTTGGCGAAGGATGGGGAGTTGGAGCGGGAGGTGGCGGTGAAGGTCAGTACGGTGAGCGAGGGGGCGGTGGATCCTCGGTTCACGAAGGAGGCGCGGGTTTTGGCGAATCTGGCGCATCCGAACATTGTGCCAATCCATACAATGGGGGTGGATTCGGCGGGGCGGCCGTTTTATTCGATGAAGTTGGTGAAGGGGCGGACGTTGCAGTCGGTGTTGAATGCGGTTCGAGAGGGGGAGGATGCCGCGGTGGCGGAGTTTACGCGGGCGAAGTTGCTGATGGTGTTTCGGAAGGTTTGCGATGCGATGGCGTTTGCGCATTCGAAGGGAGTGCTGCATCGGGATTTGAAGCCGGAGAACGTGATGGTTGGGGAATACGGGGAGGTGCTGGTGATGGATTGGGGGCTCGCGAAGGTGATTGGGGTGGAGGAACCCGTGCAGGCTGGAGTGACGACGCGGACGGTGAGTGGGGGATTGAGCGGGGATTTTGGGATGACGATGGAGGGGGAGGTGATGGGGACGCCGCAGT
>JBEEPE010000400.1:0-4622 GCA_041191265.1 Verrucomicrobiota bacterium | reverse complement strand
CAAATCATGTCGTTTAGGAGAAGTGTCTGAAATGGAAAGTTGTGATGTAAAGTGCGTGTCGAGCGCGACCTCGAAGGCGCGCGTTCGGGTTGTACGTTGTGGCTTGACGATGATGATTTCCTTCGTCGCGAGCTTTGTTTCGTGCGATCGGTTGAAGCAGACGGGCGAGCAGGTCAAGCAAACGGGCGAGCAGGTGAGTGATCGGGTCAAGCAGGCGGGCGAGGAGGTTAAGCAGGCTGGTGAGCGTTTGTTGGCGGTTGATGGACAAGAGGCTCGAAAGGTGGAGGAGGCGAGGTCGAAAGCGGAAGCGGTGAGGAAGCATCCGGCTTTAGGCGTGTTGGATTCGCCGTTTAACAAGATTTTTCGAGAGCGCGTGGGTGTTTTGAAGCGGACGCAGCCAAGTTTTTTTGAGCGGTCTGATTGGCCTGAGCGTTTGGCGGAAGAGGTTGCGTTGACTGGCGGGCGTGGGGGAGACGGGGCTGGCTTGGGCGAGCCGACGGATGATTCGGTTTTGTCGGTGGACGAGATTCGGTTGCACGTGGAACGGCACATGGGCAAGCGTCGAACGGTAAAGGGGGTGATTCAGAAAATTCACGAGGTAGAATCGTCTGTTGAGTGGGTTCGATTTCGTTTGGATGGAAACTTGGAGGTGCAGATGTCACGGCACGAGTTTCTGGCGCTTCGCGGTCTGAATGCGGAGTTTTTGAGATGGCGGCTTCGAGTGGAAGGCGGGCACCTGTTCGTGAAGGGTCAGGAAGGTTTTACCAAAGGAAATGCGGTGTACTTTCCGAGAGACGTGATTCTGCTGTCGGAAGGCGCTCCGGTGCGAGTCAGTGGGACGGTGGCGTTGAAAGGGAATCGCGTTTGGGTGGAGAAGGCTCAGATGAGGTCGGTGATTGGCGGCATCTGACGGGGCTTTTTGTTGGTTGGTTTTTTGGGGAGTTGATAGGTTTGCCACATGTCTACGCCCTTGGAAGTTTTGGATCAGCGGATTCGGGAGCTGTGTGAGGCCATTGTGGCGCAGGACGGGTTCTCGGAATTGTACCGGAAGACGGACGCATTTTTGCGGGATGAGGGGGCAAAGTATCAGTTCAGCATTTTGAACGATGTGGGTGGGTATTTGCAGCAGAAGCAGGCGTTGGGTGCGGAGTTGACGGAGGAAGAGGTGGGGCATTACGAGGGGCTTCGAAAGGCAGCGTTGGAGAAAGCGGTGATTGTGGAGTTTGCGGAGGCGCAGCAGGGCGTTCAGAGCATTCAGGACCGGATTTTGAGGATGGTGGGAAAGACGTTTGAGGTGGGTCGGGTACCGGTGGACGACGATTTTTCTGATGAAACCTGCCAGACGTGCGGGAACCACTGAGGTGACTGAGGCTGGAGATTCAGAGTGGGTGGTGGAGCTTGGGGGCGAGGATGTTTTTGATTTGGGTTTGACGCTCAACAGCGGGCAGGCGTTTCACTGGGTGGCGGAAGGGGATGGTTGGAAGGGGGTTATCGAGGGGGTTGGGGGATGGCTGTGTCAGAAAGGGAGGGTGCTCCGTGGTTGCGGCATACCGAGGCTGTTGGCGGAGCGTTACTTGGCGCTGGATCATGAGATTGCGGTGATTCATCGGTCGTTCCCGGATCATCCGCGGCTTCGGGCGGCGGTTGCGGCGTGCGGAGGGATGCGCATTCTGCGTCAGCCGCTTTGGGAGTGTCTTGCGGCGTTCATCACGTCGTCGATGAAGCGGGTGTCGCATATCAGCGCGATGTCGCACTGTTTGCGGGGGAGGTTTGGGAAGAGGCTTGGGACGGTGGTGGGGGATGTGTTTGCGTATCCCGAGGCTGGGCGACTCGTTCAAGCGGGTGAGGCTGCGTTGCGGGAGTGCGGGCTGGGTTATCGGGCACCGAACTTGTTGAGGACGGCTGAGCGTGTGGCGTCGGGTGAGGCGGATTTGGAGGGATGGAGGGGTCTTTCGGATGGAGATTTACGCGAGGCGTTGTGCGGGTTGCCTGGGGTTGGGGTGAAGGTGGCAAACTGTGTGATGTTGTTCGGGTATGAGCGGTTGGCGGCGGTGCCAGTGGATGTGTGGATTGACCGGATTGTGCGGGAGTCGTTTTTGGCGGGGCGGCGGAGGGCGAGTGCGGCGGCGGTGAGGAAGTTCTGCGAATCGGGGTTTGGTCCGTACGGGGGGTATGCGCAGCAGTACTTGTTTCATCATGCGCGTGTGATGGACGGCGGAGCGGCGTCTTAGAAAGCGGTGACGGAGGCGCGGGATTGGCTTTTCTCCGCTTATGAAGCTGAAGTTTGGAGGTAGTTGGGCTCGGTTGATGGTCGTTGTGTTTTGGGGAGCGGTGTGCGGCGTGGTTGCGAGGGGCGCTGGGTTTGTTCCGGTGTCGATTCCTGGGGAGACGTTGCGCGGGAACCCGTTGGGGGACCCTGTTGCCCGGATTGCGGCGGTGTATGAGCCGAAGGTGGCCGGAGGCGAGGGGATGAAGACGCTGTATTACCTTCCTGGGTATGGCGGAGGATCGGAGGAATACTTACACGGGGCTGGGGGGGGATTTATGCGTGTTTTACAGAAACTGGCCGATGGGGGACTGCCGGTTCGCTTGGTGGTCGTTGACGCGCGAAATCGCTTTGGGGGGAGTCAGTTTCTGAATAGTCCGGCGCAAGGACGGTACGCAGATTATGTTTTGGATGAGGTCATTCCCTTGATTGAGAAAAAGTACGGTGCGCCTTCGGCTGCGCGGGACCGGATTTTGGCGGGGCATTCGAGCGGCGGGTTTGGGGCGCTGCGATTGGCGATGCGGGAGAAGGGGCGGATTGGTTCGGTGGTGGCGCTGTCTCCGGATACGGATTTTGAGGTCACGCACAAGGGCTTATCGATGACGTCCTCGATGCGAGCGGTGCGTCCTGCGGATGTGGAAGCGTACTCGGCGTTGGGGACTGGCGGGCGGAGGCCGAGCGATGGGATGGTGGGAATCTGGATGGGGCTTTCGGCGGCGTACGCGCCGGTGGGAACGGAGGCGCCGGGCAAGTTTCTGTGGTTGTACGATGAGAAGGGGCGTTGGCGGGACGATGTTTGGGCGAAGTGGTTAGAGCAGGATCCGGTGGTGATGGCGCGCCGCGATGCTTCGGTTTTCTCCTCGGATCAACGCATTTACCTTGATGGGGCGGAGCGGGACGAGTTCAAGGCGCAGTTGGGCGCGAGGGCGTTAAAGGAGGCTTTGCCTGGGCACCCAGCGGTTGAGTTTTACGAGTCGCCTGGGGGGCACAGTGCGTACCTTGAGGAGCGGTTGGCCCGCGGATTGGAGTGGGTGTTCGGGCGACCAGTCCGGAAGATTTCGGGGCGATAGAATGGCGTGATATTGGCCCCAGAGGACCCAGAGGGTGGAGGGCTAAGAAACAATGAGTTTCAGAGCCATGTCGCGGCGAACATTGGCTTGCGCTTGCATTGCACTCGAGGCGAGGTATCCGATGATGCTGCGCGTTTTGTAGACGGCTTCTGCAGCGAGATCGGTGTCTTGAATGCGTGAGAGGTTACGTTCGGTTGACGAGGTTCGCGCTGCCATCTGGTCCACAAAATCTTGGAGGAGTCTCAGGTCCGAGGCCTTGGTGGTCAGGACGTCCTCGACTTCCGATTTGGCATTTTTGACGGTTCCTTCGAATGCTGTTGAGGAGACGTCGTCGATGTCCTCGACGAGGGTTCGCAGTTGTGCGATTTGGTCTTGGAGTCCGGGGCGTGATACGTTGACGAAGCTTGAGCTTTCGAGGTTGGTGTAGACCTTGAGCAGCTCGGTATTGGATTCGCTGAACAGCTTGATGCCGTTGAAAGCGGATTTGAGAAGGCCTTGAATCGTTGATCTGACGCCAGTGGGCGAGGAGGTTCCGGATGGCGAAATGTTCGACCACTCGAGGTTATCGATGATGAGGGATGCGGTGCTGGCGCCGAAGTCGCTTCCCTCGACGGGACCGAAATCCCCTGCACCCGCCCCGCCGAAGTTTGGGTTTTGAGTGACCGAGGACTTCTTTTTCGGGGTTTCCATCTGCCACCGGAACGGTGATTTGTAGTTGATGGCGATGACTTCAGCACGGGTCAGAAGGCGTTGGATATCCGAGAGAGCGCCAATTTGCACTTGAACAAGCCCAGCGGCATTGGCGATGCCGTCTTTGATGGCTTGGTAGCGGCGCAGCTGGCTGGAGAGATTGAGTGAGACACCGGAGCCACTGGGGTTGTCGGTCGAAAGGTTGATTTTGCGCCCAGAGCCGATGCGTTGCATGCTCCGCCCAATTTGGTCTGAGAAACGAGACATCGCGCGGAGCGATGGGTCGCTAGTCAGATTTGAGCCGAGGGAGAGGACCATTGGGGGGGGAACTTACAATAAAGTAACGGCATTGCGGCACTTTGACAACGCAACGTTGGCCGGTCTCTCGAAGACTGCTCTTTCCGGTTTGGGCCAGTCGGCGTACAACGAAGGGACAATGAGTAATTCGGTCGTCAAAGTGGGAATGATTAGCCTGGGCTGCGCAAAAAACTTGGTGGATGCGGAGATTATGCTGGGAGGCATTCGAGCGGAGGGGATGGAAATTGTGAACAACGAGACGGATGCGGATGTCTTGATTGTGAACACCTGTGCTTTCA
>JBEEPE010000399.1:0-26346 GCA_041191265.1 Verrucomicrobiota bacterium | reverse complement strand
CGAACCTCAAACCTTTTGATCCGTAGTCAAATGCTCTATCCAATTGAGCTACGGGTGCATCCCGCTCGGAAGCGGGACGAGGATTGAACTACGAAGCCCAGACGGAATCAAGCGAATCGTCGACTTTTCACCGGTTTTTGGCCGCTCTGAAATATCGTGACCTGACGACAATGTCCCAACTCCCCTCAACGCAACGGGCTTAAGCCTCACGCAGCCAGCCAATCACCCAAGAAAGGTAATGTGAGCTTTACCCCGAGAAATCCAGCCACACCCAAAGCAATCCCAAGCGCCAAAAACACCACCGCACCAACGAACAAACGCCGACTGCTCACCAACGCCGACACCCCGCTGAGCGCAATCCCCACTGACATCGCAGCGGCCGACGCATCAAACTGATCATCAATCTCGCTGAAGCGAATGTAATCGTCCTCCGACTTCTTCGCCTTCACCTGAATCTCTCCCTTCTCCCGCTCGTACCGGTCAATCTTTCCCTTCAAATCCAAAATCCTGCCGTCCAATAGTTTCAACGCCTCCAAATCCGCCGATCCGGAAACCGATCGCAAAGAAACAAGCTGATCCAAAGCACCTTCCGCTACACTCTGCTTAGTGCTCTTTGCTTGAAAATACGACCACTCGTTCAGTCGCTGAGACTGGGCATTCTCAATCGCCTGGGCCACGTTTCCCGACTTCACCTCACACAACGCCATGAACGTTCCCGCAATCGCCACCGCGAACGAAATGCCCACATTCAAGGCCTTATCCGACCCCAACTCGGCACCCGCTGCTTCAACTTCAGATTTGTCCATTCCACCCAACTAACCAAACGCCTCCACATAAGAAAACCTTCAATCCGCCAACTCCTTAATGAACACGTTTCGAACGTAAAGCGGAGTGCCGTGATGCTGGAAACCAACTCCGCCACGCACACGAGATCCCCACTGCATCTCGTAACCATCCACCGTGCGCTCCCCGTTCAACAATACCGTGATCACCCCCTTCTCCACGCGAATCTCGTAATGATTCCACTCTCCCGCCACACGCGCCGCCCGCTTCAGAGGCGGAAGATGCGGGTACAGGCCTCCTGAGGTGCCATTCCACAGAGGCCGCGGAGCCTTATCCGCATCGTTAATCTCAACCTGCGTCGCCCCACCCCGCAAAAATACCCCGCTGTTCCCGTTGTTATCCACCCTCCAATCCACCAACAACACAAAGTTCGAAAACTCCTGCGTGTGAAAGAGATTCCCTCCCTTCCCATCGTACTCAAGCACTCCCCCCTTCACCGTCCGATGCACCGGATCCTGCCGATTCTCCTTCCATCCCGACAAATCACGCCCGTTAAACAGCGCAATAAATCCCTCAGGAACAACAAGGTCCTCTGCTAACACCGAACCGACCCCAGCAACCAGAGCCAGCCCAACGCCGCAAAATAGTTTTCTCCAAGCCATAAAACCCTTTCACACGCGCGAATCACTTCGACCCCGATTGCAACCACGCAAGAAGGTCGGCGACCTCGTCCGGATGACAGGTGTTGATCAACCCCGGAGGCATCAACGAAACAAGGGACGCTTCCACCTTCGAAATGTCCTTCCGCGCAAAATCGCGAACGTCCGATGCCGTAAACACATTCTCCTGCAGCGTCACCAACTCCGGCCCCTCGTTCACCTTCCGGCCAATAAACGTCTCTCCGCTCTTCAATGTCACCTGAGTCGTCCCGTACTGATCGCTAATCGTCTTGCTCGGCTCCGTCATGCTCTCAATCAACTCGCGAACCCCAAACTTGCTGCCTGACAATGTCAAATCCGGCCCTACTGCTCCCCCTTCACTCTTGAACAAATGACAGACCGTGCAGCCCGTCTCACGGAACAACTGTTTGCCGCGCTCTAAGTTCCGAGCCTCCTTCATCAAGGGCTCGACCAAACCGCTCAACTCCTCCGTCGTCCAGTTCTTCACAAACAACCGCGAGGCCATCGGTGGTGCCGGTTGAACCTCCGGCGCCGCATTCAATACCTTCTCCAACGCCACCTTCTCCGCATCCGATAACGAATCCACCGCGTCCTTCCGCATGTCCGCAATGAACTTGGCCAAATGCCCAGCCTTGTTGAACTCTGCGCGCAAAAACCAGCGGAAAAACAACTCCCGAGCTCCCGCAGGCCACCCCTCTTTCACGAATCGCAATGCAGCAGCATACGAAATCTGCTCCTCCTGCGTCGGCGCCTTTTGCAACAACGCGAACAACTTCCTCGCCGCCAACGGAGACTTCCACCGAACCAGCAACTGACCCGCCTCCGCATTCATCCGCGCATCGGTCGTCGGCACTAACGCGTGTAAATGCCCCAACAACGAATCCCTCACCGTCCCCTCCGGGTCACCGAGGCGCACAGCCACCACCTGCAACGCGCGCACCGCGTCCAATTTCAACCCCGCCCCCGCCGCGCGTCCCCCAAGAATCTCCCCCAACTTGCCGTACAAAACATCACGGTGCTCTGTCCGCTCCAAACGCGCCAACGCCAACGCCGACTGAACCCCAGCATCCGGTCCCTTCAACGCCAACGCAGCCTTCTCCCAACGCTCCGGAGCGCGGAACTCCAACAACGTCCGCGCCGCGTAACGAATAAACCGATCCGAGTGCCCCAAATTCTCCAACGCCAACTGAACGCTCGCATCATCCGAAGCCTGATACGCCTCCTCCAACCGATGCCGCAACGCACGCAACTTCGCTGACTCCGAATCCGATGAACCCTGACTCGCCACCGTGCTCTCTCCTCCCGCGTAATACACGCGGTACAACGCGCTATTCCCCGTCCTACTACCCGACGCAAAATAAAGCGCCCCGTCCTTCTCATTCACCGCGATGTCCGTTGGCTTCATGGCCCGCCCCTCAACAAACACCTCCTGAGTCGCCGTATAACTCGCCCCACGCTCCTTCAAATGAACCGCATAAAGGCGGCCGTACGTCCAATCCGCGATGTACAGAGCCTCCTGATAACGTCCAGGAAACTTCGCCCCGTACCCAAACGCAACCCCAGTTGGACTCCCCCGCCCCACGTTAATCACCGGCGGCACCGAATCCGCGTAATCCTCCGCCCACTTTCCAGAAACACTCCTCCACCCAAACTCCGCTCCGTCCACCACATGACACACCCGCGTGGGCCGATACCACGGCGTCCCCAAATCCCACTCCATATCCGCATCATACGTAAAGAGTTCGCCATGCCGATTGAATGCCGCGTCATACTGGTTCCGTAACCCCGAGGCTATCAAGGTCCACTCCTGACCATCCGGGCTCATCCGCGCGAGGTACCCTGCCGGAGCCCCAACCCCCAGCATAAACCCGTGTCCCTTCAACTTCGGCAACGCCAAGTCATCCTTGTAAATCGGCGGCACTTGGTAGTGCTGAAACTCCGTCGCGCGCGTCGAGTTCCCGCATACCACCGTGATAGAACGTTTGTCGGGCGATAGCATCAACGCATGCGGACCGTGATCCCCCGATCCATGCAACTTCCGCAACAACTCAACCTTGTCAAAACGATCGTCCCCATCCGTATCACGCACCCGGTAAACCCCCGATCCCGCCTCGTAAACCCCTTCCGCACAAACCATCACATACAGACTGTCAAACGCCCACAACAACCCGTTCGCATGCCCCACCGGCAAATCAATTACCTCAATCTTCGGAGGATTTTTCGATACGTCCGCCCCAACCGGCGGCGGAGTAATGCGTACCAACCGCCCCCCAGCATCCGACGCAATCAGACGCCCCTTCCCATCTGTGCACATCGCAACCCACGACCCCTCCGCCTCATCCAAAGCGTGCAACAAATCCACCTTAAACCCCTCAGGCACCTTAATGTCCTCTGTCTTCGTGACCGACGGACGTAACGGCGCAAAAACGTCCCCCTTCTTCGAGGCCGCATACGACTCCACCACCCGAACCGCACGCCGCTCATCGCCCACCACAACCTGCCACGCGGCGTCCGTTTCCAGCCGGCGACGCGTTCCATCGGCGTCCGTGATTAACACGCTGGCGACCAACGCGTCTCCCTCTCCCGCTCGATTCGTCACCAGTCGAAGAGCGTTGTAGCCAACCGACACTTGCTTCTTGAACTCAAACACCTGCGGCTTGTCCGCACTCTGCACTGCGCCCACCTCCTCGCCGTTCACCAGCAACTTCACCGGTGCAGAGCTCTGAATCTTCACCCGCACAGCTGACGGCGCCTTGCTCAACTTGAAACCGCGCTCAAAAACCACCGCATCCCCCTTGGCACCCGACCCCCCATCCCAAATCCAGGCCAATGATTTTGCATCCTGATGCAGGGGAGGCTCATCTGCTGCGATAACAACTGAGACGGGTTGGGAGATAAGCCAAACAAAGCTCATCAGCGGCAGGAGGGAACGAGAGGTCATCATGGAGCAAGAGGGGGAAACGGTTGAATGCGTTGAACGAGCCTCTTTCAGCAAGTGGCCCGCCACCGAAATGATTCCCACCCCGTCCGCATCTTAGGTGACGCGCATTCGGCGCATCCCCTGCTCTCTGTCGTGACCATGCCCATTGCCCCCGCAGCCATCCTCTACGAATCCGGAAAACCGCTCGTCATCGAAGACATCCGCGTCTCAGATCCCGGACCCGCTGAGGTGCTCGTGCGAATGAAAGCAGCCGGCGTCTGTCACAGTGACCTTCACGTGATGAAAGGCGACCTGCCCATGCCGTGCCCCATCATCCTCGGACACGAAGGCGCCGGCGTCGTCGAAGCCGTTGGCGCGGGCGTAACCAGCGTCCAGCCCGGCGACAGAGTATGGCCCATCTGGCGCTCCTCCTGCGGCCGCTGCGAATACTGTCAACTCGGCCGCCCCGCCCTTTGCGAGCTCGGCACAGCCATGCGCTTCACCGGTCTCATGCCCGACGGTAAAACACGATTCCATACCCTCGGCGGCACCCCCATCCGGCACTACGCCGGAGTCTCCACCTTCAGCTCCCTCAGCTGCATGCCTGAATCGGCCGTCGTTCGCATCGAAAGCGACATCTCCAACGAACACGCCGCGCTCATCAGTTGCGGCGTCATCACCGGATTGGGAGCCGTCACCCATGCCGCACAAGTCCGCCCCGGCGCGACCGTCGCCGTCTTCGGCTGCGGCGGAGTCGGACTCAACATCGTTCAAGGCGCGCGCATGGTCGGTGCCGTCAAAATCATCGCCGTCGACACCGTTGCCTCGAAAGAGGCGCACGCCAAAAACCTCGGCGCAACCCACTTCATCAACTCCACCGACACAGATCCCGTCGCAGCAATCAAAGAGCTCACTCACGGCCTCGGCGCGGACTTCACTTTCGAGGCCATCGGACTTCCAGAACCCATTGAGCAAGCATTTGATGCAACCCGAAAAGGAGGCACCTGTGTGGTCGCCGGAATCTGCCGCTCCGACGCCCGCGCGCGCATCAACGTCAACCAACTCCTGTACGCAGAGAAGACCCTGAAAGGAACCCTGTACGGCTCCATGCGCCCAAGAATCGATCTCCCGCGAATCGTCCACCTCCACCAGTGCGGCAGCCTCGCTCTCGACGAACTACTGACCCGCACATGGCGCCTCAATGAAATCAATGAAGCCTACGCCTCCCTCGAGCGCGGCGAAGTGGCCAGAAGCCTCATCGTTTGGGACTAGCGCTCCCGCTCCAGCCCCCCCCTCTCCGGCCAAGGAGCGTCCCACCATCAGTCTCCCATCTACCGATCAAGCCCACCAACGAAGCGGTTGATACAGCTCGCAACACGTTCGGGCTCCGTCGCATGAAGCTGGTGCCCCTTCCCCTCAAAAAACACTCTCGATACCTGTTCGCTCCCTCCACCAGCATCCACCAAGTCACCATCCGTCAACGCGCCTCCCGCACTACCATCTCCCTGCAACAGGAGCACCGGACAACAAGCTCGAGTCAACAGACTCGACCATCCAAAACCCTCCAGCCAACGCCCCTCCACCAAAGGATCGAGAACCCGTGAATCCAGCCGGGCCAGACAGTCCGCGCTCCACCGCAACGAAACCTCATCTCTCAACTGCGATAGCACGCTCACCGTGCCGTCTGCCCCCACAATCCGAACCCG
Source organism: Verrucomicrobiota bacterium (assembly GCA_041191265.1). GTDB lineage: Bacteria > Verrucomicrobiota > Verrucomicrobiia > Chthoniobacterales > Chthoniobacteraceae > JBEEPE01. The sequence goes on along the minus strand of JBEEPE010000399.1, from coordinate 20,257 downwards.
CCCCAAGCGTTCAAACAAACCTTGCAGCTCGCGCCCCTCAGACAACGCCTCTCGAAAGCCCATAAAAACCTGGTGCCATCCCGTCCCAAAAATCCGGCTCCCCATCGTCTCAAACGGCGGATCCTCCAGCACAACCCCCGCAACCGGAGCGGCCTCCGCAATCGCAGCCGCCACCATCCCGCCCAGCGAGTGTCCAAACACCACAAGCCCCTCCGGCCCCATCCCACGCACCACACGCATCGCATCCGACACATAGTCCGCAACCCCATAACCAGCCGCCCACTCCGATTCACCGTGACCACGCTGATCGAGAAAGGTCAGGTCTAACGCTTCGTCCAGATACGGAAGCAACGAGAAAAAATCCGCCCCGCACCGCAACACCCCGTGCAACATCAGCATCCGGCGCCCAGTCCCCCGCCGCCTGAGCACCCTTAACCGAGGTGCCCCCTCAACCCATCCCTCCGTGAGCCCCCGCGTCACTTGACGCGCCCCCCATCCGCTGGAAGCGGCACCTCCCGTCGCGCCGCAAGGCGCCCCGCCTTCATCTCGCCTCCCTGCATCACCGCAATGAATCTCGCCCGATCCTCCAAAACCCGAACATCCCCAATCACGTCGCCGTCCACCACTAAAACATCAGCCAACTTCCCAGCCTCCAGCGTCCCAATCTCGTGTGCACGACCAAGAATCTCCGCTCCCGTGCGAGTCGCACACCGCAACACCGTCAGCGGATCTATACCCACATCCCGAACAAAAAAGCCCAACTCCCGCGCGTAATGCCCGTGCGGGTTCCAGCCAAAACCGTAATCACCACCCATTCCCAATCGCCCGCCCGCCGCCAAAATTCGCCGCGCACTCTCCGCTCCGCCCTCCAACGTCTCCTGATGCCCATCCATCACCTTCTGCGACAGACCAAACTCTTTTCCATTCAGCACGCTCGCCTTCTCAAAATACAACGCAGGCACCACCGGCACATCCCGCTTCAACAACAACTCCAACCCCTCGTCATCAATAAAGGTCCCGTGCTCAATCGAGTCGTAACCCGCTCTTAAGGCATTCTTAATCCCCTCCGTCGCACGGCAATGCCCCGTCACCTTCATCTTGTGATTGTGCGCCGTCGCCACCACCGCATGCATCTCCTCAAACGTCATGCACAACGTGTGATGATCATTCACGTCAGGCCACGCCGCATCGCCCGTCGGATACGTTTTCACCCACTCCACTCCATCCTTCACCAACGACCGTACCGCCTTTCGCGCCTCCTCCACCCCGTTGATACAAAACACCAAACCATCCATCCCAATCTTACGAAAATCCGGATTCCAATCCATCAAACCGCCCGCACTACAAATCTCGCGCCCGCTCGCCGCCAACCGCGGCCCCAAAATCAACCCCCGATCAATCGCCGTCTTCAACCAAACATCACAGTTGAAAAGACACCCGCCCGAACGCGCCGCCGTGTAACCACACTCCAACGCCAACTGACAGTTCACCGCCGCCTGCAACGTCACAAACTCAACCGGGTACTTGATGTCCAAATCCTCCAACCGCTCCACATTGAAATACGTCGCATGAAAATGCGCTTCCACCAACCCCGGTAAAATCGTGCCCCCCTTCGCATCAATCCGCTCCACATCCTCCCCCAATCTCTCCGTAAACGCAGAGGCAGCCCCCGCATACACAATCCGTTCGCCACGAATGAGAACCATACCGTCCGCAATCGCCGGGTTTCCATGACCGTCAAACAAGGCTCCGTTGTGAATCAACTTCAAACGCTCTGAGGAGGACATAACTTCAAAATCAATCGAGGGGAATTCTCACCAACCCACGCCCACCCCGTCTTGCCACCCGCCGACAATCATTTGTCAAAAAGCGTCATGCACCCGCAACTCGGTAGTGCTCACGATACTCTCGCGGTGTACGCCCCATGTGATGACGAAACTCATGGCTAAAATGGCTCTGATCCGCAAACCCACTCTCCAACGCAATCTCCGCAAGACTCGTCCCCGAATACACCAACTGACGGCACGCAATCCGAATCCGTAACTTCCGAATATACTGCTGCGGAGTGACATGAAAACTCGCCAAAAATCGGCGCTCAAACGTCCTGACCGATAACCCCACCGACTCCGCTAACTCCTGATTCGTCACCGGCCGCTGACAGCGCGCCCGTATGATTTCAAGAATCCCCTCAAATCCTGAACCGCTCCGTTTCGTCGCCATTCGCCGCGTCGTCCCCGTCGTGCCAATCACCCGCTCCCCACGGCCATAAACGGGATTCTTGTTCGTCAAATACCAGCGAGGAACCTCCCCCGCACCACCCACCAACTCAATGCGGTCTTTCACCACCCGCCCCTTCAACACCTGCTCATCATCAAACCAGAACTGGTCCGCACAAAATGCCGGAGAGAAATCGTAATCCGTCCGTCCCTTAATCTCTCCACCATCCTGCAAATCATAGTTCAGCAAAAGTGCTTGATTCGCAAAAACATACCGGTTCCGGATGTCTTTCACCCAGAACTGAACATCCTCCAACGCATCAAAGAGCCCGAAAAACGAACGCTGAAGGATATCGAGATCCAACCAATCTCGCGGGGATTCCTTCATGCCCCTTAAAAAGCCAACCCTATGCCAATCAATCAAAACCGCGATTGCTTCAACCCCAACAAGCGGCAGGATTCCTCCATTCTCATGAATACCAACCTGTTCCCCCTCAAACTCGCAATCGGTTCACTCACCGCCTGCATCACCCTCAGCGCTCACTCACAGAACGCTGCCCCCTCCGCTGAGCCCGCCAAAGGAACCCCACCGGCGCAAACGGCCGCCAAACCCCCTCGGAAAAACGCGATTCCACCCACCATCGAAAACCTCAAATACGGCCCCCACGAACGAAACGTCCTCGACTTCTGGAAAGCCGAGTCGGACAAGCCAACCCCAGTCCTTTTCTACATCCACGGAGGCGGCTGGCAGGCCGGTGACAAGGCCGGCACTCCCGTCGAACCCTACCTCAAGGCCGGTATCTCCGTAGTCGCCATCAACTACCGCTACATCTCCCAATCCCAAGACGTCGTTCCACCGGTAAAAGCTCCCCTTCACGACGCCGCACGCGCCCTTCAACTCGTTCGGAGCAAGGCCACCGAATGGAATCTCGATAAAACCCGCGTCGCAGCCAGCGGAGGCTCCGCCGGTGCCTGCTCCAGCCTGTGGCTCGCCTTTCACCCAGACCTCGCCGACCCCAAATCGCAAGACCCCGTCGCGCGCGAATCCACGCGACTCCTCTTCGCAGCCGTCAACGGCGCGCAAACCACACTCGACCCCCACCAAATGCGCGAATGGACCCCGAACAGCCGATACGGCGGACACGCTTTCGGCCTCAAATCGTTTGATGAATTCCACGAAAAACGTGAATCCATCAAAGATTTCATCGCCGAATACTCGCCCTACGCGCTCGTCACCTCCGACGACCCATCAGTGTACCTTTTCTACAACAACGCTCCCGAACTCGGCAAAGAGCAGAAAGATCCAACCCACACCGCAAACTTCGGGGTCAAACTCCAAGAGCGCGTCCGGTCCGTCGGTGTCGAATGCGAACTCGTCTACCCCGGCGCGCCTGACGTGAAGCACCCCACCATCCCCGAAGCCATCATCGCCAAACTCAAGGGCGCTTCAACGAAGTAACCGAGTCGCAGTCAGGCCCCGAATCCATCAGGGCCTGACCCCCGCTGCCTCTTCTCGCCGAGCAGCCTGCCAATCTCCTCCCATCGCCTTAGAACGAATCGTTTCAAGGTCGTGATACCCAACCGCGACGTCTTTTAACAATCCGTTCCGATCGATGAAGAACGTCGTCGGAATCCCCGAGACCAATGCATACGGTTTCTTAAACTTTGATGCAGAAGCAACTGGGTAGTTTATCCCATTCTTTTGCACGAACTTCTCCAATACGCCAACCTCCTCGCCACTCACCCCAACGATTGCCAAATCACCCTCAGGAACTTCGCTCCGCAACGAAACAAAATGGGGGATTTCCTTCACACACGGCGGACACCACGTAGCCCAAAAATCAATCACGACCGGACGCCCTCTCATCGCACCAAGCGAAAACTCTCTCCCGTCCAATGTCTTCAACGAAAGCTCTGGCATAGGCTTGCCAAGCCACTCCGACCAAACCCCTTGCCCAGTCATTTGGTCACGCATTTTTTTAAACTCCGGACGGTTCACCATCCACAAAACAAAACCTCCCATCCCAACCGCAACAACCATCGACACCGCGGACAACACCGTTCCCATCGCCGCCATCCCCCCCTTTCCGGCACGACGCTGGTGCACCACCCCACAAACGGCCCCCACGATCCCAAGCACCCCTCCGACAAAGAGAAAACTCGTCAGCAAACCAAGAATCCCAAACACCAAACTCAAAACCGCAAGCGCAGCCAAGGGCTTTTTCTCAGACACCTCTCCCCCCACGGAATCCGACAAAACAGGTTCGCTCATTTCGCCACTCTGCCCATCCCCTTGCACGCAGCCAAGCCCACCCTTTTCTGCCACGCCCTCATGCCATCAGTCATTCCTGCGATTCAAAAACTGGCGACTCGCCACAACCAACTCCACCGCGTCACCAAAGGTACCCACTCCCCCCCTCAACCTCCCTGCAATCTCCTCAATCAGCGGTTCATCACTCGGAACAACCTTCCGCCCAAGTGCGTACCCAATCAACTTGCGACCAAACAAACGGTAAAACTCATCCTCTCGCCCCAATAAATACCCTCGCAAACCCGCAACCCCGCTGAACCTCCGACCGTCCCTCGTCTCTGCCATCACATCCAAACTCATTCCCGCCTCATCCTTTTCCCGAAAGCGACCCAGAGGATCAAACCCCTCCAACGCAAATCCCAACGGATCAATACGATCATGACAAACTGAGCACGCCTTGTCCTGACGATGCCGAGCCAACCGTTCACGCAGACTCGCAGGATTACCCGCACTCTCATCCAACGTCGGAACATTGGCTGGCGGCGGAGGCACCGGTGTTCCTAACACATTGTGCAAAATCCAGTTTCCTCTCAGGACCGGACTTGTCCGCTGAGGATAAGACGTGCGCACCAGCATTGCCCCCATGCCCAAAACCCCACCACGCCCCGAACTTCCAAACTCAACCCGCCGAAACTCCGAACCCGAAACTCCAACCACGCCGTAATGCTGAGCCAAGCGCTCATTCAAGAAGGAGTGAGTCGAAGACAATACCTCACGAACCGGACGATTCCGTTGAACCAAATCCGAAAAAAACAACACCGCCTCACGCTTCAAATCACTGCGCAACGCGGACGTAAACATGGGAAACTTCTCCGAATCAATTTTGGTGAAAGCCTCCATTTCCCGAAACTCAAACCACTGACCCATAAACTCCTCCGCAAAAGCCTCAGACCGTTTGTCAGAGAGCATTCTGTGCACTTCCCTACGTAAAATCTCTGGTTCAACCAAACGTCCAGAGGACGCCAACTCCGTGAGAACTTCATCCGGCATCGTCGACCAAAGAAAATAACTCAGCCGCGTTGCAAGCTGCGCCCCAGAAACAGGCACCACCCCAGAAACCGCCTCGCTCGCCTCCATTCGGAACAGAAACTCCGGCGAAATCAACGCCTTCACAATCACCTCTCTCGCCGCGCTCTCACGGTCCAACTCCTTTGAAATACCCTCTTGGTAAACGAGATTCATCCGTTCCCGATCTTCCGAACTCACCGGACGGCGAAACGCTCTCGCCACAAACCGCTCCAGATGCGCCATGACCGCTTTGTCCCAATCCTCCACCAACGCACGATGAGGCTTCGTGTTCCAAACAAACTGCCAGTTCGCAAGGGACTCCCTCAGCCAATGCCGCTCGCCTTCGGTGAGCAGGGGCTCGAGCTGCGCATTGCTAAAATAATACACGCCAATCGGATTCGGCCGAAGGTGGTAGTTTCGCGCAATCTCCTCCAAACGCCGCTCAAACGAATCGGGAAAGGCGCGCTTCATTACCTCAAACTCCTGCGCCGCAGTTTTCTGGCCCGTTGACCCCCTTTTCCAAACGGTAAGAACTCCCGGAATCACGGCATCCGGCTGAGGAGGGTTCTCATCAACTAGCGTCCATTGAACCGTGGCATGGTCGATCTCCGGCCCATCCAGATTCAGCAATCCCGCCACCTTTAATCGAACCCCATCCGTCGGGACCGGCAATTCAACACTCAGCGGAGCTTGAATTCCAAAGGCGTCAGGCCCCATTTCTTTGCCGAAAGGGTGCTTGCCAAACAACGCAAGCGCCTTCGCCAAGCGAGTATGATGCCGCTCCGCATGCGCAACATCCCCACCCAAATTTCGCGAAGCCTCCATCGCTATCCGAGCATCCTCCGTGATTCTTCGAAGCCACTCCGCGTAACCAACCTTACCCCCTCCCTTCATGGTGAGCTCCATATCCTGAAAACTCACCACGTCACCGCGATTTCCATCCCCAGTGTCCCCCACAACCAGAAATAATCGGTCTTTTCCAGCAATCTCAGCAGACACCGGATAACGCCTAATCCCATCAGAATCCTGCTGCATCCGTTGCACCCCAGCCCACCCACCACGCGACCGTTCAAACCACGATCGCCGCTGCCTTTGAATCTCCTCCAACCGCCGACGAACCACCGTCGGCACCTGCCCCCTACGCTCGGGTTCCGGACCAGGCAACTCCCGCCAGGCAACCCGCGTCAAATCAAGATACCGCGACCGCGGCTCCACCGTCTGCAACATGTTCCACCAGTTCGAAAGAAACGCCGGATTCACCCCGTACTCCTTCGCCAAAGACTCCAAATCCGCCGCACCCGTCGACTCCTTGTGCCTAAACTTCCAACAAGCCTCCATGTAATCCGCTTCCCGAAGATCGTCCTCATCCTTCGGCACATGAGGAGTAGCAACCTTCTGATACCAAACGTACAATGACCTCTCAACCGTAGACTTCCATTGATCCGGTCCTCGCAGTCCTACCTTTTCAGCCGAAAACTGGACCCCGCTTCCAGGCAAAATGGACGCGTGATCAGCCACTCGGCGAGCCGCACCAATGTATCGCTCCAACTGCGCCGGAGTCAGAAACAACGCATCCCCTATGTTCGTAAAACCCTCACCTCCACCTCCATCCGGAATAAATTCTCCCGTCACATCGAACCTAACTCCCGTCAAATCACGCAACGTCCGCTCATACTCCGCATTCGTTAGCCGACGAAGCGTGACCGGCCCAGGATCGCCAGCGTTCCGCTCAATCGCCTGCTTCCGCCCACCCTCAATCCAACGCATCAAAACAGACCGGTCCTCATCACGAAACGCCTTTCCCTCCTCAGGCGGCATCTCGCCCGACCGCATCACCTCCAAAACCTTACCCCACACCTCGAAGTCCCCAAAAAAATCTGACCTAGCAACCAAGGCCCTAACATCCAACCCGCCCTTCGTCTTTTTCCCGCCGTGACATTCCTCGCAGTGCATTCTCAGGAGTCCATTCATTCCCGCGCCCTCAGAACCTTCCGCGCGCAGACTCTGCCCCAAAAACAACCCACCCGCTAACAGCGAACACTCCACCACTAACGCCACACACGCCATCAGACTAGGCAACCGAGAAATCAGTTTCATCTCCCTACCATAATCCGAAGACGGCCCGCGTTTCGATGCCCGTATAGTCAGAACAAAACCAGCCCACCAAACCCAATTCAACCCAATCCAACCCCCTCAGCGCCCCACAACACGCACCGCCCCCCACCCCCAACGCATCGCAATAACGCCCAACCACGGCAACACCCCCGCCAAAACCAAGCCCGCATCATAACTCCCAGTTCGGTCCACCAAGATACCGAAAACGCTGTGCAGCGGCGACGTAAGTGCCCAAACCCACATACTCAACAACCCCGTCAGCTTCCCGACATGCCGCTCCGACAAATCCTGCACAAAACTGTAGTAACAGGGAAAGAGCGCGAGTGCCCCCGCGCCCACCAACATCAATACGATGCACAACCCAACCCCCTTCTCTAGCCATGGCAACATTGCGGAAGCCGTTGTTGCCAAACACCCCCCAAGATACACACGCCGACGTGCCGCATGAGCCGTCAAACCGCGATTCACCAACCAAACCGATACCCCCCCCGCAAGAAGGCACCCAACGTCGGTCGCCGCAAAATAAAGTGAGTTAAAGTTCAACGCATCCACTTCAGCAACACCCCGCCCCTCCTGCAAAAACTTCATCATCCAAACCCGATAGATGTGCCAAACCATCTGAGCACCAATAATTAAAGTCGCCACCGCCCAAAATCGTTTGCCCAGCAAAATTGACCAAATCCCCCCACCGCCGCTCCCACCCTCCACCGGAGAAACCCCATTCCCCAAAGGCAAACAACCCGAATCAACCTCCTCCGCGCGCGCCCCCCTCTTCAAGGACACAACCACCCACGGCAAAATCCACACAAAGCCAACACAACCCACCACGACGAAAGCCCTACGCCACGAACCCGGTTCATCGGTCAGCAGCCACTTCATCACCTGCGGCGTAATCACCGCCCCTACCGAACTGCCCGCCTGCAAAAGACTGTTCCCCAACGTTCGCTCGCGATTCGACAACACTGCCATCGTCGTCCGAACGGCACACGGCCAGTGACCTGCCTCAAAAAAACCCAGTAACGCCCGACATACCAGCAACCCAAAAAAATCATGCGTCCAACCCGTTAATACCCCCATTAACGACCACATCCCCAGCACCACAGGGTACAACCACCCCACCCTCACCCGATCCGCCAAAAGCCCAAAACAGAGTGACCCAGCCGCGAACGCCCAACCAAACGCAAGCTCAAGATGACCGTACTGCTCGTTACTCAAACCCAACTCGCCCGTCACACGCACGGACACCGTCCCGAGCGTCACGCGATCCATGTAGTTGATTGTCGTCGCCAAAAACAACAAGCCCACTACCCCCCAACGTCCCCATCCCGCACTCACGCAAAAATCCCCCTCACAATGTGCCCCTCAACATCCGTTAACCGAAAATCACGGCCCGCATGACGGTACGTCAACCTCTCATGATCCATCCCCAACAACGCCAACACCGTCGCATGGAGATCATGAATGTGCACCTTGTCCTGCTGCGCATAGTACCCGTAATCGTCCGTCGCCCCATAAGCCATCCCCCCACGCACCCCACCACCCGCCAACCACATCGTAAATCCGTGCGGGTTGTGATCTCGCCCGTCCTTACCCTGCGCCGTCGGCGTCCTCCCAAACTCACCGCCCCAAATTACCAGCGTATCCTCCAAAAGACCCCGCGCCTTCAAATCCGTAAGCAATCCTGAGATCGGACGATCCACTTCAGCCGCATTCTTCGTATGGCCCTTATACAACGAACCGTGCTGGTCCCACTGGACTTCACCATCGCTGTGCGTCACCTGAACAAACCTCACTCCCCGCTCCAAAAACCGACGCGCCATTAAACACTGTAATCCAAAGTTACGCGTTACCGGGTCATCCATCCCGTACAACCTGCGCGTCGCCTCACTCTCGCCGCGAACCTCCTGAACTTCAGGCATCTCTGCCTGCATCCGAAACGCGAGCTCAAATGCAGCGATTCTCCCCTCCAACGCAGCGTCCCCCCCAGACTCCAACAAATGCTCCCGATTCGCCGCCCCAAGAAAATCCAACTGCGACCGCTGCGCCTCCCATCCAATCCGCTCATTCCGAATGTGTTTCACCAACGCTCGATCCGCAGGCACCGACGCATTGCCAATCGGAGTGCCCTGACATGAAGCTGGTAAAAATGCGGACCCCCAGTTGTTCACACCACCATGCGCAAGTGTCGGACAAATGGTAATAAACCCAGGTAAGTTCGCATTTTCCGATCCCAACCCGTACACGACCCAAGACCCCAAACTCGGCCGCACCTGCGTATCACTCCCCGTATGAAGCTTTAGTAAAGCCCCGCCGTGAGCTGGGTTTGTCCCATGCAACGAACGGATAATGCAAAGTTCGTCAACATGCCGCGCAACATTGGGAAACAGTTCACTGACCGGCAAGCCACTCTGTCCGTGCTGACGAAATGACCACGGAGACTTCAACAGTGCTCCCGTCTGCGCAAACTTCACACGCGGCTCCTCAAACGGATACTTCTTACCATCATCTCTTTGCAACAGAGGCTTGGGGTCAAAGGTATCCACGTGAGAAGGCCCACCCTTCATTAACAAAAATAGAACGCGTTTCGACCTCGGCGCAAAATGTCCGCCCTTCGTTTCCACGCTCCCCCCTCCCGGAGCAGAAACCACTACTCCCTGCGCTCGGCGCTCTGCTGACAGCAGTCCCAAAAGTGCAAGATGACCGAATCCAGCCGCACTCCGTTGCAGCCATCCCCTCCTCCCAACCATCCATGGATCACCTGTCATAGCACTCCTATCCATAGCCGGACACATGCCGTCCACACGCCACGAACTGACCGAATAAAAGCCCCCCCCTCTTTGTCTCATCGCTTCCCGACCCGCTCGCACAACGCCTCACCCAACCTTCGACTTAGACCCAATGGCCGCCCCCTCGGCTCAATCTCCTTCGCTACTCATTCCCCTTCGCTACCACTCAACGAAAAACTCGAAAAACTGGTCGGGGCGATAGGATTCGAACCTACGACCTCCTGGTCCCAAACCAGGCGCTCTACCAAGCTAAGCTACACCCCGAAACATTTCGCCAAAACATTCGAACTGACTCGGACAAACCTCGTCACCCGAACAAACCATACAAACCGCAACCGGAAACGAAAACGCGTCCAACACGATAAATGGCGGAAGGGGCGGGATTCGAACCCGCGGTGAGTTTAACCCCACGCTCGATTTCGAGTCGAGTGCCTTAAACCGGACTCAGCCACCCTTCCTTCAGCGGAGAGTCAGCATTCCTCATCCATCGGTGAACCTCAACCCGAAAATGAAAATCTAAGTTTGATTCACCACTTCCCCTCAGCCGAAATAGTCTCATGGAGCACCCCGAAAACGCCGAGACAACCGCCGAGTCCCTCTCCCCCTCACCGTCTCTCGAACGCATCGTGGCTTCGACCGAAAAATACGCCCGAGAAGAACCCGTACGCGCCGTTAGTGCCGCCTTTGGCTCCGGCCTCATCCTGACGCTTCTCCCGATCGGAAGCATCGTCACCGGAGTTCTCCGTCTCGCACTCGCTCTGGTACGCCCCTTTCTCATCATTCTCGGCGTCGTGAAACTCTACGAACGCCTCGGCGAAACCGCAATCGAACCGTCCTCACACTCTTCTCTCGATGGTAAGTCCATCCCAGACAACGGCTCATCCGAATCAGACAGACACCTCGGTTGACAGCCACTTCTCTCCAGAATCATCTCTCCGCCCCAAATCACATGCGTTTCGCTAATCAAGTCGCCATCATCACCGGTGCCGGTCGCGGCATCGGCCACGCCATCGCCCTCCAACTCGCCTCAGAAGGTGCACGCGTCGCCGTCGTCTCTCGGACCGAGCTCAACGCCCTCAAAACCGCCGACGAAATCAACGCAAAACACGCCGGCATGGCTCAAGCCTACGCGGTCGACGTCGCCAACCACGCTGCCGTTAAAGAACTCACAGAAAAAATCGTCGCTGACTTTTCCCGCATCGACGTCCTCGTCAATAACGCGGGCCTCACCCGCGATGGCCTCTCAATGCGCATGAGCGAAGACGACTGGGATATCGTCCTCAACACCAACCTCAAAGGCGCCTTTAACTTCATCCAAGCCGTTCAACGCACCATGCTCCGCCAAAAGAGCGGTCGCATCATCAACATTGCCTCTGTGGCGGGACTCATGGGAAATGCCGGACAGGCCAACTACGTCGCCTCCAAGGCCGGCCTCATCGGGCTTACCAAAACCATCGCCCGTGAAATGGCCTCGCGCGGCATCACCGTAAACGCCGTCGCACCAGGCTTCATCAGCACCGACATGACCGATGTTCTCCCCGAAAACATCAAAACATCAGTCGTCGCTCAAATCCCTCTGGGTAGCTTCGGACAACCCGCTGACATCGCCGCCGCAGTCGCATTCCTCGCGAGCGCTGAGGCAAAATACATTACCGGACAGTGCCTCACCGTTGACGGCGGCATGGTCATGTAACGAGTTCGCAAGGCGTTATGGACCTTTACATCCTGCGTCACGCCGATGCAGCCGACCGTGCGCCGACAGATGCTCAACGCGAGTTGACACCCAAAGGCCGCGCTCAGGCAGAGCGCGTCGCAGCCTTCCTGAGCGTTCCCGATCGACGCCCTGAAGTCGTCCTCACCAGCCCCTTCCTCCGAGCGCGACAAACTGCGACTGCCATCGCGAAAGCCTGCAAGGTCGAGCTCATCGAAGTGCCGTGGGCCGCCTGCGGAATGGCACCCTCCACCGCGCAGCGAGAAATCCAAGGCTACGGGAGGTTCAAGTCCGTTCTGCTCTGCGGTCACCAACCCGATCTTTCTCACTTAATCGGCTCCTACACGGCAATCAACGAAGGTCTGATTGACGTTCGAAAAGCATCGCTCACGCACCTTACCCTCCTTTCCCCCAGCTCAGCAGTCCTCAACGCATTCATCCCATGCAAACTCCTTCCCGCACTCGAGTCCTAAGAACCCCCGACTTTGCTGAGGCAGCCCTCAAACTCATTCTCGAGCGCTACGACCAAGCCGTCGCAGAGCGCGGTCTCTTTCGTCTCGGTCTCGCCGGAGGTTCCACCCCCAGAAAAGTTTACGAACAGTTGGCAACCCTGAATGACCGTATTCAGTGGGAAAAAACGCAAGTCACGTTCGGTGACGAACGCTGCGTTCCTCCCGACCATGCCGACAGCAATTACCGCATGGCAAACGAATCGCTGCTCTCAAAAGTCCCGATTCCTCAGGGTAATATCTTTCGCATCCAAGGAGAACTCGCTCCCGCTGACGCAGCCGCACTCTGCGAACGGCAACTCAACGCTATCGCAACCCGCTTCTCAGAAACACGTTACCGACATGACCTCCTCCTCTTGGGAATTGGGGAAGACGGTCACACCGCATCCCTGTTCCCCGGCTCGCCAGCTCTTCTCGAGACATCGAGAAACGTCATCCCAGCCACCGGCCCAAAACCACCGCCTCAACGCGTCACCTTCACCTTTCCCCTCATCAACGCCTCACGCACGATCGCTTTCCTCGTCAACGACCCAGCCAAAGACACGATTGTCGCGGAGGCCAGAAGCGGACAACACCCCTCCGGTAAAGTCAGCCCAGCCGACGGTGAAGTCGTTTGGATCCTCGGAGAACGAAAATAGACGACCGCCTCACCTGCCTCCCCCGTCAGGACCCCGAACTGCCTCAACTTAATCCACATGTCCGACATCCTCGCCCTCGCGTCAAACGCTGCCACCGCCGGTCACCTTCTCGAATCGAGTCTCAAGAATCTTCAATCCCTGCTCGGATCGAACCCCGACATCTTCGTCCGCGAATCGATTTCCGAACTCGTCCTCGAAGGAGCATGGGAGGAGCTCAATGATCGATTTTTCCGTACGCTCGCCTTCGGGACCGGCGGATTGCGCGGTCGGACGATTGGCCGCCGTGTTACCAAGGCTGAGTTGGGCACGCTAGACGCACTCGGACGTCCCGAGCACGCGTGCGTCGGCACCAACGCGATGAATGCCTACAACGTGGCCCGCGCCACGCGTGGCCTCGCGCTCTACCTCCGAAAGTGGTCTGAAATCAATACCCCTGGAGTCCGGCCATCCATTGCCATTGCCCACGACACTCGACATTTCTCCCGCGACTTCGCTGAACTCACGGCAAGAGTGGCATCCCAAAGCGGGTGCAACGTTTTCCTCTTCGAAGGCCCCCGCTCGACCCCGCAACTCTCATTCGCCGTGCGCCACCACAACGCGACGGCTGGAATTGTCATCACCGCAAGCCACAACCCGCCCCACGACAACGGATACAAAGTCTATTTCAACGAAGGCGCTCAAGTCGTTGAACCACACGCGTCAGGAATCATCACCGAGGTCAACGCCCTGACCAGCGCTGACTTCCCTCCAGAACCCTCAGAGAATCAGGGAACCATCACGCCCTTGGGAGTAGATGACGACCACGCGTATCTCGCCCGCCTCGAGACGCTCGTGCTGGATCCCTCCGTGATTGCCGCTGCGTCCGATCTGAAGTTCATCTTCACCCCCATCCACGGTACCGGTGGAATCCTCAGTTTGCCCGCACTCAAGAAACTTGGGTTTCAGGTCGATACCGTTGCAGAGCAAGATGTTCAGGACGGACGTTTCCCGACGGTCAAAAGTCCAAACCCAGAGAACGCGGAAGCACTCTCCATGGCCATGGCCAAAGCGGACGCCACGGGAGCCAGTATCGTTATCGCCACCGATCCCGACTGCGATCGCATGGGCGTCGCAGTTCGCGACCGCGCAGGCAAACTGCAAATCCTAACGGGAAACCAAATCGGCTCCCTGATGGCGTATTACCGACTCACCAAACTCAAGGAGCAGGGCATCATCAACGAGACAACTGCATCGCGTTGCACCGTCATCAAAACATTCGTGACAACCGACTTGCAAAAGGCGCTTGCAGCGGGTTTCGGGGTGCGTTGCGTGGAAACCCTCACGGGCTTCAAGTACATCGGAGCGAAGCTCGGGCAATACGAACGCGCCATCCCGGAATCGCTTCGAGCCGGCTATCGCCAACTCGATGAGGCATCAACGCGACAACTCCGCTTGGACCACTCCACCTTCTATGTCTGCGGTGGAGAAGAAAGTTACGGATACAGCGCATCCGATTTTGTTCGCGACAAAGACGGAAACGGGGCAGCGGTGGTTTTTGCGGAAGTCGCCGCCTACGCCCACTCGCTCGGACTCACTGTTCCCGAGTTGCTCGACCGCATCTACCTCCAGTTCGGCTTCTTCCTCGAAAAAAATGGTTCACTCACATTCGAGGGAGCGTCCGGCGCCAAACAAATCGCCGATCTCGTCAGTTCCTACGCGACCCGTCCTCCAGTCGAGGCCGACGGAACCCCCGTCACCAAGGTCGTCAACTTCGCCAAAGAAAATCTTAGCGACGTCGAGGGCGATCCCATCCCAAAAGAAAACATGCTTCTCATCGAGCTGTCAGACGGTCGCCGCATCGCGGTCCGCCCGTCCGGCACCGAGCCAAAAATCAAGTTCTACCTGTTCGGAAGCTTCCTTGGCACCGCAGATAACCCTCTCACAGAAAACCTGTTGCCTGACATCAAGGCTAAGACCGTATCCTCGCTCGACGCTCTGTGGACGTGGATTCGGAAGGACGTGACCGCACGCACGGGGGTCGAGGTGTGACCCTTCCACGCCGCGCGCACACTTCCAAAAATCTGTCCGTCACAAAAATGTCCGCACTTCGGGCTTTCCGAATGGCCCCTGTCGCTTTTCATTCCCGTTTCCGCACATGAATCAACCTTGGGACATCCCTTCCGCCATCTCGCTCTACAACATCGACCGTTGGGGCACCGGTTACTTCGGCATCAACGATCGAGGCCACCTCAACGTGATGCCAACGCAAGACACCCGCACGCCGATCGACATGGTTGAGGTGCTGGAGGAGGCAAAGTCCCGAGGCCTCACCTTCCCAATGGTGCTCCGCTTCCAAGACCTGTTGCGGCACCGCGTCGAACAAATCAATCGAGCATTCGGGGACGCCATCAACGAGTCCGGTTACAAATCCGCCTACCGCGGCGTGTTCCCCATCAAAGTGAACCAACTTCGCGAAGTCGTAGAGGAAATCATCGACGCCGGAGAACCGTTCCACTTCGGCATCGAAGCTGGCAGCAAACCGGAACTTCTTGCCGCCATCGCTATTCATCGGGACCCAGAAAGCCTCATCATCTGCAACGGTTACAAAGACAGCCTGTTCATTCAGAATGCCCTGCTCGGCACTAAGTTGGGAAAAAAGGTCATCATGGTGGTGGAGAAGCTCGAGGAGCTTCAGCAAATCATCCAAGTGGCTCTCGAAGTCGGCGTGAAACCGCTGATCGGAATCCGAGTCCGATTAGCCACCAAAGGCGCGGGAAAATGGGCGACCAGCGGTGGTGAAAACGCCAAGTTCGGGCTCAGTACCGCAGACCTCGTTGCCGCGAGCGAAATGCTCAAAAGCGCAGGCCTTGCCGACTCCCTCCAACTCGTCCACTTCCACGTGGGTTCCCAAGTTCCCGACATTGGCACCATCAAACGCGCGGTTCGCGAAGCCGCACGCTTCTACGCCAAGCTCGCGAAAATGGGCCACCAGATGGGGTACATCGACGTGGGGGGCGGCCTCGGCGTCGATTACGACGGCTCGCGCTCCGCGTTCGAAAGCTCTACCAACTACAGTCTTGCGGAGTACGCGCGCGACATTGTCTGGAACATCATGGAGGTCTGCGACTCCGAGTCGGTCGCCCACCCCATCATCGTCTCTGAGAGCGGGCGCGCCATCGTCGCTCATCACTCGGTCCTCGTCGTCGAAGCGTTCGGTGCCATCGAAAAGGATCGCGAACGCATCCCCGTCGAACCGAGGGACTCCGATCCCAAGCAGGTGAGCGAGATGATCGACTTGCTGAAAAATCTTACTCAGCAAAACCGCATTGAAACCCTGCACGATGCCCAGCAAATCAAGGAACAAACCCAGTCAATGTTCGACCTCGGGCTCCTCGATCTCGATAGCAAAGCCCGCATCGAACAGGTGTTTTGGAAAATCGCCCACCGCATCGTCGAACTCTGCAAAGGGATGAAGTTCATCCCCGACGAAGTGAAGGAACTCGAAGTGGCCCTCGGCGACCAGTACGTCTGCAACTTCTCCGTGTTCCAATCGCTTCTCGATCACTGGGCGCTCGGGCAACTCTTCCCAATCATGCCCGTCGATCACCTCGACCGGTTCCCCGAACGGAACGCCACCTTGGTCGACATCACTTGCGATTCCGACGGAAAAATCGCGAAGTTCATCGATCTCAGCGACATCAAGGATACGCTTCCCCTCCACCGTCTGAACGGGTCCCCGTACTACATCGGCATCTTCCTGATGGGCGCCTACCAGGACATCATGGGCGATCTGCACAACCTTTTCGGACGAGTCAACGAAGCCCATGTATTCCTCGATGAAGACGAGGAGTCCGGATGGTACATCGAGGAAACCATCGAAGGCTCCACCATCGGTGAAGTTCTCTCCATGGTGCAATGGAACCAGAGCGAACTGATTCGTCAGGTGAAAGCGCAAGTTGACGCCGCCATCAAATCTGACCGGTTGAAACCCAACGACGCGATGCGGCTGCTCGCCAACTACGAAAAAGCGCTTCAAGGTTACACCTACCTCCAAATCAACGGAAACTAACACCACTCATGAACGCCTTCAAAATCATGCATCTCGTCGCCGGAGCCTTCACCGCGCTCGGTGGCCTCATCGGTTTCCTCAAAGCGAAAAGCGTCCCCTCTCTCATTGCTGGGGGTGTGTCTGGGGCGCTTCTCATCGTGGCCGGCATCCTTTCCACCTCCAGCCCCCGAAACGCGGCAATCCTCGGTGGAATCGTTTCTCTGCTCCTCTTAGGGCGCTTCCTCCCCGCATTCCTCAAAAGCAAAGCCTTCATGCCCGCTGGCATGGTCTCGCTTCTGACCATCGGCTGCCTCGTGACGGTCATCCTCGCGTTCACCGCCAAGCGCTAACCCAAACGGGCGTGCCGACACGCCTCCCCGCGCCACCATGGGTTCTCCAACCCAAACACCCGCCGCATCAGGTCGACTTGGCCTGCTGGTTCTCGGGCTTTTTCTGGGCGTCGGTCTCGGGGCAACAGCCACCTTTTTTGCGCTTAAAAAAACGGCTCTCAGCGACCCCCATCCACCCCCGCTCCCGCCGCCCCAGCCAGTGGTCGTCGCTCCACCTCCGCCACCACCCCCGCCGCCAAACATTCCCCTCAAAAAAATCGACACCACCAAACTCTTCCAAGGTGCAAAGGTCAAAACCACCCTCAACGCGACAGAAGGAGACTCCGCCACCCTCGAGCGACAAGACGAGTCCGCGTACGAAATCAGCGTCACCGTAAACCTTCGCGTCCCCTCCACGGGATCCGATCTCGAGCGTCTAACCCGCGTCAATCCACACCTTCCCGCCGCGCTCCCGTCGCTACCCTCGTTACTCGCTGACGCGTCGGTGCCCCCGCATTTCGGTGACCTCTACCGCCGCAAAGTCGCCAACCTCTCAAGCAAGCTCACACGCCTCGACGAACTCCTCTCCCGACACAACTTTTTCGACACCGAAACCCTCCTCGAAATCCAACACCCAGAGACCGGCCGACGCGCCCTCCTGCTCCAAGCTGATATGGATGTCGACACCGATGGCTCAGACGGTGATCGCGTCCCCACCATCGAGGGAGCGTCTGCCACCTTTCAGCCCTTCACCAGCTACCGCTGGCCAAAGCGAACCAAACTCCCCAACCCCTTCCTCGAACCTTGGAAAAAGAAACTGAAGGACGCGGAAACCGCCCTCGCCGCCGCGAAAAACTCTCCCCAAAAAGCGAAAGAACTCGGTGAAACCGTCCAAACGCTCCGTCAAGAAGTTGCGGACCTCGGCAAAGCCAGTTTTCTCGTCGGAACAAACGATCCCTACATCGTCCTTCCCCTCCCGCTCGTCTCGTCGCGCAGCACCCTGAAACCCCTTGCCGCAGTGGGCGATTTCTGTGTGGTCATTCACGGGAAACGCATGTTCCCTGCGATCGTTGGCGATGCAGGTCCCAGCATCAAAACCGGTGAAGCCTCCCTTCGGCTCTGCAAGGAAATCAATGCCTCCAGCGCCTCCAACGCCCGCGCAGAGAGCGATCTTAAAGTGACTTACCTCGTGTTTCCCGGCACCGCACATTCGACAAAATCTCCCCCACACCCCGGCGAATGGTGGACAAACTGCCACATCCTTCTGAACGAACTCGGCGGTTACGCAGGCGACCTCGTCTACCTCCCTGACCCCACACGCCCCCTGCTGGGTGATGATCTTTTCGTGGGGCCAATCCCCCCCGACGATACCGCAACCGCAACTCCCCACCCGACCGGTACCCCAACAGATCCGTCGCGCTAAGTCCCGCCCACTCCGCTGGCACTCCCATCTTCCCGCCCTAAGTCACTCATCCACCATGAAAACTTGGTTCTACTCCATCTCGTCCACCGAAACCACGAACGTCCTCGAGTCCCAGCTCCCTGACCTCGTGTCCAACGGCACATTGCGAGCCGATACCCTCGTCTGGACGGAAGGCATGCCCGCGTGGCAACCCGCAGGACAAGCACTCGCCGATCTCTTCAAAACCTCCCATCCGGCACCGCCCCCGCTCCCTCCGAGTGCTCGCCCGTCCAGCGGTCTCCCCACTTCCCACGATATCGATTACGAAATCCATGGGGATGACATGCAGCTTATCGAAGTGGAACTCGACCCCGGCGAAACCGTCATCGCGGAGGCCGGAGGAATGTGCTTCATGGAGGACGATATCGCGTTCGAAGCCAAAATGGGCGACGGATCCTCCTCCGGCGGCGGCTTCCTCGGGGCCCTCGCCAGCGTCGGCAAACGCCTTTTCACCGGAGAGTCCCTGTTCATGACGCACTTCACCCATCGCGGCCCACAGGGCAAACGCCGCGTCGCATTCGCCGCTCCGTACCCTGGCAAAATCATTCCCCTGCGCCTCGCAGAACTGGGCGGCGAGATTCTTTGCGAAAAAGGCGCGTTCCTCTGCGCCGCCTTCGGCACCTCCGTCGGAATCGCGTTCACCCAACGCCTCGGCGCCGGCCTCTTCGGTGGGGAAGGCTTCATCCTCCAACGTCTCCGAGGCGACGGCCTCGCCTTCGTACACGCCGGCGGTACCATCGTTCGCCGCGAACTTCGCGGGGAAACCCTCCGAGTGGACACCGGATGCCTCGTCGCGATGACGTCCGGCATCCAATACGACATCCAACGCTCCGGCGGACTCAAATCGATGCTCTTCGGCGGGGAAGGCCTCTTCCTCGCCACCCTCCGCGGTCACGGTACCGTCTGGCTCCAAAGCCTACCCTTCTCCCGCATGGCCGACCGCATCATTGCAAACGCCCCCAGCTCGGGTGGCCGCGCCACCGGCGAAGGCTCCTTGCTCGGAGGGCTCGGACGCGTCCTCGACGGTGATTAACCGCTGCGGTTTTTCGGCCATCCAACGCCCCATGGCGTGGGAGTTGCATCCCACCCGCGCATGAGCGCCTCCCTCACGACTCCCGAAGCCCGCATCATCGAACTGGGCCTGT
>JBEEPE010000398.1:0-10432 GCA_041191265.1 Verrucomicrobiota bacterium | reverse complement strand
AGACGAACGCGCTCGTTTTCGGGATGGCGTTTGAGAGCTGTTTGGAGGCGTTGGAGCGCTTTATCGCGGTCGCCTACGGCGGCGAGGATGCGGGCGGTGGCGAGTTCGAGGGCTGGGCGTGATTCGGGTTCGGCTTCGCTGATTTTGCGATCGAGGAACGTGGCGACAGACTCGGCGGTGGCGGGTGCGGATTTGGCGCCTTTTTCGCCGTAGGAGGTGCCGGCTTTTTGCGTGCGGAGGGCGTCAGCGGCAACGTCTGCGAGTGTGGAAGCGGCGCTTTTATTCTTTTTGGTGCGCCCTTCGAGCAGTTCGAAAGCGTCTTGGATGCGGTTCTCGTAGAGGCGGTGGGCGGCGAGTCTGCGGGTGGAGGTGGCGCGCAGATTTTCGGAGTCGGCGTAGTCGGCGGTGGCGAGAAACTCGATGTGGACCAGCCATTTGTCCATCCGACCGGCTTTCAGGTGGATTTGGGCGGCTTCGTTGCGTGCGCGAGCGCCGAAATCGGTTGCGGGCCATTTTTCGAGCACTTTTTCGAAGGCTTTGACGGCTTTTTCGGAGTCACCGGTTTGGGTGAGGCAGAGGGCGATGGAGTATTGGGCGGGGCCGGCGTCTGGGGAGTCGGGGAAGTAGTCGAGAACGTTACGAAACTCGTTGATGGCGGTGTTCACCTTGCCATTTCGCCGGGTGCATTCGGCGAACATAAGTTGGGCGTAGGAGGCGACCTCCGATTTTGGGTAGAGTTGGAGGAAGAGTTCGTATTCGGTGAGGGCGCTTTTGGGGTTTGATTGCTCGACGTAGCGTTCAGCTCGGGTCATCTGGTGGCGTTCCTCTTCGGTGAGTCTGCCCCAGCGATCGGGCGGGAGTTTTGCGGAGGCGCCGGTGGCGAGGAGAAGGAGGACGAGGGCGGCGAGGCGGGTGCGAGGGGAGGGGGCGTGGCGGTTCATTTGTCGACTTCGGTGGCGAGCACGATGGCGGCTTCGCATTGGTTGACGATGTCCATGAGTTTGACGGCATCGCCGTAATCAACGCCGCGATCGACGTTGATGATGACTGCGCGATCTTTGCTGCCGGCGAGTTTGGTTTCGAGTGCGGCCTTGAGGGCGTCCCACGAGGTTTTCTCACCGTTGAGGAAGACTTCTTTTTGGGTGTTGAGTTGGACGGAAACGTTTTTGGTTTCGGCGCTTTTTGCGGTGGAGGCTTTGGGGAGTTTGAGGTCGATTCCGGTGACGCTGACGAAGCTGGTGGTGACCATGAAGATGATGAGAAGGACGAGTGAGATATCGATCATCGGGATGAAGTTGATTTGAGCGATGGGCTCATCGGATTCGTCGTTAAGATCCATTCCCATAGGGCGAGGAAGAGGTTGGGGTTGAGGTGCGTGTGGGGTGGGGTGCGGTTAGTGGGCGGCGACGTGTTTTCGGAGGTCGCGATAGATTTGGAAGGCTTGCGCTTCGAGTTCGAGGGCGAGGTTGGAGATGGCCTTGGAGAAGTAGTTGTAAAACATGAGGGCGGGGATGGCTACGAGGAGACCGGTTGCGGTGGTGACGAGGGCTTCGGAGATGCCGGCGGCGATGACGCTGGGTCCGCCCATGCCTTGGGTGCTGATGTCGGAGAAGGCGCTGATGATGCCTTTACAGGTTCCGAAGAGGCCGACGAAGGGGGCGATGGAGGCGACGGTGGCGAGGATGGGCAGGTATTGTTTGAGGCGGGCGAGTTCGCCGCGCAGGGTGAGGGCCATGACGCGTTGGGCGTCTTCGCTTTCGGCATCTCTTCCGGAGGCGACTTCGGCGAGGATCATGGCGGCGAGGGGAGATTCGCTGGACTCGCATTCGGCGAGGGCGGCGGTGTGATTGCCGGCGAGGAGGGCTTGATCGACGGTGTTTCTGAGGTTGAGGGTGGCGGCGCGTATTTTTTTGAAGAAGGAGAGGCGTTCGAGGACGACGCCGATGCTGAGGATGGACATGATGATGAGGGTGGCCATGGTGAGGCCGCCGGCGAGGATCCAGTCGAGGAGCATAGAATGTTGATAGTTAGGGGTTAGAGGGTTTGAAGCGGGGTTATTTCTTTTCGGTGGTGAGTTTCCATTCGCTGTAGGACGCCATGGTTTGGGCGAGGATATTGACGCCGAGTTGGTAGGCCATTTCGGCGGATTCGGCGGTGGTACCGCCGTGGGTATCTTTCCAGGCGTCGGAGAGGGATCCTTGGTGGTAGTAGGCGACCCAGCGCCCGTCTTTTTTCCAACCGAGTGCGCGGGTTCCGCTGTGCGCCCAGAGCGGGGGGCAACCTGGCAGGGGATAGGGGGCTTGGTAGAGGGGGTCATCGGCTGGGACGACGACGGGGGAGACGTCGGGCAGGGTTTGCTGCATGAAGCGGAGGAAGGCGGCGTGGAACTGGTTGCCTCCGTTGTCGGCGAGGATCATGCCGTGATTGTCGAGGAGGTAGCGTCGGACGGCTTTGGTGTCGCGTGGATCGAATCGGAAGTTGTAGCTGCCGCACATGAGGACGACGGGAGGCGCCTTGCCTTTCACGTAGTTCCCGAGTTCGGCGAACGTGGAGTCTTTGGGGACGGTGGAGACGGGCATTTTGGCGCGGCGTCCGAACTCTTTGGTGAGGTTTTCGTCCGCGCCGTTGCGCAGGTTGAAGTCCCAGTTGCCGCCTTCGTAGCGGACGCGGACGAGGCTGAATTTGGCTCCGTCGCGACCGGCGGCATAGCCGGCGGGACCGGCGCCTTCGCCTTGCCCGATTTTGTATTCGTTTGCGGTGACCTCTTTGAGGTTGAGTGGGGTTAGTTCGAGGGGTGGGACTTCGAAGACGATGGGGCTGTTTGGGTTAACGAGGACTTTTTTGCGTTGGACCTTCCGCACTTCGACTTTCATTTGGCGGATCATGGCGTTGGGTTTGCCGGAGCCTTTGACGAGGTCGTACGTTTTTTTACAACCGGGGAGGAGTGGGCCGAGGGAGGTGGAGAGGATGAGGGCGAGGTGGAGGAGGACGGACGCGGAGACAAAGCGATGGAGGCGGCCGTGTTTCCCTTGCCAGAAAATGGCATTGGGGTTGAACGGGTTCCAGACCTTGCGGGTTGGGAGTGCGTTGGCGGTGGCGTCGCTCACTGCGGGGGTGCTGGGGTTACTTCAGGTCTTTCAGCAGGTCGTCGTCTTTTTTGGAGAAGGGGTTGGCGCTTTTTGGGGCGTCGTCGGGTTTTGCGACTTTGTCGATGCCGAGGATTTTCTCGGCGGAGGGTGGTGCTGGTTTGTCGGCGGTTGGCGTTGGTGGTGTTGCGGGCTTTGGGGGTTGCGCAGCGGGAGTGGTGACGGTGGTTGCGGGGGCGGCGGGGTTTGCGGCGGGCTGCGGCGTGTTGGGGGGAGTTGGCGCGGCAGTTTGTGAGTTTGGTGCGGCGGGCGTTGGGGATGGCGTTGCGGCGTCTGGTGCGGGATCTGGTTGGGGGGTGGTTTCGGCGGCTTTGGCTTTTGCGGTGGCGTCGCGTTTTTGTGCGTCGAGGTGGCTGACGACGCAAAGGCCGCCGATGAAGACGGTGTGGAGGAGTGCGGAGACGCCGGTCCACATCCAGAGGATGCGGGGTGGAACCGCGGAGCGGACGGGGGATGAGTTGGGTTGCATGGGAGGCGTGGGAGCTATTGGGGTTGGGTGTCGCGATCGGCGATATTGACCATTTCCTGAGTGATGAGTTTTCCGCGCGCGTATTTGGCGGCTTCGCTTTCGGGATAGTCCCAGGTGGTGCGTTTGTAGCGGCGGTAGGCGGTTTCGAGTTGGCCGCCGCTGCGGTAAGATTCGCCGGACCAGAAGAGTGCGTCGGGTCGGAAGGTGCTGCGCGGGTAGTTTTCCACGAGGAGATCGAACTCGGTGCCTGCTTTGGCGAACTGATCGGCTTTGAACCAGCATTGGGCGGCGCGGAAGAGCATGCGTTCAGCCCAGTCATGTTGGGGGAAACGTTCGACGAACTTTTTGGCGACTTCTGCGGCGGTGGGGAACTCCTTCCGCGTGTAGAAGTATTCGGCGATACGGACGATGACGTTGGCGACGAGGGGGCTGTCTGGCCAGGTGTAGGCGAGCGAGACGTACTCGGCGCTGGCGGATTCCATGTCGTTCCGTTCTTCGTGGCATTGTCCGAGTTTGTATTGGGCGTCGGGGGCGAGGGGGCTTTCGGGGTGGTTTTGAACGATGCGTTTGTAATGGGCGACGGCATCGTCGTAGTTCTTCAGTTCTTGCGAGAACTGGCCGAGGAGGTAGTCGGTTCGGGCCTCGTAGAGTTTGCTGGGATAATCGCGGCGCAGTTCTTTGAGGATTTGCATCCCGTCGTTGAGGGCTTGGTTGGAAAGGGTTTCCTGTTTGACGGCGCGGTAGTTTTTGAACAGTTCGAAGAACGCCTCTGCCATGCGGAACTGGGATTCGATGGCGACTTTTTCTGAGGCGAATTTCTTTTCGAAGACGAGGAGATTGCCGTCGGTTCCTTTGACGACGTTGACGGTGCGTTCTGCGGGTTGGGCGTCGGCGGAGGCTGGCTTGTAGAGCAGATGGACGGGGTCGCCGAACCACGCCTCAAGGCGGTCGTCGTCGGGGGTGGGCTTTTCGCCGGGGTGGAGCGTGAAGCTTCCGGTGAACTCGCCGGAATGACCGAGGGTTTCGAGCAATGGTGCGGAGAAGCGTTCCCCGCGTTCAGTGGTGATGGAGACGGTGATGCTATCGCGCTCTGGGGTTGCGTCCGCGGTGAGGTCTTTGACGGAGAGGAAGACTTTGTCGCCGATGTAGAGGGATTCGACGGGTTTGTCGTAGGTGCTGTCGGTGAATGCGGCGCTTGCTGGGACGAGGAGACGGGCTTGGTCGGTGTAGGTTTTTCCTTCGACGGTGTACGTTACCGTGATGATGTCCTGTCCGTTCAGGTTGAGGACTGGGACGACGTTTGCGAGGGATTGTTCTTGGCGATTGGCGGGGTTGCGGCGGGGGACGAGGGTGCGGGTATCGCCGGGTTCGAGGACGGTGGTGGTGGGAGAGTCTTTGTCTCCGAGTTGCATAAAGACTTGGCCAATGAACCGACCGGCATCGAGTGCGGTGTCGGTGCCAGGTTTGCCATTGGGCTTGGATCCGGGCACTTCTGCGACGGGGCAGATGACGTCGAGGGAGGCGCCCCCTGACGTGGTGAGGTTGATGGTGATTTCGCTGAAGGAATCGCGGGCTACGGTTGGGTGAACGATTTCGATGGTGAGGGGTGGTCGGAAGGCGACGGTTTTGATGGGGGGCGCCTCCGTTTGGAGTGAGGACGTGAACTCAAGGTGTTCGCGGCCTGTTTTGTCGGTGGACGTTGTGCTGCGGACGAAGGCGATTTGCGGTTCGGCGGTGGTGGCGGCTTCGAGGGATGCGAGGCGTTTTACGGGAGCGCCTGGGTCGGTATTTTGGCGATCTTCGTAGGTGGCCTCGAGGAGGACGCCTGGGGTGAGTTTTAGTCCGTCGGGCCGTTCTTCGGACCAGACGTCGACTTCTTTGGTGAAGACCCCGCTGAAGGGTTCGGTTTCGATGGCTTCGAGGGTTTTTTCGATGGAGCCGTCGGCGGTTTTGAGGGTGAACTGCACTTTATCGCGGTCTTCTGAGGCGTCGGCATCGTAATCGGTGATGCGGACTACGAAGCGTTGGCCTGGGGCGACGCGACGGACTTGTTTGATGAGTCGATCGGGAATGTTTTGTCCGTTTGCGGCGCTGAACTCGTAGGCGATGAAGTCGAGTTTTGCGTTGTAGTAGGTTGCTTGGAGTTGTTGGGAGAGAGCGCGCGGTTTGCCGAGGGAAGCGATGTTGACTTCGTCGTCGTAGGTCGCGGTGATGCGGTCGCTTGGGGTGAGGCGGAGCCCGTCGGCATTGGCGGCGGTTGCGGTCGCGGGGGTGTCGGAGCTGCGGGGCACGAGGGCACCGCCTTCTGGGCTTTGCACGCGGAGTTCTGCGATGCGTGGTGCGGTGCCGGAATATTTTTCGATGAGCATCCGGACGTAGCGGGCTTCTGTGCCTTTGAGGTTGATGGCGGTGTTGACGGCATTGCCTTGGGTAGTGGTTTCGATGCGGCTCTGAAGTTCGGGGTTGGTGGCTGAGAACTTCTTGGTCGCGGCGACGGTTTTCCAGGTGTTGAGGTCGTCGGACGACTGGATGGCGTATTCGAGCGGGAGTTTGTCTTTGAAGGCTGGGTCGTTTTGCCAGAGGAGGTTGCCGAGGGCGGTTTTCTCTTTGAGGTCGAGCACGAGCGATTTGGGGGATCGTCCGTCACCGAGGGCTTCCCATGCGGTCTTGGGATTGCCGTCAATGGCGCGAACGGCTTCACCGTTGATGGCGCGATCGCTGGCGAAGATGTCGGCCGGGATTTCGACGGTATTGAGCGTGCCTCGGAAGAGGCCTGAGTGGATTTCAGTCTCGGTGAGCGTGGCGGTGGCGGAGCTTCCGCTGACGGAGGTTACGAGGACTTTGACGGTGTCCTTTTCGTTACTGACGTCGCGGTCAGCGTCCTTGACTTGGAGGTAGATGAGGTTGCCGGGTTTGAGGTCGGAGGCTTTCCGGAAATCCTGACGGAACTCGATACCTGCCTGACGGTTTGCGCGTTGGCGTTGTTGCCGGAGTCGTTCTTCGAAGGGGATTTCTTCTTCTTCTTTGATTTCGGTGGCGGAGACACGGAAGTCGGCATCAGCGGCGATTCGGATATTGGCTTTGGGTGGGATGGCGGAGGTGAACTGTTTTTTAAACTCCTCGGGATAATCGTAATGGACGGAATCGGTTCCGTTGACTTGGAGGATACCGTCACCGGGTTTTGGGGTGCCGAGTTCGGTGGGAAGTTCTGCTTGGAAGAAGCCTTTGCCGGCGGAGCCTGATTCGAGTTTGAGTGATTCGGTATCTCCGGAGGTGGTGGTGACGGTGACGGGGACGTGGCTTTGTCCGCGGCTGACGCCGAGGTCGGCGTCTTGGATGACGACGTTGAGAGGGAGGCCAGGCGTGTGCCATTGTTTGGCGCTGCTTCCGATGAGGCCGATGCTGCGGAGGAGCATGAGTTCGTCGCGGAACCGGTTTTCTTGTCCGTAGAGTTCGGAGAGGCGGAAGAGGATTGCGTCGGCGACATCGCTTCGGGGTGCGAGGTCCATCACGTTACGGAAGCGTGCTTTAGCGTCTTCGGTATCGCCGCGTTGTTGTGCGAGGGCGCCGAGGAGGAATTCGCCGCGACTGGCGGTCATTTTGTCTTTTGCCTTTGCGAGACGCTCGAAGATTTTTGCGGCGTCGATGTACATCTTTTGGTTGAGGTAACATTCGCCGATGCGGAATTGGGCGTCGGTGGCTTCGGCGGTGTTTGGGAAGCGTTCGATGAGGGAGGCGCTTTCTGCGCGGGCGAGGTCGTAGCGGAGGGATTTGAAGTAGAGGTCTGCGAGTTGGAGTTGGGTTTTGGCTTTCTCGTCTTCGGGAACGGATTTGGAGGCTTCGTTTGCGATGATCCAGCGGCGGAGGATTTTTTCGGCGGTGGTGCGGGAGGTTTCGTCTTCGCGTTGGATGAGTCGTTCGGAGAGCCAGCGCAGGTAATCGGCGGGGAGTTTGTCTTCGTGTTTTGCGAGGAGCGCTTCGTTGGACTCGAAGGTTTTCCATGCGGAGGTGGGATCGCCCATGCGGAGGCTGACGGCGGATTTGAGGAGGGGAGACCATTCGAGTTTTTCGTCGATTTCGACGGCGGCGAACTTGCGTTTGCTGCTGAGGCTGAAGAGGGCTTGGGAGGCTTGGGCGCGGAGTTTGGGGTCGACGCCGGTGGCTCGGTTGATGGTTTGTCGGAGGGTGAGTCCGGCGAGTTCGGGGAGTCCGGACTCGTCGAGTTTTTGGGCGAGACTGGTGAAGCTTGAGACGCTACCGGGGTCATTGGGGCTGGTGGCGGCGATGAGGCGCGCGATGGTGCGGGCGGCGTCGAGCGGTTGGTGTTGTTGGGCGTGTCGGAGGGCGAGGGCGGGGAGGTGGTTGGGGAGGCTGCCGAGGGTGATGGCGGACTCGAGGGTGGCGAGGTCAGTTGGGGCGAAGTCTTCGGGAGTTTTTGTGACGAGGTCTTTGGCGAGTTTTTCGAGGAAGGGGGTGGGGTTGGGGGTGGATCGCCAAGTGAGGTCGGTTTTGCGTTCGACGATGGCGGGGAGGATGGCGATGGCTTCGGCTTCTTTGTTTGCGGCGGCGAGGAGTTGGGCTTTTTGGAGCAGGAGCGAGGTTTGGAGAGGGCCGCGTTTTGGGTTCGCGAGTTGGGTTTGGATGAGGGGGAGGATGGTGCTGTGTTCGTCGGGCATGGCGATGGCCATGGACAGGAGGATATTGCACTCGGCGTGGAGCTTGCGGGATTGTTCGAGAGCGAGGGCGAGGTGTTTCTTTGCGTTTGCGACGTCGCCGGTGGCGGCGTGTGCGACGCCGATGCGGCGTTGGAGTTCGGGGAGGCTGCTGTGGTTGGGCAGCGCTGTGGAGAGCGCTTTCAGCTGGGACTCCATTTCGCTGGGGAGGCGGTTTTGTTCAGCGATGGCGAGGGCTTCGTCGTAGATGGCGGTTGTGGTTGGGAGGGGCCAGAGGGAGGTTGCCTTTGTGAGGGTTGCGTTTAGCAGCGTGATGGCGTCGCGATTTTTTGGGGCGCCGAGTTGGAGTGCGGCTTGGGTGAGATTGGAGAGGGTGTGGGTGGCGGTGGGGAACTTTGCGAGGAAGCTTTTGGAAGCTTCTGTCGCTTTCTCCCAGAGGCCTGCGTTGGCGTAGATGGCGATGATGTGAGGGGCGGTTTCGAACGCGGTGAGACCGCCTTTTTCGAGGACGCGCTGCAAAATGGGTTCTGCGGCTTTTGCGCATTTCGCCCAGTTGCCTGCTGCACGATCGGAGTAGAGGGCTGCGATGCCGGGGATATCGCTTCGAGAGCCTTGCTGGATTGCTTGAGCGAGGCGTTTGGATTCGGGGGACGCGGCTTTGGTGGTCGAGGTGAGGTAGGGCTTGAAATGGGCTTCGAAGGTGGGTGCTGCGCCGACGGCTGCGGGGCAGCGTGCGAGGAACTTTTCGAGGGCGGCGACGATTTTGTCGAATGCGCTGATGGACCGTGTTTTGACGGAGTCCAGCTGCGTCTGTGCAGTTGCTGCTTTCTTGGTGGCATCGTCCAGCGCGGCGGTGGCGGCGGCTTGTGCTTTCTGCGCTGCTTCTTTTTCCGCGGGCGGGAGATTCTTCTTTGCCGCGTCAGCCGCTTTATTTGCGGCGCTCTTGGCGGTTTGGAGGGCGCCTTCGGCGTCGTCTCTGGCTTTGGTTGCGGCGGCGAGTCCGTCGAACGCGGCATCGGCTGCGGCTTTGACGACGGATTCTGCGCCATTTGAGAGTCCGTCTTTCTCGAGGAAGTCGACGGAGTATTTGAGGGTTTTATCGAGGTCTTTGGAGCGTGCCGCTGCTTGGGCTAGGCGTGCGGTGATTTGGCTTCGGGCGACGATTTGTTGGGATTGATTTTTCAGGGTAGCGACGGATGCGAGCGCTTTGGTCAGGAGTTTATCGTGAGCGTCCGGGCGTTTGTCAGCGGCGACTGCGTTGAGATGGAGGTCCCAAGCGGTGCTGTGCGCGGGGTCGTCTGCAAGGACGAGTTCTGTTTCTTTTTCGCACGCGGCGAAGTCCTTGGATTTGAACAGGGCGGCTGCGAGGGCGGTTCGGAGGCGATTTCTCCAGTTGGTTTTTGAGAGGGTGGGGGTGAGTTTGCGGGCGAGTTCGAGGGTGGAAGGGATGAAGTCGGGACTGAGGTCTGGGAGGGTTTCGAGGGCGGCGATTTGGAACTGTGGATCGCCGGTGAGTTGGGCGTATTCGTTGGCGAGAGGGAGGATGAGTGCGTAGGCGTCTTTTTCCTTTGATTGGCGCATGGCCTCGATGGCGAGTGCGGTGCGTTGTGGGGAGTGGACGAAGGTGGGAAGATCTTTTTCTTGTTGGAAGGCTTTGACGGCTGCGGCGTGGTCGCCGGCTTGAGCGAGGAGGGGGAAGGCGTAGATGGCGGAGGAGGCTGGGTCGGCGGGGAAGGCTGTTTTGAAGAGGAGCGCGCTTTCTGCGGCTGCGCGGTAATTGTTGGCCGACAGGCGCATGCGGAAAAGTTGGTGGAGGAAGTCGCGTGCGCGAGGGTCTTGGGGGAACGATTCGGTGAAATCGGCGAGGCAGCGCTCGAGGAGGCTGGGGTTGTTCATGGTGCTCGCTGCGCGGATGCAGTCGGCGAGGGCGTCTGCTTTTTCGGGAGCGGGCGGGGTTAGCTCGGCGAGATTTCGGTAGAGTGAAGCGGCTTCTGGGAGGTTTCCAGCGGCTTCGAGCAGTCGTGCGTTCAGCAGGAGGAGGCTGGTTTTGGCGGGGTGATTGGGGTTTTCGCGGAGGGTGCGTTCGGTGGTTTGCTGGGCTGAGATGAGGAGTCCGGCGGAGGCTTGGGTGCGGGCGAGTTCTG